>CAMHAM010000031.1 GCA_946183415.1 uncultured Prevotella sp.
CGCAATAAGAGATAGTCTTCTCGTCGGGGCGACGGTTCTTGACCTCCCAGAAGATTGAGCACACGTTGATATCCTCATCGCGTACCTCCTTAATTGTCTTAATCCAGTAGTCGGGGATATTCATGGCCATACGATAGTCGAAGCCGTAGCCACCATCCTCGAACTTTGCGGCCAGTCCTGGCATACCTGAAACCTCCTCAGCAATCGTGATAGCATCAGGGTTCACCTCGTGGATCAGACAATTTGCAAGTGTCAGATAACAGATGGCGTTATCATCCTCATGACCGTTAAAGTAGTCACCATAGCCTCCAAAGGCCTCACCCAGTCCGTGTGAGTAATATAGCATCGATGTTACGCCATCAAAACGGAAACCGTCGAACTTAAACTCCTCAAGCCAGTACTTACAGTTCGAAAGCAGGAAGTGGAGAACATCGTCCTTACCATAGTCGAAGCAAAGTGAATCCCATGCTGGGTGCTCATGACGGTCTCCGGGATAGAAGAACTGATTAGGATCTCCTGCGAGATTGCCCAGACCTTCCACCTCATTCTTGACAGCGTGTGAGTGAACGATATCCATAATCACTGCAATACCATTCTTATGAGCAGTATCAATGAGTTCTTTCAACTCTTCTGGTGTACCGAAGCGACTGCTGGGAGCAAAGAAACTCGACACATGGTAACCGAACGACCCATAATAGGGGTGTTCCTGAATAGCCATCACTTGGATACAGTTATAACCATCCTTGATAATACGTGGCAGAACATTGTCCTTAAACTCAGTATAGGTACCCACCTTCTCGGCATCCTGTGCCATACCTACATGGCACTCATAGATGAGCAGCGGATTCTTCTTAGGCTTAAAGTTCTTCTTTTTCCACTCATAGGGTTTCTCCGGGTTCCAAACCTGAGCTGAGAATATCTTTGTCTGATCATCCTGTACTACACGCTGACACCATGCAGGGATACGCTCACCTTCCCCACCGTTCCACTTTACCTTCATTTTGTACAGCTGACCGTGTTTCAAGGCCTTCTCTGAGAGTTTAAGTTCCCAGTTTCCTGTTCCTTCAATGCGCTTACAGCGATACTTCTCGTCTTCTTGCCAATTATTGAAATCACCAATCAGGTAAATGTCAGTGGCATTAGGTGCCCACTCACGGAACACCCACCCCTTAGAGAGTTTGTGAAGTCCGAAATACAGATGACCAGTGGCAAAATCCGAAAGTTTTTTCTTGCCATTTTGCGTCAGCTGGTTAATCTTCCATACTGCGTGGTCATGACGTCCACGAATCGCGCCTTCGAAAGGCTCCAGCCATGAGTCGTTTCTCACCAGCCCTATATGTTGGGGCTCTGTCTGGTCTACAATCTTCTCAACTTTCTTTGCAACTACTTTTTTTGCCGTAGTCTTCTTGGCTGTCGCCTTCTTAACAGGAGCTGCAACCTTCTTGGTGTCAGACTTCTTTGCTGTTGTTTCTTTCTTTGCCATATCTTACGCTTTTACTTTGAATATCGCTTTTTTGATTTCCTCCTTTTCAATGATACAAGGGGCATGACCATCCTGTGGGAAAAAGATGGCCATCTGTCCAGGATTCACGGTCACATAGGTCTGAGCCTTTGTATCACCGTATTTTGTGATGTCCTTCTCGACATTATATTCAAAGTCGGGAAGGTCTTCCAATGGTGTGTAACCAAATGTCTCCGCACAGGTGATAGGGATCTGGATGTCAATCATATTGATATGAGTCTCCAGAATGGCTGTGTCTTTTGTGCGCTGCTTAGCCAACGACAGATTCAAGAACAGGTCTTTGTCCTTGATAGGATACTTTCCTGCTTCCATCGTCTGCAGGTCGTTAGTCTTCAAAAACTCTACTACGTCGGCAAACAACGGGTTCAGTGCCACGTATTTGCCCAAATTGTCGATTGTGTCGATAATCATAATTGTTCTATTTTAGATTAGTTGAAAATTGTCATTCCTCAGTTGTCTCTTCTTACCTGCCGGTGACCTCGTACATAGGTACCTTGTGCTGTAATGTTACCGTTACGGTCTTTTTCAACAAAGCGCCCGTCACGCTGATCGTCAACGTAGGTTCCCTCAAATCGGTTCCCTTCTCGGTCTTCCTCGATAGCTGTTCCATTCCTGCGACCATTCTTAAACTGGCCTTTAAATTTCGAGCCGTCAGCAAAGCGCACAACGCACTCACCGTGAGGCTGACCAGCCTTGAACAGTCCCTCTATTATGTCGCCACTCTTCTTGGTGAGTTTTCCGCGACCGTCTTGCTTGTCAGTCTTCCATTGTCCCACATAAGTGTCACCGTTCTTCCAGATAAAGGTACCCTGTCCATGCTTGTCACCGTTCTGGAATTGTCCTGTATACTTGTCACCATTGGCATATTTAAAGATACCCGATCCAGTGCGCTCTCCACGAACATAGTCCCCCTCGTAAACGTCACCATTCTGAAACTTATAGATACCACGTCCATCCATCTCGTCATCCAGCCACTGTCCTATATAACTGTCACCATCAGCATACTTGAAGATACCTTTTCCCGATCGCAGGTTATCTTTCCACTCACCATCGTATGTAGATCCGTCGCCCCAATCGTAGAACCCCTTGCCATTCTTCTTGTCGTTCTGCCAGTCTCCCTTATAGAAAGCACCGCCTGCGAAGGTGTAGAGTCCTTTGCCTGAACGTTTGTCTTGTTTCCACTCACCGTCGTACTTGTCACCGTTGAAATAATACATCACACCATGACCATGCTGATAGTCACGGAACCAAAGCCCGTCGTAACGGTTATTATTTGAGAAATAGTAGATACCTTTGCCATGCTGCTGGTCCTGAAACCACTCACCCTCATACTTCTCACCGTCGTAGAATGTATAGATGCCGTACCCCTGACGCTTGCCCTTGACGTACTCACCTTCATACACATTACCATTCTTATATATAGTTTTGCCTTTACCATGAGGCTTACCAGCCATCATCTCACCCTGGTATTCGCCACCGTCTTTCGTCGTGGCTGAGCCAAGAGTTATCTTCTGCGCCCCTGCTGTCAGCGGGAGCAATGCTATGATCATTGAAAAAATATATGTCTTCATTTGATAATTTGCGTTACATTGAGAATGCAAATTTACACACATTTTCTGAGATATCAAATTTTTCTCAGACTTATTAACGTTTATTTCCGATTATTTATTACCTTTGTACCCTGTATGAAATATATCGCCATTATTCCAGCCCGTTATGCGTCGACACGCTTTCCGGGTAAGCCGCTGGCAGTTCTCGGCGGAAAGACTGTCATTCAGAGGGTTTACGAGCAGGTGAGCAGTATCCTGCCTGAGGTTTATGTCGCAACCGACGACGAGCGCATTTTTACTGCAGTCGAGGCTTTTGGCGGTCGTGCCGTAATGACTCGTTCTGACCATAAGAGCGGTACCGATCGTATTCAGGAGGCTGTTGAAAAGACAGCTACCGATGCCGACGTCATCATCAATGTGCAAGGCGACGAACCCTTCATCCAGCCCTCACAGGTTGAAACCCTGATGCATCTCTTCGACGATGCCTCAACACAAATTGGCACTCTGGGCAAACCTTTCGAGAGTCTTGAGGCTGTCATGAACCCTAATTCCCCGAAGATCGTCACTGACGTTCGTGGCTTCGCCCTCTATTTCAGCCGTTCTGTCATCCCATTTATTCGTGGTGTAGGCGAACATGAGTGGTTCGATCACTACCCCTTTCTCAAACATTTGGGTGTCTATGCATATCGCCGCAATGTACTAGCCGAGGTAACTCGCCTGCCCCAGAGCAGTCTTGAAAAAGCTGAGAGCCTTGAACAACTTCGCTGGCTACAAAATGGTTATCGTATCCGTGTTGGACTGACCGATGTTGAGACTGTCGGTATTGACACTCCCGAGGATCTTGAACGGGCAGAATTATTCCTCGCTAACATTAAATAAACTAATATGATCAATTATGATTTGAACAAGATACGGGCTATTATCTTTGATGTCGACGGTGTGTTGAGTTCTGAGACCATCACCATGTCATCTGAAGGTGAGCCTTTGCGTACAGTGAATATCAAGGATGGTTATGCCATCCAGTTGGCCATGAAACTCGGCCTGCGCATAGCTATCCTCACAGGTGCCAAGACACGGAGTGTACGTGTGCGCTACGAAGGGTTAGGTGTCGAGGATATCTACGTGGGATGCGCCGTAAAGATTGAGACCTACGAAGCCTTCCTCAAGAAATATGGTTTTAGCGACGAAGAAGTCATGTATATGGGTGACGATATCCCTGATCTTGAGATCATGCGCCGTGTGGGCTGCCCTGTGTGTCCCAAGGATGCCTGTACAGAAATCAAAAATGTCAGTATCTATGTCAGCGACCGTATCGGCGGACATGGTTGTGGGCGTGATGTCATCGAACAGACTCTCCGCGCCCAAGGCAAATGGATAATGGATAAAACTGCATTCGGATGGTAGACTACAAACTTATTCTTGCAAGCAATTCTCCACGTCGGCGCGAGCTGTTAGCAGGTCTCGGCATTCCTTTTGAGGTGCGCGTACTTTCGGACATCGATGAGTCTTTTCCAGCCGACCTCCCTGTGTCGAAAACCGCTCTCTATATAGCCAGCAAAAAAGCTGAAGCATATAAGGATTATATTTCTGATAATGAATTGATTATAACGGCCGATACCGTTGTTATTGTCAATCATGAGATACTGGGTAAACCTATCGACGAGGCTGATGCTATACGCATGCTCCACAAACTCAGCGGGCGTACCCATCAGGTCACAACGGGTGTCTGTATGTTAACTGCCACGCAGGAACGTCGTTTTGATGTCACAACCGATGTCACCTTCAAGACTCTCACCGACGATGAGATTCAATATTACGTCTCGCATTACAAGCCTTTCGACAAGGCTGGTGCCTATGGCATCCAGGAATGGATAGGTTATATAGGTGTCACTGGTCTGCATGGCAGCTATTACAATGTCATGGGCTTGCCCGTACAGAGAATCTACGAATTTTTAAATCAATTATAGCAATGACAGATTTCAAGACTCTGGCGCAAACGCGCCGCAGCCACCGTAAGTTCACCACGGAGGAAATTGACCCTGATGACTTGAAACTCATCCTCCGGGCCGCCCTCATGTCACCCACATCGAAGAGTCAGCGCGCCTGGCAGTTTGTCGTAGTAGACGATAAACTTGACCTCCAGAAGCTCGCTGATGCCAAGAATCTCGGTTCACAATTCCTCAAAGATGCCCCTGTGGCTATCGTCGTGTTAGGCGACCCCATGCAGAACGACTGTTGGGTGGAGGATGGTTCTATCGCTGCCATCTCCATGCAGTATCAGGCCGAAGACCTGGGATTAGGTTCGTGTTGGATCCAAATGCGCGGACGCGGACTCGACGACGGCACCCCTGCCGATGAGGTAATACGTGGTGTGCTCGATATTCCCGGCAATATGAACTGCCTCTGTATCCTCGCCCTGGGTCACTGGACTGATGAACGCAAACCACAGGCTGAAGACCGTCTAAAATGGGAAAATGTCCACCTCAACAAATATTGAGGAACTATTTAAATTATAATAAGGTATAAATATGCTGGAGCTAATTAAGAATTAACGATAATTAATCCGAAACTTAAGATGGTTTCGGATTTTTTTTGTAATTTTGCCCGCATATTTTATACTTATCACTAATTTATTCATTATGAACGACAACAAAGTTATGAACATGGCAGCGGATAATATTCGTATCCTTGCTGCATCTATGGTTGAGAAAGCAAAATCGGGTCACCCCGGTGGTGCTATGGGTGGTGCTGATTTCATCAACACCTTGTACAGCGAGTTTTTGGTTTACGATCCCGAGAATCCCGCATGGGAGGGTCGCGACCGTTTCTTCCTCGATCCTGGACACATGGCTCCTATGCTTTACAGCCAGTTATGCCTCATCGGCAAATACACACTCGAGGATCTGAAAAACTTGCGTCAGTGGGGTTCAGTAACACCTGGTCACCCCGAGCGCGAGATTGAGCGTGGCATTGAGAACACGTCTGGTCCGCTTGGACAGGGACATACCTTTGCCGTTGGCGCAGCTATCGCAGCTAAGTTCCTGAAGGCTCGTCTGGGCGACGTGATGAACCAGACCATCTATGCCTACATCAGCGACGGTGGCGTACAGGAGGAGATCTCACAGGGTGCTGGTCGTATTGCCGGTAACCTGGGACTTGACAACCTTATCATGTTCTACGACGCAAACGATATCCAGCTGTCTACCAAGACCGAGGTAGTGACCAGCGAGGACACTGCCAAGAAGTATGAGGCTTGGGGTTGGTACGTACAGAAGATTGACGGTAACGACGTTGATCAGATTCGTGAGGCCATCAAGAAAGCACAGACAGAGAAGGAGCGTCCTTCACTCATTATAGGTCATTGTGTCATGGGTAAGGGTGCCCGCAAGGCTGATAACAGTAGCTATGAGAGCAACTGCGCTACTCATGGTGCTCCTCTCGGGGGCGACGCTTACATCAACACGATGAAGAACCTGGGTGCTGATCCTGAGAACCCGTTCCAGATCTTTCCAGAGGTGAAGGAACTGTATGCTAAGCGCGCTGAAGAACTGAAGAAGATTGTGGCTGAGCGTTACGCTGCAAAGGCAGAATGGGCTAAGGCTAATCCTGAGAAAGCAGCCCAGCTCGAGGAATGGTTCAGCGGCAAGGCTCCGAAAATCGACTGGAGCAAGGTTGAGCAGAAGGCTGGTTGTGCTACTCGTAGTGCATCTGCAGCTGTTCTCGGTCAGCTCGCTGAGCAGGTGCCTAACATGATCTGTGCATCTGCCGACCTCTCGAACTCAGATAACACCAATGGCTTCCTCAAGAAGACCAAGGACATCGTTCGCGGTGATTTCTCTGGTGCATTCTTCGAGGCTGGTGTGGCTGAGCTCACTATGGCTTGCTGCTGTATCGGTATGGCTCTGCACGGTGGTGTCATCCCCGCTTGCGGTACCTTCTTTGTATTCTCAGACTACATGAAGCCCGCCGTACGTATGGCAGCCCTCATGGAGTTGCCCGTGAAGTTCATATGGACCCATGATGCCTTCCGCGTTGGTGAGGACGGTCCTACCCACGAGCCTGTAGAGCAGGAGGCACAGATCCGTCTGATGGAAAAACTGAAGAACCACCACGGCAAGAACTCTGTACTCGTTGTCCGTCCTGCCGATGCCGAGGAAACCACCGTTTGCTGGCGCATGGCTATGGAAAACATCGACACGCCTACAGCTCTTATCTTCTCTCGCCAGAACATCGAAATGTTGCCTGAAGGCAATGACTACACTCAGGCTACCAAGGGTGCTTACGTTGTAGCTGGCTCTGATGAAAACTACGACGTCATCCTGTTGGCTTCTGGTTCTGAGGTTTCAACCCTCGAGGCTGGTGCTAAGCTTTTGGCTGCCGATGGTATCAAGACGCGTGTAGTCAGCGTTCCTTCAGAGGGTCTGTTCCGCAGCCAGAGCAAGGAGTATCAGCAGAGTGTGCTCCCAGCTGGTAAGAAGAAGTTCGGTCTCACCGCAGGTCTGCCTGTCAACCTCGAAGGTCTGGTAGGTGCTGACGGTACTGTTTGGGGACTTGAGAGCTTCGGTTTCTCTGCTCCTTATAAGGTACTCGACGAGAAGCTCGGCTTCACCGGAGAGAATGTTTACAAGCAGGTTAAAGCCCTTCTTGGATAAATATAAACATAATAAATATGGATATCAAAGTAATTGGTTTAGCATCCGACCACGCTGGCTTTGCTTTAAAACAATTCGTTAAGAAGTACCTCGATGAGAAAGGCTACGCCTATAAGGATTATGGCACTTACAACGAGGACTCATGCGACTACAGTGATTTCGGTCACGCTTTGGCAGAGGGGATTGAGCAGGGTGAGGTATTCCCTGGTATCGCTATCTGCGGTTCTGGTGAGGGCATCAACATGACACTCAACAAACATCAGAGCATCCGTGCCGGTCTTTGCTGGATTCCCGAGATAGCCCACCTCATCCGTCAGCATAACAATGCCAACGTATTGGTAATGCCCGGACGCTTCATTGATGAAGACATGGCCCGAAAGATTATGGACGAGTACTTCACGACTGAGTTTGAAGGGGGACGCCATCAGAAGAGAATCGACAAGATTCCATGCAAATAATAAATCCCGCCAAATTGGCGGGATTTTTATTTGCTATCTGTTCTTATGTTTTGCAAACCAATTGTGCGTAAAATGATACATCAGGAGAGCAACAGCAATCAAGGCGAGCGAAACAATTAGAGCAGACTTGCTGTCACCATAGAAGAAAGCTATTCCAATACCAAGTCCCCAGGCGATACCACTCTCCCACCCGAGCATAAAGGTACTCTGCGACGTGCCACGCTGACAGTGACGACTTAGTTTAATGAAGAACAGCAGGAAGCGAGAGCCTATAATACCCGTGCCGAAACCAATAAATAGTGGTGCGAAAAAGTCTACAATTTGCTGAGTGCGCGTCACCATCATCAATAGGGCAGCAGCGATGAGGATAAGTCCAGTCACCACCTCACTTTTCAATTCTGCGTCGCGGAATACAAAACGCTGCGACAGAATAGCCAAGAGGAAGCCTGCCATCATCATCGAGAAGAAGAGTTCTGAAAGTGCTGTTGAGAACAGAATACCTACAGCCAACATGACCAACTGGAGATTCACAAACAGAGGAAAGCCATGTGGCAGGAAGAAACGGTCGAGACTAGTCGTTGTGATATTATCTAAAGGAGCCCTAAATGGAAACGACACCAGCATAATCAGTAATAGTGAAAAGGCCAAACTGCCTGCAGCAGCCAGTAACACTGCATCGAAATTAAAAAGACGGCACAGTAACAGACCTGCCAAAGGACCGAGAGAGAGAGCAAAGCGACCAAACCAGGCAGCCGAGTGATTGGCCTCCGTGCGCTGGTAACTCTCACAGGTATCGATGATCAGTGTGCTTGTAAGTACCATCTGTGCAAGCCCAAAGAAGGCTCCCAACAGAAAACGTTGTAGAATAATAAGAGGGAACTCTACAAACTGACAGAACTGCGTATCATAATAATAGAGCGAGAAGATGAGTGCCGCCATCAAAGCGATAGACCATATACAAACATGATTCCGCCTGAAATACTGAACGAGAAAAGACACGAAAAGTCCAAATGAAAAAAGACCAGCACCAAAGGCAGCCATCGACAGGGCAGCTTCAGTAGTCGAAAAACCTTGCACGTCTATCAGCCAACGAGGCATCGTAGGCACCAGCATATAGACAGCTGTCGTCAGCAATGTGTTAGCGATAGCCATCAGCCAGAAGTCACGATGCCAGAGACGGATATGTACGGGCGTATTCTGGGAATTCATTTTTATAATAACGTAATAAGTGTAGCGTAGTTTATGTTGAGATAATTGCCTACCTGTATATCTGAATAAGGTGCAATTGCCTCGGCACTGTTGGTGGTTGATACCCCAACAACCTTCATGCCAGCAGCACGACCTGAACGCAGGCCATTGAAACTGTCCTCGAAAACAATACATTCTTCTGATGCAACCCCGAAGCGCTTCGCAGCTCGCAGATAACAATCTGGATCAGGTTTGCTGCGCGCAAAATCCTCAGAGGTTAATATGGCATCGAAGAGAGTGTGGAAAGAGGGCTGGTAACGGTAGACACTTTCCATCTTGGGAATATTCGAACTGGTAACGACAGCTGTCTTCACCCCATGGGCATGAAGATCGGCAATCAAGGCTTCGAAGCCAGCAATATAGTCATAGTGCATGGACTCCTCATAGGCATCAAGGCGACGGGTGACTTCAGCACGCTCCGACTCCAAAGGGCCACAGAACCAACGGTCGTAGATCTGAGTGAGTGTCGAGCCTTTAATCTCATACTCAAGACCCGGATGCTCAGGATGGTACTGACGACAAATCATCCCCCAGAAAATGGTGTATTGGGGCTCGGTATCAAACACCACACCATCGAGGTCGAACAATACTGCTTTCAACTTTTTTTCTTGCATATCTAAAAATTTGGGTGCAAAATTAATAATTTTGAACGAGAAATTTGCTTTTTTCATGATTTTAGTGTATTTTTGTAACCAAAAATTGTCTGAACACGAAAATGAACGTAAAGAATTTCACCTTGATTGTTGCGATTTTGTGGCTGTTTGCAAGTTGCAAGAGTGGCAATGATGAGGAAGTATCGTTTGAGACCATTACAGTGGAAAAGACTGTTAATCTCTCAAACGAAGAACTCTCACCTAAATGCAACGTCAGTCTGAAAGTCCAGTCTGCAAGACAGAAGAAGGGGGAGGCCGCTCAGAAGATTAACGAATATCTAGTGGAGCGTCTTTTCAATCTACAGGATGTCACTGTGGAAGCTGCTGCCAAACAGTTTACCGATGCCTATATCCTAAATTACAAAAACACGCTCCTGCCGCTCTATAATCAGGACCGGTCAGACACGACAAAACGGGCTTGGTATGACTATCATTATATCATCACTACAGAGACCAATTCTGGCAATGAGAATACGATCGTTTATCTGGCTACGATTGATTATTATGAAGGAACCGCCCATGGCATCAACCAATTGCTAACGATGAATTTCGACAAGAATACCGGGCGCCATGTGACGCTTGGCGATATCTTTGCCACAGGATATGAACAGCAGTTGACAGCAAAGTTACTGAAGGCATTGAAGGAAAAGACGGGTTCGAATGACCTTGCAGAACTGAAAGAGAAAGGTTATCTCAACGCGATGGACATGTTCCCTACTGAGAATTTCATAATCGGTGAAGAGACCCTCACCTTTATCTATAATCCATACGAGATAGCACCTTACAACCTAGGGACGACAGAACTCATCATCCCATATAGTGACATTGAAACAATCCTCAAGACAACTTTCGACTATTAAGGACATGACATCAGATCTCATCAGAACATATTTTCCACAGATTAGCGATGAACAACAACGACAGTTTGATGCACTCGACGGTCTGTATCGTGACTGGAACGCAAAGATTAACGTCATCTCACGCAAAGATATCGATAACCTATATGAGCACCACGTGCTCCACTCACTATCCATTGCCAAGGTTGTGAACTTCAGACCAGGCACATCAATCCTTGACTTCGGTACGGGAGGCGGATTCCCCGGCATTCCCCTGGCCATCCTGTTTCCTGAGTGCCACTTCAAACTGATTGACGGTACAGGCAAGAAAATCCGTGTGGCCCAGGAGGTAGCGAATGCCATCGGACTGAAGAACTGTCTGCCAGAACATCTGCGCGGTGAGGAGGAGAAAGGGAAATACGACTTTGTGGTAAGCCGTGCGGTGATGCCCCTACCCGACCTCTTGAAGATTGTGAAGAAGAATATCGGGAAGCAGCAACAGAATGCCCTTCCCAATGGTGTCCTTTGCCTGAAGGGTGGCGACTTGCAGGCTGAGCTCCGTCCCTTCTATAAGATTGTAGAGACCACCGACATCAGCAGTTTCTTTACCGAAGAGTGGTTTAAGGGAAAGCACGTCATCTATTTACCCGTTTAATCCAAAAAACGATTATGCTCGAAATTAAGATTTTCATGTGCAACCTGCTTCAGGAAAACACATACATAGTAAGCGATGACACCAAGGAGTGCGTCATCATCGACTGCGGCGCATACTACGATGAGGAACGCACTGCCATTGTACAATACATCAAAGAAAATGAACTGACACCCAAGCACCTGCTTTGTACACACGGACACTTTGACCATAACTTTGGCATTGACACTATCTTTCAGACATTCGGTCTAAGAGCTGAGATTGCTGCTGAAGACGACTATCTGGTCAACGATCTGAACGAACAGTTCATGGATATCGTAGGTGCGCCTCTGAGACGCGAGTTCCCAAAAGCTGGTCGTTTTTTCGAACCCGATGAGGTCATCCACTTCGGACGCCATGAACTAAAGGTACTGAAGACACCCGGGCACACCCCTGGTGGCGTGGTGTTCTACTGTGAGGAAGAAAAGGTGGTCTTCTCAGGCGACACCCTTTTTAGAATGAGCATCGGTCGCACGGACTTCAAAGGCGGTTCGTACGAAGACCTTATGAACAGTCTGAAAAACGTGATTGCAAAGTTGCCGGCAGATACAGTGGTATACAGCGGTCACGGGCCGAAAACTATCATCGGCGAGGAACTGCGCTATAATCCCTATCTGCACTAAAAGATTATTTCAACTGATCATACCACTGTTTCAGAGCGCCCCGAGGGGTACCACGACGCACAATGGCGTCCAGTTGCTCACGGGCTTCTAGACGGCGTCCTTGTCGTATCAGGGCATCAACCTTGGATATGGCATATTCTACATTCCCCGGCTGAATGCGCAATGCCTCATCCCAGTCATAGACAGCTACCTCATAAAGTTTTTGCTCAGCCTCATAGGCTGCGCGGGCTGCATAGGCATCCGCACTATCGGGAAAGAGTTGGACGATACGATTCAACTCGTCAAAAGCATCTGTCTTCTTGCCCAGTTTCTGCAGGGTATGGGCCAGTCCTAAGTGGGCCTCGAAGTGCTCGGGCTTAATGGTAAGAAACGTCTCATAGTCGACTTTCGCAAAATCGTAATGACGTAACTGCGTATGACAGAAAGCCCGAAAAAACAAGGCGGCAAGATTCTGATCATCCAGACGGAGCACATAACCATACTCCTGCACGGCATAATCCCACTGCTGCAGATTGATGTTGGCCTCGGCCTTTAAGAGGCGCAGTCCAATGTTTTTGGGAGCTTTGTTGATGGCTTCTATCAATACCGACACCGAGTCACGCCACTCACGTGGGGTCTGTGCCTGAACACAGACCCCACACATGAATAGGGTAATCAATAACAGCTTACGCATGCTTGATGTAATTGACAATCCACTCTCCAACCTCACGCGTTCCGTACTTGGCACCGCCTTCGACCTGAATCTCTGGTGTACGTACATTGGCAGCCAGCGAGGCGTCTACGGCTTCTCGAACAAGCGCTCCCTCTTTCTTCAGACCGAAATGCTCAAGTAGCATGGCAGCCGAGAGAATCTGTGCCAACGGATTGGCAAGGTTCTGTCCTGCGGCCTGAGGCCATGAACCGTGTACGGGTTCGAAGAGTGGCGTGTGCTCTCCAAGTGAGGCTGATGGCTGCAGTCCCATCGAACCAGTGATACAGGCCGTCTCGTCGGTAAGGATATCGCCGAAGGTGTTCTCAGTCACGATGACATCGAAAAAGCGAGGCTCTGTGAGAACACGCATCGAGGCATTGTCGATAAACATATAGTCTGTACGCACCTCAGGATACTGGGGCTCTATCTCCTTGGCAATCTGTCGCCACAGGCGCGACGATGCCAAAATGTTGGCCTTATCGACGACGGTGAGATGTTTGTTACGCTCCATAGCCATCTCGAAACCGAGTTTTACGATGCGCTCAATCTCTGGACGGGTGTAGATGTCGGTGTCGTAAGCCTTATCGTTATCCTGGTATTTCTCTCCGAAATACATACCTCCCGTCAACTCGCGCAACACGACGAAGTCCGCACCACGGATCAATTCATCCTTCAGCGGAGACTTATGTAACAGGCAGTCGAAGGTAGCCACTGGGCGCACATTGGCGAAGAGTCCCAGTTTCTTACGCATGGCCAAAAGACCTGTCTCTGGGCGCACTTTGGCCGTTGGATCATGATCGTACTTCAGATCTCCGACGGCAGCAAAGAGTACAGCATCAGCACGCATACACACCTCATGGGTAGCGTCGGGGTACGGATCGCCCACTTCGTCGATGGCATGTGCCCCACAAATTGCCTCCTCATATTCAAACTCATGTCCGCACTTCTCAGCAACAGCATCGAGCACAGCCACACCTTGTTTCATAATCTCAGGTCCTATACCATCACCCGAGAGAATCGCAATTTTCAATTTCATATTATAAACTATTACTTTGTTCGTTTTCAAATATATTCAGCATCTTAAATGTTGCCTTGATGGCCGCTTCCGTCTGGTCGGCATCAAGTCCTCGCGTACGGAGTATACGTCCGTTGTCGTTCCAGGTGATCACCGTCTGAACCAAGGCATCGGTACGTCCACCGGGAGGAATGGTCACCGCATAATTCTGAAGGATGGGGAATGTGCGGTCGAGATATTTCTTGTAGATATAGCGGAGCGACTTCACAAAGGCGTCATACTGACCGTCGCCCGTGGCACTCGCCTCATACTCCCGACCGTTGATCTCCACTTTAATGTTTGCCCCAGGCTTCAAGCCATAAGCCGTTGATACAACGTAACTTACCAGTTTTACCTTATCCTCCTGTACATCATGCTTCAGCACATCGCTCACGATGAATGGCAAATCCTCTTGCGTCACGATTTCCTTCTTGTCGCCCAACTCTGTAATACGCTGGGTGACGCGCTTGGTCTGTTCTGGCGTGAGCTCCAGTCCCAGTTCCTCCAAATTCTTGGCGATATTCGCCCGCCCGCTATTCTTGCCCAACGCATACTCGCGTTTACGACCGAAGCGCTCGGGTGCCAACTCATTCTGATAGAGGCCGTTCTTCTTGTCTCCATCGGCATGCACGCCTGCAACTTGTGTAAACACATTATCGCCGATAATCGGTTGGTTTGGGGCTACTGCGATACCACTATAGCTCTCCACCAGACGGGAAATATCATTCAGCTTGTTCTCGATGATATTGGTCTTGGCATGGAACTGATCCTTAAGGATTACCTGCACACTCGACAACGGGGCATTGCCACAGCGCTCTCCCAGTCCGTTCACCGTCACATGGAGTCCCTTCGCACCACTCAGTACGGCAGCCAGCGAGTTCGAAACGGCCAGATCGTAGTCATTATGGGCATGGAAGTCGAAATGTGTATCTGTATATCGCTTAATCATCTTCCGGAAATACTCGATACACTGCAATGGATTCATGATACCTAAGGTATCGGGGAGCATAAACCTGCGGATGCCGATGTCGCAGAGCTGATCCATCACGCCATAGACATACGAGGGCGAGTCTTTCATTCCGTTCGACCAGTCTTCGAGATAAAGGTTCACTGTCAACCCCTTCTGCCGGGCATATCTCACCTCTTTCATAATATCGTCGACATGTTCCTGAAGTGTCTTATGCAACTGTTCCTTGCAATGACGCAACGACCCCTTGGCCAGGAGATTGATAGTCTTGCAGCCACACGAATCAACCCAGTCCACGCTTTGACCACCATCTACGAAGCCAAGCACCTCCACCCTGTCGAGCATATCTATCTGTTGGGCGTAACGGCAGATCATACTCACAGCCTCTTTCTCACCCTCTGAGACGCGTGCCGAGGCCACTTCGATACGATCCACATTCAGATCGCGCAACAGCATACGTGCGATGATCAGCTTCTCGTGGGGCAGGAAACTCACCCCGCTGGTCTGCTCACCGTCGCGCAGAGTGGAGTCCATGATCTCCACAAAAGGCTGTATGCGCTGATACATGTTTATTTGTTCGCTTGTTCCCATTGTTCTGTCTTTTCTTGGTTCTGTACAAGGAAATCGATATCGTCGAGACCATTTATCAGACAGTGCTTCTTATATCCGTTGATATCGAAATGTTCACTGCGCCCCGTAGCGAGATTAGTAACATTCTGGTTAGGCAGATCCACTTCCACCTGCATCTTGGGATCGGCCTTGATGCTGGCAAAGAGCTCTGCGAGGAAATCCTCGCTGACCTGTACTGGCAGGACGAAATTGTTCAGCTCATTGTTCTTATGGATATCAGCAAAGAACGAACTGATCACCACGCGGAATCCATAGCCGGCAATGGCCCAGGCCGCGTGCTCGCGCGAAGACCCCGAGCCGAAGTTCTTGCCCGCCACGAGGATACAGCCGCTATAGGCAGGATTGTTGAGAACGAAATCCGGGTCAGGCGTACCGTCAGCCTGGTAGCGCCAGTCTCTGAAGAGATTGTCACCGAAGAAGCGCTCCTCGCGCGTCGTAGCTTTCAGGAAACGTGCCGGTATAATCTGGTCGGTGTCCACATTCTCCAACGGAAGTGGCACACAAGTACTCGTTATTACATTAAATTTCTGTTTCATACTCTATTTCTATTTTTCAGCTCAGCAAATGAACTCCCTCGGATCTGTGATGACACCTGTGATGGCAACTGCGGCAGCCACTAAGGGCGATGCCAGGACTGTGCGCGCTCCAGGCCCCTGACGGCCTTCGAAATTACGGTTAGAGGTTGATACCGAGAGCTTGCCTGCAGGTATCTTGTCGTCGTTCATGGCCAGACAGGCAGAACAGCCGGGCTGGCGTATCTCGAAACCTGCCTCAGCGAGAATCTTGTCAAGCCCTTCTTCACGGATCTGACGATCCACAGCCCATGAGCCGGGGACGAGCCAGGCGATGACCTTAGGCGACTTCTGATGGCCCTTAACGATTGAGGCGAAAGCCCTGAAATCCTCGATGCGGCCATTGGTACAGGCTCCCAGGAACACATAGTCTACTTGCGTTCCGAGCAGCTTCTGCCCTGCCTCGAAACCCATATAGCGCAGTGCCTTGTCGAAGTTAGCGTCACCAACCGAGGGAATAGACTCAGAGATACCGATGCCCATACCGGGATTGGTGCCGTAAGTGATGCGCGGCTCGATATCTTCCGCATTGAAAATCAACTCTTTGTCAAACACGGCATCCTCACCGCTTTTCAAGGTCTTCCAATAGGCGACAGCCTCTTCCCATGCCTCGCCCTTCGGTGCAAACTCACGCCCTTTCAGGTACTCGAACGTCGTCTCGTCGGGAGCCACAAAACCACCCCTTGCACCCATCTCGATAGAGAGGTTACAGAGTGTGAGACGCCCCTCCATAGAGAGGTTACGCACCACGTCGCCCGCATACTCCACAAAGTAGCCGGTAGCACCACTGGTGGTCAACTGTGCCATCAGGTAGAGTGCCACGTCCTTGGCGGTGACACCTTTCCGAAGTGTACCATTGATCGTGATGCGCATCGATTTCGGTTTCTGCTGCAGGATGCACTGTGAGGCCATGACCATCTCCACCTCTGAGGTGCCGATGCCAAAGGCCACAGCCCCCATCGCACCGTGCGTCGAGGTGTGCGAATCGCCGCAGACGATGGTCATACCAGGCAGCGACAGGCCTTTCTCAGGACCGACCACGTGGATGATACCATTGTCTTTCGACATCATCCCATAGTGCGTCAGCCCGAAGTCGGCTGCATTCTTGGCCAGCATATCCACCTGTTTTTTCGACACAGGGTCTGCTATTGGTTTATCCTGGTCGTGAGTCGGTGTATTATGGTCTGGCATACAATAGATTTTTTCCGGACGGAAGCACTTCAGTCCTCTAGTCCTCATGCCTTCGAAAGCCTGGGGCGATGTCACCTCGTGGCAATACAGACGGTCTATATAAAGCTGCGTAGGACCGTCCTCCACCTGCTGCACCACGTGCTTATCCCATATTTTATCAAATAGTGTATTCATCTCTAAACCTTAAACTTGTTAATACAATCTATATACGCTTCCACAGAGGCAGTCACAATGTCTGTATTAGCCCCAAAGCCATAGTAGAGTCTACCATCGTACTCCACCTGCATGTGTACCTTACCCACATCGTCCGATCCCTTCGAGATGGCTTGGATGGTAAACTCCTTCAGTGTCATCTGCTTCATGATGATCTTCTTCAGCGCCTTGATGGCGGCATCCACCGGACCGTTGCCTGATGCGGCTGCCTCGAACTTCTGCCCAGAGATATCAAGACCGATAGAGGCCACACTCTTCACACCCTTACCTGTCGTTACCTGCAGGAAGTCAAGATGTACGGCGTGCGTATCTGCCATATCGGCACCTGCCAGCATCAGGGCATCGGCATCGGTCACCTCCTTCTTCTGGTCGGCCAGTATCAGGAACTTCTCATAGACCTTATCGAGCTTGTCCTCCTCAAGGTCGACACCGTTCACGTGCAGACGGTGCTTCAGGGCAGCACGTCCACTGCGTGCTGTCAGTACGATGCTGTTATCGTCGATTCCCACATCCTTCGGGTCCATAATCTCGTAGGTATGCACATTCTTCAGCACACCGTCCTGATGGATGCCGCTGGAGTGGGCAAAGGCATTGCGCCCCACGATGGCCTTATTGGGCTGTACGGGCATGTTCATCAGACTCGAAACCATCCTACTGGTCGGATAGATCTTCGTCGTATTGATATTCGTATCTATCTCAAGCGACTTATGACATTTCAGGATCATGGCAATCTCCTCGAGTGAGGTATTGCCGGCACGCTCTCCGATACCATTGATGGTCACTTCCACCTGTCGGGCACCCGCAATCACTCCGTTCAGTGTATTGGCAGTAGCCATACCCAGGTCATTATGGCAGTGGGTCGATATGATGGCGCGGTCGATACCATCGACATGCTCTTTCAGATATTTGATCTTCTCGAAATATTCCTGCGGCAGGCAGTAGCCCGTCGTGTCGGGAATGTTCACCACCGTGGCCCCCGCCTTGATGACCGCCTCCACCACGCGGGCGAGATATTCATTGTCGGTACGGCCGGCATCCTCGCAGTAGAACTCCACGTCGTCCACATAGCGCTTAGCATACCTCGTAGCGGCAATGGCCTGTTCGAGGATATGCTCACGGTCGGAGTTGAATTTGTACTTGATGTGCTCATCGGAGGTTCCGATACCTGTGTGGATACGCTTATGCTTGGCATATTTCAGCGCATCGAAAGCCACATCGATGTCGCGCTCCACCGCGCGAGTCAGTGCACAGATCACGGGCCACGTCACGGCCTTCGAGATCTCTATCACCGAATTGAAGTCGCCAGGACTCGAGATGGGGAATCCTGCTTCGATCACATCCACGCCGAGTTGTTCGAGTGCCTTAGCCACCTGTATCTTCTCTACGGTGTTCAACTGGCAGCCAGGCACCTGTTCCCCGTCGCGGAGCGTCGTGTCGAAAATGTAAAGTCTGTCGTTCATTTGTTCTTGTATAATTAATATTAAAGCCTTTCACACCCGGAAGTGAGAAAGGCTCGTATCTTATGATTAATCTCCAATGCTTATGCTTAATCTACATCCACCTCATCACTCCCGGCTGCGTCCCTGCAGTCGAATAATAATAAGGCCGTTAAGTAGATTCTGACTCTTCATCTGTTTACTAATTGTTTAAATCGGGGGCAAAAGTAAGCATTATTTTTGAAACAAGCAAATAAAATGTCACTTTTTTGCACAAAAAAGTGACATTTTTACTTTTTCACCTTTCATTCGCCAGTCGGTAGACGGCGCGCATGTCTTCGGAGGCCAGCACTTCCATCGCGCCGATGCTTATCTTGCCGCCACGACTGCACTTTTCCACCATAGTCTCGATTTCCTCGTCAGTCGCCTTTCTGCCTATCAGCTCAGGAATACTGGTGGGCATGCCGATAGAGCGGAAGAAAGCCTCCGTGGCCTCAATGCCTGCCACTGCGCCCTCAACCCCCATCACGTTGCGGGCGAACTTCTCGAAACGGGCCTGATGCCTGTCCTTTACGTAGCGGGCCCACGATCCCCACATGGCGGCCAGACCGGCGCCGTGCGTCACGCCAAAGAGTCCGCTCAGCTCATGCTCCAGCTTATGGCAGGCGAAGTCCTTCTCTGTGCCACACTCCGTCAGGTCGTTATGCGACAACGAACTGGCCCACATGATGGCAGCGCGATGCTCATAGTCCTCCGGATGCTGTAGCACGACCGGGGTGGACTCTTTCACCGTGCGAAGGAGAGCCTCGGCAATGGCATCGGTCAGGATGGCATCCTCGTATTTTGAGAAGTAGCGCTCCATCGTGTGCATCATGATGTCGGTCGATCCGGCAGCCGTCTGATAAGATGGTAGCGTAAAGGTACGCTCGGGGTTCATAATGGCGAACTTACAACGGCAGAGGTCGCTGTTCACGCCTCGCTTCAGCATTCCCTCATCGTTAGTGATCACACAGCTCGACGACATTTCCGAGCCTGCGGCAGGGATTGTCAGCATCACACCGATAGGCAGGCACGACTGAGGCACAGCTTTGCCATCCCAGAAGTCCCACACATCGCCAGAATAGCCTACGCCATAGCCGATGGCCTTTGCCGAGTCGATGACCGATCCTCCGCCCACGGCGAGGATAAAGTTCACGTGTTCACGCCTGCAGAGTTCGATACCTTCCTTTACCTTTGAGAGCAGCGGGTTAGGCACTACCCCGCCCAACTCGACGAAGTTGATACCTGCATCGGTGAGCATCATCTCCACCTTGTCGAGCAGGCCCGAACGGCGCGCGCTGCCGCCGCCATAGTGCACCAGCACTTTTCCACCACCGTACTGTTGAATCAACTGCGGCAGCTTTTCCTCTGCCTCACGCCCGAACACAACGCGTGTCGGCGCATAGAAATTGAAATCCTTTATCATATCCTTGTTCGTTTTAGTATGCTGCTGCAAAAATAGCGAGAATTTCTTAAACCTCCAAATAATTCACGGAAAACTTGGACAGGTCGGAAAAAAGTTGTATCTTCGCAGCGTCAAATGATGAAGCAGATCCTTATATATATTATAATAGGTGTGGCAGTGCTCATGGGTGCCAGCTATCTGATTGGTGCCCCCAAGCACGTAGGCATGCACCTGGCAGAAGCGGCCTCCCCGCTTGCGGATTGCGACACGACGGATTCGCCGCTCAGGTTTTCACGAGAAGTGGCCGACGAGCTGAAATACTATTTCGACCGCCATGACGTACAGGATGAAGGTTTCGAGATGGTGGCCGCCATCGCCTCGGGCCGGCGCCTGACTGTCAGCGTCAATCCGGTACTCTCCGCCATGAGCATCGGCACCTGGCAGGGCCGCCAGCGGAAGGGCACCGTCGTGAGCCTCGACTCGCTGCAGCGAACCGTCGTTGCCACCTGGCAGGCCGACACCATCGAGAGAGGGCTGAGGGCAGACTCCACTGGCATCTACGTGGGCGACTTCTCCGGCCTGAAAGCCCACGGCCATGGTGCCATGTTCCTCACTGACGGCAGCTACTCGGAAGGCCACTTTGCCGACGACCTCCGCCAGGGTTTCGGCGTACAACTGCTCCACCCCTATGGCGAGGAGCCGCGGCTCCAAGCTGGCGAATGGAGCAAGAACCGCTTCATGGGCGAGCGCATGCGTTACACCACGGAGCGCATCTACGGCATCGACATATCGAAATACCAGCACGGCAAGGGGCGACGGGCCGTACCCATCCACTGGGACAAGCTGCGCATCATCCACGTAGGCAAGCGCGGCAGCCATAATGTCAGCGGCACAGCCGACTATCCCGTCTCGTTCATCTTCATCAAGTCGACGGAGAGCACCACTATCCGCAACAAGTTCTATGCCAGCGACTATGCCCAGGCCCGCAAGCGTGACATCCGCGTTGGTGCCTACCACTTCTGGTCGATGCGCACCACAGGGGCTGATCAGGCGCAGCATTTCCTGCGTAATACGCTCTTCAAGGACGGTGACCTGCCACCCGTGCTCGACATCGAACCCAGCAAGTCGCAAGTCGAGCAGATGGGTGCCGACCGCATGTTCCAGCAGATTCGCATCTGGCTCAGGGCCGTCGAGCGCAGCACAGGCGTCAAACCCATCCTCTATGTCAACCAGATGTTCGTGAACAACTACCTGTCGAAACAGCCTGACCTGAAACGTGACTACCGCGTGTGGATTGCCCGCTACAGCGAGTACAAGCCCGATGTCCGTCTGGCCTTCTGGCAACTCTGCCCCGATGGTCGTGTAGCTGGCATCCAGGGCGATGTCGACATCAACGTGTTCAATGGCTACAAGAGCCAGTTCGAAGAGTTCATCGAGACCGAAACCATCAAAAGGAATTAGCGTATGAAGACACTGTTGATACTCGTAGGCAAGACCACCGACCGCCATTTCCAGGCAGGCATTAGCGACTACGTCGAACGAATCGGCCACTACATGCCCTTCGAACTGGTCACCATTCCCGAACTCAAGAACACGAAAAGTCTCTCGGAAGAACAGCAGAAGGCTGCTGAGGGTGAACTCATCCTGAAACAGATTCAAGCGTCGGATACCGTCGTGCTGCTCGACGAACATGGTCGCGAGTTGCGCAGTATCGAGTTCGCCCGCTGGTTGGAGCAGAAGCGCAACACCGCCCGCCGACTCATCTTTGTCATCGGAGGCCCATACGGCTTCTCCCCTGCCGTCTACGCCCGTGCCAACGAACAGCTTTCCCTCTCCAAGATGACCTTCTCTCACCAGATGATACGCCTCGTCTTCACCGAGCAGGTCTACCGCGCCTGCACCATCATCAAAGGCGAGCCTTACCACCACGAGTAGCTGTGACGAGGTACGTGCGATGAAGGCATTGGGACAGACCCTTCGCACCCTCCGCCACCGCACCAAGCCGAAGGAGTAGAGGGATTTGATTACCTTTCTGAATATGTGACTAATCTATCTATTATAACCTCCTTATTCTCCATTTTGGGCACAAGCTTCCAATAGAAGACAAGTATCACCATGCATATAGATCACTGCTACATGCAGTCATCATTCCTCCAAGCAATGCCATGACTGCAATCATAAATAGTTTCTTCATAAGTTCATACTTAGAAATTTCACTATTTCCTCATCAGGAATTCCAAAGGAGAATCACCAGGCATGCCGCCACTGACCTTGACTTGGGCCGCGCCCGAGATAAAGCGGGTTTCACTTTGGTCATAGACTCGCGCATCCCAGAATCTGGTACTCTTGAATAGCAGATCGCTAATCGTCTCGAAGTTCATAACGAGGGGATACTCCTCGAGAGTGCGCACAGTGCCTGTACCCTTGATACGCGTGTTACCGATGCTTCCCCCTTGTGCATCACTTCCTGGCATCGTCTCCCATGTGATGTGCAGATCATCGGCTGTTATCTCATACTCCATCTGTCCTAAAAACGAATCATAGTCTATAAGGGTTATCTTCTGGTTTGCCAGCAGGGTGTCGCCCTTTTCCTTGGTCATTAACATCAGATGGCTCAGTAGTCCCATGGCTCTCTCCATCGTAGCCGAGGCTGCGCGCTGGGGCTTGTCCTCATAGTTCTTTTCACCATCGTTCTCCTTCCAGCAGCCGACGAGCAAAAGTGAGACCATACACAAATATAACAAATTACGTTTCATATCCTTTCCTGTTGTTGATGTTCTTGACTAAAATCTGTATCCGATACCACCTCTGAAGACACCAAAGGCCCCCAATCCAAACTCTCCGATGCCGATGACATGACCATTTCCCACCTCGATGCCGAGAATGGCGAGATGAACTGTGGGCAGGAACTTCTTCTCGTAGCTTTTGTCGTAGAAACTCTTCTCCCAACGGAGACTTGGCCCTATGCCCACCTCAGAATAAGTGCGTACCCAGTTCTTCGTACGCCAATAATAGCGCGCAGAGCCTACGAGCGAGAGGTTCGTCTCGCGCTCCTCATGGACGGTGCTGCCACTGGCAATATCCTTTCCTTTCTGATAGTAGGTGTGGAAACCTGCCGTCACGCCAAAGGCCCAGTGCTTGGAGTGAAGGTAGCGGTAGTTCACGTCGAAGAGAGGGGGATGGTAGGTCGCTTCTTTGTAATACTGCGCATTGTGGTAGGCATGCGAGCCGTAGCCCCATTTCAGATCGTAGTCGCTGTGGTACGTATTGGGCTTAAAGTCGTTGAGCGACCAGTAGCCGATATCGATACTGAGCAGATGCCGATAACTCGCTTTTCCCTGTGCCTCTGCGCTCAGTGCGATCACTACACAAATCAATGATAGGAAAATGCAATGTCTTCTCATGAATTTGCTTTCTTTTTCTATGGTTCTTTTTATGTAACTGATAAGCTCAGTAAACCTTGCAAGATTTCGCAGAATTTTATGATTCTTTAAACATTCAGAAATCCTTCAGCCAAAGTGTGCCCCCCTTGATCTCATTTGACTTCACTTGCTATGTATTCGTAACCTCTGGTTTTGGAAAAGCGGAAATTGAAGTAACCATAGCGTCCAGCTTCGTCAGTCAGTTCCTGATCGTTAAGATAGAATACGGTCTTTTTGTCTGGGTCACCATTTGACCACCTGAAACTGTTCTTATATGCCAGGCGCAGTTGCTGATTGTATGGCATATTTAAAGTAATCTCGCGCTTGTCAACGTTTTCCGTACCATTGAATTCGCCGAAGGTTATTTCAAAGCCGTTGTTAGTAAAAGTCTTATGACTCCAATAAGGACGTAGTAGAAGTCCGTAAAAAGTGGGGCGATAGGCTCTTGTACTTGCCTTTCCGTATTTCTTATCATAAAACTCCAGATCTGTAGTCAGAGGATAGGTCTCGTCTTGATAGGTGGCTGTCACTTCTTTGATGATGTTGTCATGATAGGTGGAATCGAGTAGGTCATGACCTTCACTATCAGTGATAAAAACATGAAAGACTACTGGAGATATGTCCCAGACAACAAGGCTTTTGTTTTCATCATCACTACTACACCCTGCTAACAGCACCACTGCCAGCAACATCAGGGTTACTAAAATGCTTTTTCTTTCCATATTTGCTTTCTTTATTTAAATGGTTTTTACTTATATAACTAATAAGACCGTCAAACACTGCAAGATTTAGCAGATTTTTATGATTCTTTAAACATTCGTAAATCTTTCAGCCAAAACATGAATAATGGGCGCTAAAAAATACTTTTTTATTACTTTTTGCATACACTGCATACACCAAGTATCTAACATGCTGATACTCAGCAGATAATATTGGTGTATGCAGTTGAATATTTAGTGTATGCAAGAATTTGTGCCTACACCGATTGCTTTATGTTTACATTCTCCGAAGTTCAGGGGCGCAGAAGTGTCTGACCCCATTGCGCCCGAAAATGTAATAAAAATATAGTTCATTCTTACTCTACTTTTGTAATGGTGTAAGGCTCCATGAGTACAAATGTCTTTTCTGTCTTTGGGCAGAAATAGCGCGTGTCCCACCCCATGGGACATTTTGTCCCAGGCCATGGGACAACTAGTCCCACCCCCTGGGACAAATAATATCCCCTTATTATCACGAAATTAATTGCCGTTATCATAAAAGCAATCGGTGTAGGCACAAATTCTTGCATACACTAAAAAATCAACTGCATACACCAATATTATCTGCTGAGTATCAGCATGTTAGATGCTTAGTGTATGCAGTGTATGCAAAAAAAACAAAAAAAATAATTTAAAAACTAACGAAAACATAAAAGCACCCCTCCTACATGATGGTCATGCATGGAGGGATGCTAACAATTCTAATTTTTTATACTCTTACTTCTTCAGCTCTGCGGGGATCACGGGCATGGCGCCGTTCTGGGTGCATACGTATGCACTGACCTGAACCGCCGTCTTGTGAGCCTCCTGTACCGGCTTTCCGTTAATAATCGATGCGCAGAACGAACCAGTGAACGAGTCGCCAGCTCCTACAGTGTCGGCCACCTCCACCTTCGGGGTGTCCTGGAAGGAGGTCAGCCCGTCGTCGGTAAACACATACGACCCGTTGGTGCCGCATGTCAGCACGAGCATCTTCAGGTGATAGTTCTGGACAATCTTCTCGCAGGTCTGACGCATATCGAGACCATCGTAACCGAACATACGGTTAACGACTACCAGCTCTTCGTCGTTAATCTTCAGAATGTTGCAGATGCGGAACGAATCCTCGAGGATCTCCTTCGAGTAGAACTGCTGACGCAGGTTGATGTCACAGATCTTCAGACAGTCATCGGGAGTGGCATCGAGGAACTTGCGGATGTTCTCGCGGCTCACCACGTTGCGCTGCGCCAACGATCCGAAACAAACGGCACGTGCATTCTTGGCTATCTCCTCCATCTCGCTGTTAAACGGGATATTATCCCAAGCCACGTTCTCCTTGATGTCGTAAGTAGGTATGCCCTCACCCGAGAGTGTCACCTGAACAGTTCCAGTGGGATAAGGCACGCGTGGCATCAGGTAATTCAGGTTGTGCTCTTTCAGAGCTTCGATAGTCTCCTCTGCCAGATCGTCCTCGCCAAGCGCGCTTATGGCTATCGTCTCCAGGCCGAACTGTGCTGCATGATAAGCGAAGTTAGCTGGTGCTCCACCAAGTTTCTTTCCTTCGGGAAGTACATCCCACAATGCCTCTCCGAGGCCTACGATATATCTTTTCATAATTGCTTAATTGTTTTTTACGTTCTTAATATAGGTAAACAGATAGATAACGCCGACAGCCATCACAGCCACTGCCCCAGCCTGCCCCATGGCATCGCTGGCAAATCCCATCAGAAGCGGGAAGATGGTACCCCCAAACAATCCCATGATCATTAGGCCGGAAACCTCGTTTTGCTTCTGTGGCATAGCAGTCAGCGCCTGTGCGAAACAGATGGAGAAGATGTTTGAGTTGCCGTAGCCCACCAAAGCAATAGCGGTGTAAAGCATCCACTTCTCGGTACCGATAAACAGGCCGCACATCGACAGTGCCATCATGATGACGCTGATGACGAAGAACGTACGATTAGGCAGTACGCGGAGGAAGAAAGATCCCGTGAGACAGCCGATGGTACGGAAGATGAAATACAGACTGGTTGCGAACGCGGCGTCGTTGAGAGTAAGGCCCAGTCGCTCCATCAGGATCTTCGGGGCGGTCGTGTTAGTACCCACATCAATACCCACGTGGCACATGATGCCGAAGAAGGAGAGCAGCACAATAGGCGTGCCCAACAGCTTGATACACTCAGCAAAGGTGGAGGGCTTGCCGCTGATAACCTCTTCCTCGATGGGGGTGAGAACCAGCAAGGCTGTTGCCAGGATACCGACGATGAAGTAGACCATAAACAGTACGCGCCAGTCGTAGCCGAACGACGGCAGCACCTGAGTAGCACCCCACATGGCCAGATAAGGAGCCAGGAATGATGCGATGGCCTTGATAAACTGTCCGAAGGTCAGTGTAGAGGCCAGATTGCCGCCACCCATCACCGTCGACACCAGCGGGTTGAGCGATGTCTGCATCAGCGCATTACCAATACCAAGAAGTGAGAAGGCGCAGAGCATAATGGGGAATGTCTCGCCAAACAAGGGCATCAACAGCGACACAACGGTCACGCCGAGCGAAAGCAGTACGGTGTTCTTACGACCGATCTTATTCATCAGCATACCTGTAGGCACGCTGAAGATGAGGAACCAGAAGAACACCAATGACGGGAAGATGTTAGCCACGCTATCAGTCAACTGGAGGTCTTCCTTCACATAGTTGGATGCAATGCCCACCAGGTCAACAAAGCCCATGGCGAAGAAGCAGAACATCACAGGAATGAGGGCTAGTTTGTTTGTCTTGCTCATGATTGTATATTCTTAACTACTTAACTTCTTAACTACTTAATCTCATAGATTGTCGCCTTGCCGCCTTTCACTTTCAGCATGTTGTAAGGCTCGTTGGGGAATACGAGATTAGTCATAGCCATCTTGCCTTCGGCATCGAAGACCTCCATGCTGCAGTTGTCGATAAAGATGCGGAGCTGCTTGATCTCACCATAGGTCGGAGCAGTGGTAACGGCGGGGAACGCCTCGCTGAAGCTGGCATAGCTTCTCGTGCGGTCCATCGAGAAGCAGCCCTTCTCAGCATCATACGCCATCACAATCTGCTCACCCAGATTATTGGAGAACACGAGTTCTGATGAACCCTTCAGATCGACCACCACCTCGCATGTTGGCGACAGCTTGCTGACAGCCTTGCCACGGATGGCATTCAGCTCACGAGAAGGGGTGACGCCGCAATAGATCTCACCTTTATACTCAAAGAGGTCGAGATCGCGAGGTACGCTATTGGCAGAACGGAACTGCTTGGTAGGAGTCTGGTTGGCATACTGCCAGTTGCTCATCCATGCCAGTGCAATCCTGCGGCCGTCGGGGGCGTTGTCGAAAGTAACGGTAGCATAATGATCCTTTCCATAGTCCATCCAACGGGTATCCTGATGATCGCAGGTGAATTTATGACCATCGAACTCACCGATGAAATACTGAGTAGCACTACCGCCGAAGGGACCACCAGGGTTAATGTTGCAGATGAGCATCCACTTCTGCTTGTCGGTGCCACGTACCTGGAGCTTCACCAAGTCAGGGCACTCCCATACGCCGTCGTGACATCCCAGTTCTGTCACTTCGCCTGTAGCCTTGTCGACAGTGAGGCCGAATGAGCTCTCGTAGGTCCAATCAGTCAGATTGCTGCTGGTATAGATACGCATCTCCTGCCCTACTGCCAGAATCAGGTTCCACTTCTGGATCTCTGGGTTCCAGAAACATTTGGGATCGCGGAAGTCGGGCTCCTTGCTGACCAGCACGGGGTTGCCCTTATACTTCTGGAAGGTCTGACCGTTGTCTGTAGAGATGGCCATCGACTGGATCTGGCTTCTCTCACCTGCTGAAGTGTAGAAAGCCACAACGCGATTGTTCTTCTTGTCGACTACGCACGAGCCGCTGAAGATATCACCAAGCGCATCGGGCTCGATGGCGATGGGCTGAGCCTCCCAGTGGATGAGATCCTTAGAGGTGGAGTGTCCCCACGTCATGTTCTCCCACATAGAGCCATAAGGGTTATATTGATAATATAGGTGGTAAACGCCATCCTTATAGAACATACCATTGGGGTCGTTCATCCAGCCGTAGACAGGTGTATGATGGTAGGCAGGACGGAATTTCTCGCGGTTGGAGGTGTCAAACACATCGCTCTGTTTCATTTCACGCCAGCAGAGGAAATCCTTCATCGCGCCAGTAAAACGACGGTCACCATGGAAGAAGATATCGAGCAGCACCTCGTCGGAACCGAATCGGCTGATGTCGAGGGGTACATAGTAGTCAACCTTGTCGACAGCCAGTCGCACATTGAATTTCTGTACCTGCTGGTTGTTGGCCAGTACCTTGATCGTCGCATTGTCTTCGCGCTCCTGTACTGGCAGTAGCAGATAGTGGTTCTTTACTTCTACTCGCTGCATGGCGTGGCTCTTGCCTAACACCTGAGGCTGAGCCTGCGCTGTCATTGTCATCAGCAGGCCTGCCACGATTGAAATCACTGTTCTTTTCATTTGCTATTCATTATTGATTGTAAAACTTTGCTGCAAAATTAGCCTTTATAGCCACATTTTACTATAAATAATGTTTCAAATCATAACAAAAATCGTTCATCGCAACAAAAATTTACACAATGAACGATAATTAATAGGAATCGCCGACAACAAAAAAATAAAAAGCGCGACCCTCACGGGCCACGCTATTTCCAATAAACTAAATCTAAAACCTAACTATAACTACTAACTTATAACTAAAAACCAATAACCAACAAAAACCTATAATTCTCGAAGTATGAATTTTAAATCTCTGGTGCAAAGGTACGACATATATTTTTTGATGGCGATAAATAATGTTTCAATTCATAACAAAAATCGTTCACTGCAACAAAAATGTATGTAATGAACGTTTTTTACCACTCTTTCATTGATATTCCGAAAACAAGAAAAGCGCGACTCTTCACAAGCCGCGCTTTCTCCAAAATACTACTAACTATAGTTACTGTTATAATTTCTTGTTAGATCGACATCAAATACTCGACACTGTTCTTGGCGAGCTTCAGGATATTACCCTGGCAAGAGTTGTTCTTGGGGTTGGCACTCTTATCAGGTGTGCCGTCGTCGTTCTTCATTGAGAACTCGCAACCACCATTACCGATGCAGAGCACGGTGCCGGCACCTTTCTGGAATCCATCAGGAGCCTTTGGAGCACCCTTGGCCTCCCATACGTTCAACTGAGAAACCCAATTAACTTGTGAATCCCAAGTGCCGAGAGGATAGATACCATATTCTTCGGTCAGAACGGTATAGCATTCCTCAGAGGTATTGTCGAGACCAGTGAGCTTGGTCGGGATATCGAAGAACAGGCAGTTGTGGTCTTCCGTCCATCCGGCACCCTTCATGGCAATGGCCTTGAAGCAGTTGTCGTTCAGTTTCTCTGTCTCGATGCCAGCATAGATAGCATGTGTGCTGAGATCCTTGGAGAACGAGCCTGTGTTCAGACATACGCCCATCTTCCATACGTCGCCGTTAGGACCGCCGACACCGCAGCCGAAGGCATTGCTGACACCACGGAGAATCGATGTTGACAGACGATTGATGGTTCCGATATAGGGAACGGCGTGCTGCCAGAGCAGCAGGTTGCCACCATTCTTTACATACTGCTCGATGCAGGGGGCTGCATTACGGGCTACGTCGGAGAAGTTCCAGATGTCATCGGCATTACCGGTCTCGAGGTCGCGCATCCAGAAGAGCATGCGATAGTCCTCAATATCCTCAACGGTGTTGATGTTGCCGAAGTAAACGTATTCGCCCTTTGGATAGTTCTCGTGGAACCACAGCCATGCGCTGGCCTCGTCGTCATCGCCATTGGCAATGAGTTCCTCAGGAGTAGGATATTCTGACAGGAAGGCAGGAATCTTGCCACCAACTTTACCTGAGCCAAAGATAGGCAGGGCCTTGCCCTCAGCGTTCTGTGCAATCAGGGTTGCCTCCCAGCGCTCCTTCATGGCCACATCCTTCAACAGATAAGAAGTGCCGTTGACTGTTTCCTCAATCACTCTGCTACCATCACCATTCACCAGTTTCAGGATGTAAGATGTGGCATCGCTGCTGGCTGTCCATGTCACCTGCATGTCGCGCTGATCATCGCTGATGTCGATCTGCTCAAACTTCAGGTCACTGGGTGCAGAGGCACCTGGACGAGTATAGCTGGTCATCACGCCATTAGAGAGAGCATCGTCGTTCGTATACTTAAAGAGGAACTCGTAGAGCTGGTTGGTCTCCAGATTCTTCAGTGTGTAGGAACCTGATGGGCAGGGGGTGAGACTCTGCATCTGAGTGCCGTTCTTATAGACAGCCACACTCATCACTGCTCCCTGAGCGCTCTGAGGCCACGTGAGGGTATAGTCGTAATTGTTGTCGCCACTTGGTGCACCTGTTATCTGTGATGCATCAGGACTGCTCAGTATCATGTTTCCGGATCCTGGGAGATCTCTATCCTGACAAGCCGTAAAACCGCAAATGACGCAGATTGCGCAGATAAGTTTATATATCTTTTTCATAATCTTTAATCCTTAATCTTTAATGTTTAAACCATTAGTATCCTCTGTTCTGATGATAGAGGCCCTGTACATAGTTCATCTGGTTGGATGCTATAGGGAAGTACTCGTTCTTGCCTGCAGTGAAGAAGGCGTCCTTGTAATACAGAGCGTAAGTCTGAGAGTCGTACTCGTCGGTCTTCTCGGTCTCGAAATACTTATTGAGTGTAGAAGAGAGCATACCCCAACGACGAAGGTCGAAGAAGCGATGACCTTCCATAGCCAACTCTACGCGGCGCTCCCAGCGCAGTGCCTTGCGGGCATCGTCCTGACTTGCGAAGTTACCGTATAGCGCGATGTCGCACTGATCCTTTGCATAGCCAATCAGCGATGAGCCGCTGATATCTCGCTTAGCACGCTCGCGGATTTCGTTGATGATCTGGAGAGCCTCACCGTTGAAGTCGCCCTTCTCAATCAGAGCCTCAGCGCGCATCAGCATCACGTCGGTATAGCGCAGCACGTAGTCGTTCACGCCGAATGCCTGCCAGGGCATGTCGTAGTCCTCACCTTTTGAGCGCTGCGGTACTTCCTTCATTGAGCAGTAGTAACCGTAAGTATTAGGTGTACGGCTGTTTGCCTTTGTCAGTGTGTACTGTGCCTCATACTTATAAGGATAGGTAGGCATACCTACAGTGTGGAACAGACGAGGATCGTACTTGTACTTTGAGTCGGCACCGTTGACAACGATCGCGTTGTGGTCGGCATCGAAATCGTCCATCGGCAGACCGTTACGGGTCTTGAAGGCATTAACCAGATTCTGTGACGGCTTGTGGAAATCCCAGCCGCACGACCAGATGCCCCATACGCCATTCAGCATGTTCGACCAGTTAGCGCGACCAAATTTCGTTCCGTCGTCAGCCCTGTTGGAGTGCTGCACGGCAAAGATGCTCTCTACAGAGTTAGCATAGTCCTGCAGGAAGATGTGTCCATAAGTATCGAGATAGTTGTAAGGTGAGTTCTTCACAACCTCAGTGTACTCGATGACCTTCTGAATCTTCGTCTGATCAACGTGGCTGTATCCTGTTGTGGCCTCATAGCCGTCACCATAAGCCCAGTTCAGATAGCACTTGGCGAGATAGGCAGCGGCTGCTACCTTGTGAGCGCGTCCCGTGGTGCCTGGAGCTGCCTCTGGCAGGTTCTCATAAGCATACTGGAAATCATCGATAATCTGCTGCATGATCTGATCATGGCTGCTCTGTGGGCATGCCTCAATATCGGCATTGCTCATACCTTCGGTAATGAAAGGCACCTCATACCACATCTGCTGCAGCTTGTAATAGAAGTGTGCACGCAAGAACTTCACTTCTGCCAACAGCTGAGCATTGGGTGTTTCCATCTTATTAATGGCCTCAATAGCACGGTTGCAGCGGGAAATGGCACTGTAGAGCTGATACCACAGCTCATCGAACTCACCGCGGTCAGGCTGCAGCGTCGTGAAGATCTCCATGGGATGATAACCCGTGTCGTTCTCACCGGAGCCACCTTTCAGGCAGTCATCGGCGCTCATATCACCGTATGGCCAGAGGTTAAACGGATATGAATACCAGTCATCACCCAGTTTCGCATAGGCTGCGGTAACCAGTTTGTCGGGGCTTGAAAATGCTGTCTCTTCGTCCAGCGTGCCTTGTGGCTTCACATCATCAACGGTGCAAGATACTGCAAATACCGAAAGCAGCAAAGCCGAGATATATAATTGAATCTTTTTCATAACTCTTAATTCTTAACTCTTAATTATTCGTTTCACTCAAGCATTAATGCTTAACTCTTCACTAAATTAGAATCCCACTTGAACACCAAATGTGACAGAAGCTGTGTGAGGATAGTCCCATGCTGTGTTCTCAGGATCTGAACAGGTCAGAGAACTTGACTTGATGAGCAGGAGATTATCACCAGAGAGATATAAACGGGCACTTGAGAGCAACAGTTTATTAGCCAGTTGAGTAGGGAACTTATAGCCTAACTGCAGGGTACGCATCTTAGCGTAAGAACCGTTCTCAATGAAGTATGATGACATACGGCCCTCGTCGGCACCATTCGATGTGGTCAGAGCAGGAATCGTTGAACCGCTGTTGGCAGGTGTCCAAGCATCAATCAGGCGCTCACCCTTGTTAGAACCAGCATCGGTGATGCTCCAGAAGTCGGTTTGATATTTCTGATTATTAATCACGTCAACACCAGCTACACCCTGCCAGAACATAGTGAAATCAAAATTCTTATAGGCCAGGTTGATATTGATACCGTATGAGAAGTTGGGAACTGGATTGTAAACCCATGTACGGTCAGCCTCGTTGATCTTACCGTCGCCATTGAGGTCGGCATACTTCAGACCACCTACACGAGCACCTGCCTGTCCGTGTGCAAATACATCCTCACGACTCTGATACAATCCCTCAACCACATAACCGATGAGTGAACCGTATGGTTTCTCGTCCTGTGCCAGATTGTGATAGTCGTTGTGCTCGTAAGAGTTCTTTGAATTCTCAGGGAGATATGTTACCTTTGAGCGGTAGAAGTCGATGTTACCTGTAATGTCATACGAGAAACCGTATTCCGTTGTGTGGCGATAGCCCAGATTCAGCTCCATACCCCAGTTCTTCAGAGTAGGACCGTTGATCCAAGTCT
>CAMHAM010000032.1 GCA_946183415.1 uncultured Prevotella sp.
TCGACTATGCCATCAAGAATACCGACCGTGCTGTGGGTACGATGCTCAGTGGTGTCATCGCCAAGAAGTATGGCGAGGAGGGATTGCCCGATGGCACCATCAAAATCAAGTTCAAGGGTTCGGCTGGTCAGAGCTTTGGTGCCTTCGCCGTGAAAGGTGTCGACATCCGGTTAGAGGGTGAGACCAACGACTACTTCGGCAAGGGGCTCTCAGGCGGTCGTATCTCGATTCTACCTCCGGCTCGCCGTAGTGACGACTTTAAGGCCGAAGACAATATCATCGCTGGAAATACGGGCCTCTATGGTGCTACTGGTGGCGAACTCTACATTAATGGTCAGGTGGGCGAACGCTTTGGCGTGCGTAACTCTGGTGCCATCGCTGTGATTGAAGGTGCTGGTGACCATTGCTGTGAGTATATGACAGGTGGTCGCGTGGTGGTTCTGGGTAAGACGGGGCGTAACTTCGCCGCTGGTATGAGTGGTGGTGTGGCCTACGTGTACGATCCCAGCCATACGTTCGACTACTTCTGCAATATGGATATGGTGGAACTCTCATTGGTGGAAGACTCTGTATCGCGTAAGGAACTCCTCGAACTGATTCGTCAGCACTATCTGCACACGGGATCGGCACTCGCAGGTCGTATGCTCGACGATTGGCATCGCTATATCGAGGACTTCATTCAGGTAGTACCTATTGAGTACAAACGTGTGCTCGAAGAGGAAAAGATGGCACGCCTACACGAGAAAATCGCCGATATCCAGCGCGACTATTGAGGAAAATGTAAAAATGTAAAAATGAAATAATGTAAAAATGAGATCATGCTGGAATGAATTGTTACATTTTTAAATTTTATAATTATTAAATTTTAAATCGATGGGAAATCCAAAAGCATTTTTAGAGATACATCGCCAGGAGGCGGGCTACCGCCCCATTCACGATAGAATCCACGACTTTGGCGAGGTGGAGCAGACACTCAACACCCGCGAACGTAAGCTACAGGCATCGCGCTGTATGGACTGTGGCGTGCCTTTCTGCCACTGGGCTTGTCCGCTGGGTAACAAGGCCCCTGAGTGGAACGATGCCCTGTATAAGGGCGACTGGGAGTTGGCATATCACTTATTGAACAGCACTAACCCCTTCCCAGAGTTCACTGGCCGCATCTGCCCTGCATTGTGTGAGAAAGCCTGTGTGCTCAACCGTTTTAACCACGAGCCTACCACCAACCGTGAGGATGAGTGCGCCATCATCGAGGCCGCCTTCCGCGAGGGCTACATCGTGCCTCATACCAATATCAAGCGCAATGGCAAAAAGGTGGCTGTCGTTGGTGCCGGTCCTGCTGGATTGGCTGCCGCCAACGACCTGAACCTGATGGGCTATGAGGTAACAGTCTTCGAGAAGAATGAAGCTGCTGGTGGACTCCTCCGTTACGGAATCCCCAACTTCAAGCTCAACAAGGCTATCATCGACCGTCGCATCGCCTTGCTTGAGGCCGAAGGCATCGAATTCCGCTATGGCAGTGCCATAGCCCTAGAGGACCTAGGAAATCCAGGCGATCCTAGGATGTCCTATGATGCCTATGTCATCGCCACCGGCACCCCTACTGCTCGCGATCTCAAGGCTCCAGGCCGTGAACTCAAGGGCGTACACTTCGCCCTCGAACTCCTCTCCCAGCAGAACCGTGTGCTCGCTGGCATTGAGTTTAGTAAGGACGAGCGCATCACCGCTAAAGGCAAGGACGTCCTCGTCATCGGTGGTGGCGACACGGGTAGTGACTGCATAGGTACTGCACATCGCCAAGGCTGTAAGAGTGTCACTCAGATTGAGATCATGCCTAAGCCGGTGGAAGGTCCTGAGGATCCGCAGAATCCCTGGCCTAACTGGCCGCGCACGCTTAAGACCACTTCAAGCCACGAGGAGGGTTGCACCCGTCGCTGGAACATCAATACCCTCGAGTTCTTAGGCGAGAACGGTCATCTCACTGGTGTGAAGGTACAGGAAATCGACTGGAAGCCCAATCCAGAGGGTGGCCGCCCCATCATGGTAGAGAAAGGTCAGCCTGAGATTATCAAGGCCGAGCTCGTGCTTCTGGCCATGGGATTCCTCAAGCCTGAGCATCCTCAGTACCCAGACAATGTCTTCGTCTGTGGCGACTCTGCCAACGGCGCCTCGCTCGTTGTCCGTGCTCTCGCCAGTGGTCGTCAGACTGCCCAAAAGGTCGCAACCTACCTGCAGCGTCAGTAGTAAATAGCTTACTTCATCATAAAATCCCTGAAATCCTAGTGGAAATCAGGGATTTTTTCGTATCTTTGCCCCCAAATTGTGTGTCAGATGACGGCGAAAGAGATTATACAGCACATGGAATCGTTGCAGAATGACGAGCAACGGCAGATACCATAACTTCTCACTTTTCACTTCTCACTTGGCCGTAACTAACACTTTGCTCCGAAAATAGGGAATAGGAGCGCAAGGTGTAAGCAAAATGGCATGAATCTGAGCTGAAAAATATACAAATTGATAGAAACGGAAGGAATTAACAAACAAAAAGTCATAAATTCCTTTTCCTTTTCTGTCTTTTTGTTTACCTTTGCACCGAAATTAGTTACAAAAGGATAGCAAACTTCCAAAAAAGGTAGCAATATGACAGAGAAAATCAGATTCACCAAGATGCATGGTTGTGGCAATGACTACATCTATATTAATATGATGGAGCATGCCATTGCCGACCCGCAGGCTGCTGCCATCGCCTGGAGCGATCGCCATAAGGGTATCGGCTCCGATGGACTGGTGCTGATTGACAGGTCGCCTGTACCCGAAGCTGATTTCTCTATGCGTATCTTCAATGCCGACGGCTCAGAAGCCATGATGTGCGGTAATGCATCGAGGTGTATAGGTAAATACCTTTATGAGCGCGGCCTGACTACCAAGACGGAGATTCGCCTCCTGACACTTTCAGGCGTCAAAATCTTGAGCTTGCAATTGAAAGATGATATGGTTGAGAGTGTGACGGTGGATATGCTCGAACCTGTGTTTGAGAATACGACTCAATTTATCGCGTCCCGTAGTACAGGTCGTGGTACATTTGTATCGATGGGCAATCCTCATTATGTCATCTTTACCGACGATGTCGATCAGGTGGGTGAGAGTGGAAAGATACTGGAGCATCACCCTGCCTTTCCTCAGCGCTGCAATATCGAGTTTGCCCGTATTGAAGAAGACGCTAGTATTCGCACTCGTGTATGGGAGCGGGGAAGTGGCATCACCTTGGCTTGTGGCACAGGTGCTTGTGCAACTGCTGTCGCAGCCGTCCTCACTGGTCGTGCTGAGCGGAAATCACGGATTGTGATGGATGGCGGTACACTCACCATTGAGTGGCGCAAGTCGGATAATCATGTCTATATGACGGGACCTGCCGAATTTGTCTTCGACGGGGAAATAGAAACGGCAAAACTTCAAACAACATAAACTATGGCTTTAGTAAACGTACATTTCTTGAATCTTCAGAACAACTACTTGTTCGCCGACATCGCCAAGAAGGTGAATGCCTTCAAGGTGATGCACCCTAAGGCGGATGTCATCTCCCTCGGAATTGGTGACGTCACTCAGCCCCTTTGTCCGGCCGTCATTGAGGCGATGCACAAGGCGACAGATGAGATGGCGACAGCAGAAGGTTTCCATGGGTATGGTCCTGAGCAGGGCTACGCTTTCCTGCGCGAGGCCATCCTCAAGAATGATTTCCTGCCACGTAGCATCCATCTTGATATCGACGAGGTGTTCATCAACGACGGTGCAAAATCAGACACAGGTAATATCCAAGAACTGCTCCATTGGGATAACTTCATTGGCGTCACCGACCCTATATATCCCGTGTATATCGATTCGAATGTGATGATCGGACGTTGTGGTACTTTCGAGAATGGCCGTTGGACGAATGTAGTCTATATGCCTTGTACGGCAGAGAATGGTTTCACCCCATCCATCCCTAAGGATCGCCACATGGATGTGATATACCTGTGCTACCCCAATAATCCTACGGGTACGGTCATCACGAAACAGGAGTTGCGTAAATGGGTGAACTACGCGCTGAAGAACGATGCGCTCATCCTCTACGATGCAGCCTATCAGGCATATATCCGCGATCCGGAGATACCCCGTAGCATCTATGAGATACGTGGTGCCAGGAAGTGTGCCATCGAGTTCCATTCTTACTCGAAGACGGCAGGTTTCACGGGTGTGCGCTGTGGCTATACCATCGTGCCCAAAGACCTGACGCTGGCCGATTTCGAAGGTGTGCGCCACTCTGTGCACCAACTATGGAACCGCCGTCAGTGTACGAAGTTCAATGGTGCCAGCTATATCAGTCAACGTGCTGCTGAGGCCATCTATACGCCAGAGGGCAAACAACAGATACAGGCTACCATCGACTATTATATGGAGAACGCCCAAAAGATGCTCTCCACCCTGCGCCGTCTGGGCTACGAGGTCTATGGCGGAGAGAATGCACCGTATATCTGGCTGAAGACACCCGACGGCACCACCTCCTGGCAGTTCTTCGAGGCCCTGCTCTATGGTGCCAATGTGGTGTGCACTCCTGGTGTCGGCTTTGGACCATCTGGCGAGGGTTATGTGCGCTTTACCGCTTTCGGCAGTCACGAAACGACTGCAGAGGCATTAACGAGAATAGAAAATTGGACTAAATCACATTAAACAAAACACAATTATGGAAGCATTAAGATTTCAGGTTGTCGGAGAGGCCTTCAAGAAAAAGCCGCTCGACGTAAAAACACCAAGTGAAAGACCCGCTAAGTATTTTGGTAAGAAGGTCTTTAATCGTGAGAAGATGTACAAGTATCTGCCGAAGGACGTCTATGAGACAATGATAGATGTGATGGACAACGGGGCGCGCCTTGATCGTCAGGTTGCCGATGTTGTGGCTGAGGGCATGAAGCAGTGGGCTACCGAGAATGGAGTGACACACTATACACACTGGTTCCAGCCGCTGACGGAAGGAACGGCCGAGAAGCACGACTCCTTCATCGAGCACGATGGCAAGGGTGGTATGGTAGAGGAGTTTACAGGCAAGCTGCTCGTTCAGCAGGAGCCCGATGCCTCTTCGTTCCCCTCTGGCGGCATCCGTTCTACCTTCGAGGCTCGTGGCTACTCCGCATGGGATCCCACATCGCCAGTGTTCATTATCGACGATACCCTGTGTATTCCCACCGTATTTATCAGTTATAGCGGTGAGGCACTCGACTACAAGGCTCCTTTGCTGCGTGCCCTGCATGCTGTTAACGTGGCTGCCACAGAGGTATGCCATTACTTCGACCCCACCGTCAAGAAGGTTACATCTAACCTTGGCTGGGAACAGGAGTACTTCCTCGTAGACGAAGGCCTCTATGCTGCCCGCCCAGACCTGTTGTTGACGGGCCGCACCTTGATGGGTCACGACTCTGCCAAGAACCAGCAGATGGACGACCACTACTTTGGTGCTATCCCTGAACGTGTGGCGGCCTTTATGCGTGAGCTGGAGATTGAGGCTCTTGAACTGGGTATCCCTTGCAAGACCCGTCATAACGAGGTGGCACCCAACCAGTTTGAACTGGCACCTATCTTCGAGGAGACCAATCTGGCCGTCGACCACAATATGCTGCTCATGTCGGTGATGAAGCGTGTGGCCCGTAAGCACGGATTCCGTGTACTGCTCCACGAGAAACCTTTCGCAGGTATCAATGGTAGCGGTAAGCACAACAACTGGTCGCTGAGTACTGACAATGGCGTCTTACTCCATGCACCTGGCAAGACGCCTGAGGCAAACCTTCGTTTCGCGACGTTCATTGTGGAGACCTTGATGGGTGTCTATAAGCACAACGGACTGCTGAAGGCCTCCATCATGAGTGCCACCAACGCCCATCGTCTGGGTGCCAACGAGGCTCCTCCCGCCATCGTCAGCTCATTCCTTGGCAAGCAGGTCAGCGAATTGCTCGACCATATCGAAAAGGCAGATAAGGACGATATCCTGGCTATGGCAGGCAAACAGGGCTTGAAGATGGATATTCCTGAGATTCCAGAACTCCTCATCGACAATACCGACCGTAACCGTACCTCGCCATTCGCTTTCACTGGCAACCGTTTTGAGTTCCGTGCCGTTGGTTCTGAGGCCAACTGTGCCAGTGCCATGATTGCCCTGAACAGTGCTGTGGCTGAGGCTCTGGCTGATTTCAAGAAGCGTGTGGATGCCCGCATCCCAGAGTTTGAGAAGAAACTCGCTGGTACTGACCACAGTGCAAAGTTCCACGCCATCATCGACGTGCTGCGCGAGGACATCAAGACCTGTAAGCCCATCCGCTTCGACGGCAACGGCTATAGCGATGATTGGGTCATCGAAGCCACTAAGCGAGGACTTGATGTTGAGAAGTCATGTCCGAAGATCTTTGAGCGTTATCTCGATCCGGAGAGTATCGCGATGTTCGAGAGCCTGGGTGTCATGACGAAGAAGGAGCTTGAGGCCCGCAACGAGGTGAAGTGGGAGACTTATACGAAGAAGATCCAGATTGAGGCTCGTGTCTTGGGCGACCTCTCGATGAACCACATCATCCCTGTAGCTACCCGTTATCAGAGTGCCTTGCTGAAGAATGTGGACAGTGTCGCATCGGCCTTCTCCATAGACAAGGCAGAGAAACTGAATGCGCGCAACCTCAAACTCATTGAGGAGATTGCCGAGCGTACCAGTGCTATAGAGAAAGGTGTTGAAGATCTTGTGAACGCCCGCAAGTTGGCTAATAAGATCGAGGACGAGCATGATAAGGCTATTGCCTACCATGACAAAGTAGAGCCGAAGCTCGACGAGATACGTTATCAGATTGATAAGTTAGAGCTTATTGTTGACGACTCACTCTGGCCATTGCCGAAGTATCGTGAGTTGCTCTTTATTCGATAACCTTTTTTTGGTTGTTTGAAGTTTGCCGGGGGTTCGACGCTGTGACAGTTTCGAGCCCCCATTTTTCTTTTCTTGGGGAAGAAAGAGCTACAGCATGGCCAGTGCCTTGTTCTCAGCAGCTTCCATCTTCTCACGCTCGCCGGGCCCTTTGTCGTTTAGGCCGCAAAGGTGCAGGATGCCGTGGATGATCACACGGTGGAGCTCCTCGTCGTAAGGGCGTCCGAATTTGTCGGCATTGGTGAAGACAGTGTCTACAGAGATGAAAATGTCGCCGCTAATGACCTTACCCTCCGTGTAGTCGAAGGTGATGATGTCTGTATAGTAGTCATGGCCGAGATACTCATTGTTCACCTCGAGAATCTTGTCATCGTTGACGAACATATAGCCTATTTCGCCAATCTTCTTATCGTATGATTCAGCCACCCGACGAATCCAGTTCGACGTCTCCCGTCTCTTAATATTAGGGAATTTCACTCCCTCAGTGTCATATGTAATCATCTCTAATCTTTAAACTCTAAACTCTCTTCTTTGGTAAATAAGCACTGACATCGACACCAAAATGCTGTAACTCCCGCAAGGCACTCGACGAGATGCTGGCCAGTTCAGGCTCAGTATAGAGGAGGATCGTCTCGATGCCGCCCAGACGGCGGTTGAAGTCAGCCTGCCACTGCTCGTATTCGAAGTCGCTGGCATTGCGCACGCCCTTCACGATAAACTTGGCGCCCTCAGCTTTGGCGAAGTCCATAGCCAGACCGTTGTATGACCTCACCTCGATGCGCGGCTCGCCAGCATAAAGGTCGCGGATGGCAGCCATCCGTTCTTCAGCAGAAGGCATATCGGGCTTATGCACATTATCGCCCACCACGCCGATAACCAGACGGTCGAACAATGGCAGTGCGCGGCGCACAATCGAATCGTGCCCAATGGTATAGGGATTAAAACTCCCCACAAATATCCCAGTCCTCATTTCACTTTTCATTTTTTCACTTTTCACTCCACACTCCTCACTCCTCACTCCTCACTCAAAGAGGTTTGGTTCCATAATATTCCCCCCGTACGGGTTTCGTCCGAAGTGCTTATAGGCCAGCTCCGTCACCATTCGTCCACGCGGTGTGCGCTTGATGAATCCCTCCATGATGAGGAAGGGCTCGTAGACCTCCTCCACGGTGCCCGCATCCTCACCGATGGCAGTGGCGATGGTGGTGATACCCACGGGTCCGCCACGAAACTTGTCGATGATGGTAAGCAGAATCTTGTTGTCAATCTCGTCGAGACCGTATTTGTCGATGTTCAGTGCCGTCAGTGCCACCTTCGATATCTTCGTGTCGATCTTGCCGTTACCTTTCACCTGGGCAAAGTCGCGCACACGGCGTAGCAGGGCATTGGCGATACGGGGCGTCCCGCGACTACGGCCTGCTATCTCGAGCGATGCATCTTCCGTGATGGGTACGCCCAGGATACCTGCCGAGCGCTCGATGATGGTCTGCAGCGTCTCAGGGTCATAATACTCCAGGTGCATATTGATGCCAAAGCGGGCTCTCAGGGGGGCAGTCAACAGTCCGCTTCGCGTGGTGGCTCCCACCAGCGTAAACGGGTTTAGGTCAATCTGTATCGAGCGTGCCGAGGGGCCTTTGTCGATCATGATGTCGATGCGGTAGTCTTCCATTGCCGAGTAGAGATACTCCTCCACGACAGGCGACAGGCGGTGGATCTCGTCGATAAAGAGCACGTCGTTCTTCTCCAGCGAAGTCAGGATGCCCGCCAGGTCGCCCGGCTTGTCGAGCACGGGGCCGGAGGTGATCTTGAAGCCCACGCCCAGCTCGTTGGCGATGATGTTCGAGAGCGTAGTCTTGCCCAGTCCTGGAGGACCGTGCAAGAGCGTATGGTCGAGCGGCTCGCCCCGGTATTTGGCGGCCTCTACGAACACTTCGAGATTCTCCACCACCTTCTTCTGTCCGCTGAAGTCGCTGAAACTGAGGGGGCGTAGAGCATTCTCAAAGTCTTTCTCGCCTTGTGAGAACCGTTCTTCGCGTATGTCAAATTCTTCGTCCGTCATGTTTTTTTCGCTTACGGCTGCAAAAGTACGAAATAAATTTGTAATTCTTCGCCCTGAATCGAAAAAACTTCAAAATCCACCAGAAATGTGAAGTGAGTTAACTCAAGCGCAATGGGGCGCAGGCACTTCTGCGCCCGATCATCGCTTCTTGCTGTTGATGCGTGAGCGGGTGGAGCGTAGGGTGCTCTCGCTGATGCCCATGATGCGCTGGATGTCCTCGTCGCTCTTGCCTTCGTGCTCCAGGATGGCGAAGAAGATGTATTTGGGCGACAGGCGGTTGTAGTCCGTTTCCATCTCGTTGACGAAGGGCAGGTCTTTAATCTTGTAGTATTCCAGGCAGTTGGTGCTGCCGTTCCTGACACAACGTTCTACTTGATACTCCCCGTTTTCAGCTCGCTGTCGAGGAAACTATATACATAGCGCGGACTCTGATGGTAGAGACCCGTAACATCTCGCTGAAGGCGCAAGTAAGTGTCAGAATTGATAACTGTGGCAAGGGCCTGCTCTATGGTCATTTGCGGGTTGTCATTCATCAGAAGCAAGGCGAGATTCTTCACCATGTCGAGTTTCATTTGTTCTTGTTCGCTCATAACCGTTTAAGGATTTTGATGGCACGTTCGGTACCGAAAAAATACTGGAAAGTGATTCCTTTCATGTTACGCAGGTTGTGGACGAGAGTAGGAAGGTCTATGCTTTGGTTCTCATATTTCCAAAGCTGTACACCGACACGATCATTTGCAATGGGACCGATGACGATGTCATAATCGTGCGCAGGCTGACGGCTGGCATTGTTGCGGTTCAAGAGGATAAACTTGGCCCATTCTTCTGAATAGTTATCGAAGCGCAGCACTTTTAAAGAAAGCATTTTGTTATCATCAGCCTCAAACGTTAAAATTGTCGGGGTGCCGCTTTCCAACTGTTCCACTTTTATCTTGGCCATGTCCATAGCCTGACTGTATTCACGGCTAAGATAGAAACCTTGACCAAAATCTTTGTTGGGCTTAGACTTCGCGAGGTCAATCTCATCAAAGATTACATTCGTGCCGTGATAAAGGATCATAAGAGCGAGCCTCCTTTCCTGTGGCAATACTCGGCTATGTCGGTAATCATTGATTGAAACGACTGCGTGTGGCAAAAACCGTAATGCTCGTCAACAAAAGCGATTCCGCCGAAACGGCTTAGGTAGTTAAACGCCTGCTTGAGCGTTAGTCCGAAGTGGCGTCCGAATTCCAATGCGAAAATGAGCACCCATTCTGTCTTGTCGTGATTACTGTATCCCATACTTTTATAACTTACAGTTATTCTGCTGCAAAAATATGTAATTCTTTTGATATTTACAAATAATTAGCGATTTTTTCTTAGTTATTCTGAAATCATACGATCATCGCTTCTTGCTGTTGATGCGTGAGCGGGTGGAGCGTAGGGTGCTCTCGCTGATGCCCATGATGCGCTGGATGTCCTCGTCGCTCTTGCCTTCGTGCTCCAGGATGGCGAAGAAGATGTATTTGGGCGACAGGCGGTTGTAGTCCGTTTCCATCTCGTTGACGAAGGGCAGGTCTTTCATCTTGTAGTATTCCAGGCAGTTGATGAAGTCATCCTTCGTCCAGCGCACGGTGGTGCCGCCTGCCTCGATGGCACTGAAGAGTTCCGGAGGATGAAATAAATATTAAAGAATCATAAAAATCTGCGAAATCTTGCAAGGTTTCAGGGTTTATCAGTTATAAAGGTAAAGAACCATCGAAAAAAGAAAGCAAATTCATGAAAAGGCATTGCATTTTTCTACTATCATTGATTTGTATAGTAGTCACACTGAGTGAAGAGGCACAGGCACAAGAAAAAGCGAATTATCGGCATCTGCTCAGTATCGATATCGGCTACTGGTCGCTCAACGACTTTAAGCCCAATACGTACCACAGCGACTACGATCTGAAATGGGGCTACGGCTCGCATGCCTACCACAATGCGCAGTATTACAAAGAAGCGACCTACCATCCCCCTCTCTTCGACGTGAACTACCGCTACCTTCACTCCAAGCACTGGGCCTTTGGCGTGACGGCAGGTTTCCACACCTACTATCAGAAAGGAAAGGATATTGCCAGTGGCAGCACCGTCCATGAGGAGCGCGAGACGAACCTCTCGCTCGTAGGCTCTGCGCGCTATTATTGGCGTACGAAGAACTGGGTACGCACTTATTCTGAGGTGGGCATAGGGCCAAGTCTCCGTTGGGAGAAGAGTTTCTACGACAAAAGCTACGAGAAGAAGTTCCTGCCCACAGTTCATCTCGCCATTCTCGGCATCGAGGTGGGAAATGGTCATGTCATCGGCATCGGAGAGTTTGGATTGGGGGCCTTTGGTGTCTTCAGAGGTGGTATCGGATACAGATTTTAGTCAAGAACATCAACAACAGGAAAGGATATGAAACGTAATTTGTTATATTTGTGTATGGTCTCACTTTTGCTCGTCGGCTGCTGGAAGGAGAACGATGGTGAAAAGAACTATGAGGACAAGCCCCAGCGCGCAGCCTCGGCTACGATGGAGAGAGCCATGGGACTACTGAGCCATCTGATGTTAATGACCAAGGAAAAGGGCGACACCCTGCTGGCAAACCAGAAGATAACCCTTATAGACTATGATTCGTTTTTAGGACAGATGGAGTATGAGATAACAGCCGATGATCTGCACATCACATGGGAGACGATGCCAGGAAGCGATGCACAAGGGGGAAGCATCGGCAATACGCGTATTAAGGGTACAGGCACAGTGCGCACGCTCGAGGAGTATCCCCTCGTCATGAATTTCGAGACGATCAGCGATCTGTTTTTCAAGAGTTCCAGATTTTGGGATGCACGAGTCCATGACCAAAGTGAAACCCGCTTTATCTCAGGTGCTGCCCAAGTCAAGGTCAGCGGCGGCATGCCTGGTGATCGTCCTTTGGAATTCCTGATGAGGAAGTAGAGGACAAGGGCGCAAAGGTTCCAGTCCCCTCTGCGCCCAGAACCTACTGTGTACGCAAATCCAAATCTGGATTTGTTGTCAAAACAGGGGAGGTAAACGTATTGTTCACATATTTATATATTATTAAACATTCGCAGAACAATCCACAGAGAAAGCCGTTGATAGCAGTAAGTATTGTGGTTCCATTTAGGGTGTTTGGAGACTCCATTCACCCTGTTTGGAGGCTCCATTCACCCCGTTTGGAGGCTCTAAACGCTCTCCCTGATATAGTCCCAGAGATCGATCTCCCGCTTCTTGGCAGCTTGAGGGAATTGACCCGTAACGACCTTTATTTGTGAAAAATAATTAAATAGTATGCTTCAGAGAGAAAGAAAGTTGTAAGGTCCAAAGGAATTATGTAATTTTGCATTATGCAATTTTGCATAATCATCTTAATTGCCGAGAAATGAAGTTGTTAAACAATCCATTTGTGATAGGAAAGTATGTGGATAAAGACTATTTCTGCGACAGGGAGAAGGAGTCGGAAATGCTCGTCCACCATATTGTAAACGGACGCAACGTCGCCATTATGTCGGAGAGACGTCTGGGCAAGACTGGCCTGATAGAGCATGTGTTTGCCAATAGTCTGCCTGATGGCTACGAGCCTTTCTTGATAGACATCTACACTTGCAAGAACCTGCGCGAGATGGTCTATCTGCTGGCCAGCGAAGTGTTTAAGAAGATAGCCAGAAAGCAGTCGATGACAGAACGGTTATTGCGGGCGGTACGTTCACTGAAAACAACGCTCTCCTATGATGCAGTGACAGGATTCCCAGAAATCGGCTTCGGTCTTGGTGAGATACAGCAGCCCGAAGTAACGCTCGATGAGATACTTGGCTATCTCGAGTCTTCCGATTCGGTGTGTATTGTGGCCATCGACGAGTTTCAGAAAATAGCAAGCTTTGAGGAAGACAACGTGGAGGCACTCTTGAGAACAAAGATTCAGCACTTGAAGAAGACGCAGTTTGTCTTTGCTGGCAGTGAGCGCCACCTGCTGGAGGGCATCTTTAGTAATCCTACCCGTCCTTTTTACAACAGTGTCGTGTTTATGCAACTGCTGCCTATTGAAAAAGGCGTATATGTCAAGTTCTGCCAAGAGTTGTTCCTTAAATATGGCAAAAGTGTTTCTCCTGCATTGGTGGAGCGTCTCTACGAATGCTTCCAAGGCATCACCTGGTATATGCAGCTCTCGATGAACGAGGCTTTCACGATGGTCGAGCGCGGTGGCTGCGTTGATGAAAAGGTTTACGGACAAATTCTGAACCACCTAGTTGACTCCAAACGCTTCACATTCGAGGACCGTTACGCCTCACTCACAGAAAAACAGAAGACGGTATTGCTGGCAATTGCCTCGGAATTTCCGAATCAGGTGACGCTTACCAGTCAGGACTTCATAGCAAGATATAATCTGAAGACGGCCAGCAGCGTTCAGACTGGAGTCAAGGGACTGGTTGAGAAAGGTATCCTCACAGATAATCATGGTATCAGACGCCCCACAGACCTGCTATTCATGCTTTGGCTGAAGAATTTTTGAAATAGACCTGGAGCCAACGATCATCGCTTCTTGCTGTTGATGCGTGAGCGGGTGGAGCGTAGGGTGCTCTCGCTGATGCCCATGATGCGCTGGATGTCCTCGTCGCTCTTGCCTTCGTGCTCCAGGATGGCGAAGAAGATGTATTTGGGCGACAGGCGGTTGTAGTCCGTTTCCATCTCGTTGACGAAGGGCAGGTCTTTCATCTTGTAGTATTCCAGGCAGTTGATGAAGTCATCCTTCGTCCAGCGCACGGTGGTGCCGCCTGCCTCGATGTCATCGTAGAGTTCCTTACCTTTGGCAAGAATACCCGAATGTCGATGCGTCAGCTCATTGATCTTCTCATGCAGTTTGTTGATCTCTGTAGCACTGGCCTTGCCGCTGCTTTCCAGTTCCGCAGCCTTTTTTGTATAGGCGTCCAATTGGATCTTACTTTCAGCTAATTCCTTCTTGGCCTTCATGCCTTGACGGCTCTTATAGCCGAGGAAGGTCACGATGATTGTTGTCAGCGCCAGAAGCCCTAACCCCCAAGTCATATACTTCTCTCGCAAGTCGCGCACAGCGGTCTCCTTGTCGTATTTTGCCTGAATCTCTGCAATCTGGTCCTTTCTTTGTCCTTCATAGAATTGCTCTTGCATCTTGAGAATACTATCCGCCAAAGCATTGGCCTGCATGAAATCCTTCTGCTCCACACTTTGCTGGCGCATAGCCTTGAGGATATCTATTCTGACAATGCTATTTTGTGCGTTCTTTGTTCTATCCAATGCTTTTGCCCACAATTCTTTGGCTTTTTCCACACTATCTTCCTTATAATATATTATAGATAGAGTCTTGTAAGCATAAGGCAGACCTTTGGAAGAAAGTGCCTTCTTTAGATATAGCTTTGCAAGCTGAGGATCCTTCTTTTCATATATCCTTCCAAGATTAGTATAGATATATGGTTTACCTTCATCAGGCATAGAATTGAGAAGAGAAATGCACTTGTTCAGGCATATATTGGCACTGTCTTTTTTGTCTAAATGAAGATAATCAGAGGACATATATTGCAAAGCTACAGCTTGTTTTTCTTCATCATTCATCTCTAAAGCAAGAGATAATGCTTTCTTGGCGTATTCAATAGCCAACTCATTTTCGTGAGACTCTCCATTAAAATTAGCAAGTGTTTCATATATTTTGTGCTTTACAAGACGGTTATCTGTTTTCTTGGCATATTCTTCTGCCCGTTTCAAAAGTATAATCGTCTGTGGTATTCCAATATGAGATGATAATGTTACACCTTTATAATAATATGCCCTGGCGAGTTTCTCATTATCAGGCTTCTTCTCATAATAACTGATACAAAAGTTTATGGCACTATCAGATTTGGCGGGAATCCATTTCCTGTATTCTACTTCTGCCAACAAAAGGTAATAATAGGCAGAATCTTTCTTATGACGGACTTGTCCCATCGGGAACTCTCTCAATCGTACCATAGCCGAATCCACTTTGTCGTGAACCAGCAAAGAGTCTATCTGTTCTAACTGAGCAGTCACACTTTCTCCCTTGCACCCTATCATCATGATGGCTACAAGTGTAAAAAGGAACTGGATATATGACCTTATTTTCTTTTTCACGATGCAAAGGTACAAAAATTAGTTTTAAAACACAATTTTTCCCCCTTTTTTCTTTGTTGCACACGTTGCAGCAAGTTTTTGTCTTCAAGAGTACTGCATTTTTTACTTACTTATTCTGTTGCAATTATTGCAATGTTTTGATTTACAGTAAAATAGAGTAGATTCCCGTATGCAACAATGATTTTAAAAAAGTGAAAATAAAATTTGGATATATTTATTTCTACTTCTAATTTTGCAAAACAGAAACGCTCCAAGTTGTCTAATATGACATAAAAAGGGGCAAGTATTAACATAATTAAATTGATTAATATGAAGAAAAGAAATCTTTTGATGCTCCTATTAGGAGGAATGATGATGACACCAATTATCAGTAATGCTAATCCAGATGGAGATGGTAAAGGAATGGAAGGTGATGATGAGCATCTGGTTATTCATCGGAGTCCCGCACGCTATCCACACGCTCTCATTTCTTATGATGAAAGTATTGAAACTGCTTTTGTATCATTCAACTCTGCTATTGACGAGGCCGAGATTTTGGTTTATCAGAATGGCATGGAAGTAGATTACCAAGTAATTGATGCCACTGCAGGCATGCAAGTACCGATCACTCTGTCTACCTACGGTAGTGGGGAGTTTGTCATTCAAGTGAAGAGTGGTTCCACGCTTCTTGCAACCTTTAATGTGACATTGTAGAAATAATCAATCCGGAACGATTATATCAGAGCCCGAACTGCCAAGAAGGGGGAGGAATGCCGAAAGACCTTAGGAATAGGCAATAGTTATAATAACAAAGAAAAATGGATAAGAATTTTATGTTAGTTCTCCATGAAGGAGAGATGTTAAGTGACAATTCATTAGACCTGCTTAAAGGCGGTGCTGGTGATAAAACAGAATGCAAGACGAATACTTGTGCCAGTACAATCTGCAATATCAATACTGGGAAATAGTTTTCGATTTGGGGGATGCCTATGCATCCCCTTTAAAAAGTGTTACAATGAATAAGGAACTTTCAATTTATGTTTACTTGTTTGAGAGAGCTGGTCACTATTATTTGTATGATAGTGAGACAGGTTTCCTTTCTGAAATCAGCAAGTGTGTCTTTACATCATTATATGATGGCGATTTTGAATCAATACCCGATAATGTTGTCGAGGAATTGCAAGAAAAAAAGATTATCGTTGATAGGGATAAAAAATATGAATATTATTATAAAGACCGTATTAAATATCTTTCTGCTATAGGCAATTATAAAACTTTGGACTTGGTAATTGCCCCAACAACAGGCTGCAACTTTGAATGTCCCTATTGTTTTGAAGGGGATAAACGGAATCATTTAATGACTGAATCTGTCATTTCAGATTTAATATCATTTATTAATAGCTATAAGGATTCGGAAGAATTGTCAATAACATGGTATGGTGGCGAACCATTGTTGTCATTTAACACCATAAAAAGAATAGTATCACGAATCAAGGCAGAGTGTGAAATCGGACTTACATCTCAGTCTATCGTAACAAATGGATATTTAATAAATAGTGAAATTATAAATTTCATGAAAGAAAACAGATTCAACCGTATCCAGATTACTTTTGATGGATTTAAAGACAACCATAATAAGACTCGATTTTTGAAAGATTGTCACCAACCCACCTTTGATAAGATTTTGACAAATGTCGACAGATTGGCAGCAGAGATGCCTGAAGATTTCAAAATAGCCATACGGGTGAATATCAATAAAAAGAATGAAGAGGATTTTCCTCTTATGTTAAAAATGATGCAATCAAGATACAAAGGCAAAAACGTCTTAGTCTACCCAGGCTTCATTAGAGAAGATGGGAAGGGGAATGAGCGTATGTGTTACAATACACTTTTTGGGAAATCGAGATTTGAATTCTATAAGAAAATGGCAGATCAGGGAGTTAATGTAGATTTTTATCCCTCAAAAAATGATAAAGGATGCATGGCTTGCAGAAACAGTGCTTTCATTATTGGACCAAAAGGGGAGCTATACAAATGCTGGAATGATTTCAATCATCCAAACAAAGTAATTGGCAATATTAAAGATTGTAGTCTGACAAATTTGGAACTGTTAAGTAAATACACATTTGATGCTAGTATTTTTAACGATCCTAAATGTAAGGAATGTAAGCTGTATCCAGTATGTGATGGCGGATGTGCATGGCTTCGTTACAAAAATCTGTTTGAGGGGAAACATTATGACCTATGCACCTTTATGGCAGATAAAGAGTGTTTAGAAGAATGCTTGCTGAAAGCTCCTTGCACAGATAAGGAATTTATGATAAAAGCGTATTAAAATCATTTAGGAATGAATCGGATTCTTGTTACAATTTCATTATTAATTGTTGCAACTTGTGTAAAGGCACAGGTCGTTGACGGTATGGTGTACGACGAAAGGCATGAGCCAATTCCGTTCGCCAGTATATCAGTTATAGAGGCAAAAGATTCGACATACGTGACGGGTACAACAACAGACGAGAATGGCAGATTCCACATAGACTGCAATATCTCGGAGAGTCTGCTGAAGGTGAGTTACGTGGGATATGTCACTCAGTATCTTCAGCCAGAAAATGGAATGGCAGTTGAAATGAAAGAGGAGGAACTAAAAGTCGGCGATGTTGTCATCACAGGCCATCGGCCCGCCTATCAAATGAGAAATGGTACATTGGTTGCTCCTGTGGAGAATACCATATTAAGTAAGCTTGGTAATGCAGACGATGTTTTGAAGCTATTACCCTTATTACGGAAGAAAGATGAGAATTTCCAGATAGTCGGTCACAAGAAGACACTTGTATATATCAATAACCGCCTGATGCGCGATAGCAAAGAACTGGAGGAGATAAACAGTAGCGACATCAAGGATGTTAAGTTAGAACTGAATCCTGGCAGCAAATATGCTGCCGATGCCGACGCTGTCATTATCATTACAACCAAGAGACCTGTGGGAGAAGGGTTAGGAGGACGGATCTTTACCCAATACAACTATAATGGCAAAAACAAGTTCTTGGGTCAGGCAAGCCTGAATTATCGCCACCAAAAACTGGATGTCTTTCTGAATGGTACTTATTATCTGGATCAGTGGGAACAGGATCAAAATGACTATTATCACTTCAAGTTTAATGAGATGCCAATTAAAATAGAGAGTGAAAACCTGCTTTGGGAAAAGATGTATCCACTCATCATGATAACGTCGGGCTTGAACTATAATTTTACCGAAAGATCACAGATAGGGTTGAGGTATTCTGGCACTTTCTCTGGCCGTCAGCATTTTTACACAGATGATCATGTCATCTATCATGAAGGGAGCATGGTTGAGGTATTTGATGCTAATTCAGATATAGCATCAAAGCCAACTAACCATCAGGTCAATGCGTACTTTCAGAATACGATATCAGATAAATGGCAGATAAACGCTGATGCGACTTTTGCATATAATAATGTCAACAAAGATGGGTCTGAACGGGAAACCAGAAAGGGTTTTCCTTCGGAAGTGAACAACTCCAGTGTGAGCAAAACCAGATTATGGGCACTGAAAGCATGGAGCAATCATCAGTTGCTTGGAGGAACGGCAGAATGGGGATTTGAGGTCATGAATACGCAAAGCGACCAGAACTATGAAATGAAGAATGATGAAATCGCCCAAATATTCCCCAGCTCGACAAATATTTCGAAACAAAAAGCTCAAAATGTGTTCTTAACCTATTCACGAGATTTCGGCAGCATCTCAACTTCGTTAGGACTGAGGTATGAGCATGTGGATTTTGATTACGAGAATAATGGGAGGCATGAGGACAACGCCAGCAGGATTTACAACAACCTGTTTCCTTCTTTTTCCCTGTCCTATTCAAAAGGTCTTACGAATTTTGATCTAAGCTATCGAACCATTGTCAGGCGTCCCAGTTATTACCAGTTGCGAAATGATGTCCAATATAATAACAGTTTCAGTGCTGAAGGCGGTAATCCGGAATTGAAGCCTACCTATACGCATCGCTTCTCTATGACTATACAACATCGTGATTTGATTCTTGACGCTGCCTACAAATACCATAAGGATGATTCGCACTTCTATAATCTGCCAATAGGTGAGGTGCCTATTTCGATCTCGAATTTCAAGAATCTTGATATGCAGACCTATGATGCCAATCTTTCTTATTCTCCTACTTTCGGAATATGGAAGCCGTCTTTTCAAATTGGAGTTAGTGGACAGATACTTCATGATAATGGTGAAAGCTATTGTGGAATAGGATTCAACTACCTGTGGAATAACCACATCTCACTTCCTAGGCAGTGGACTGTGATTGTAGTCCTGGAGGGTAATTCTGCACAATACGACTCCTTCGCATATTGCATGCCTTATTTTAACTCCTCCGTCACCATACAGAAGCAAATCGGGAATTGGAACCTTTCAGGAAATGTCAGTGACGTGTTTGATACTTATCGTGATCGGTGGTCATTGACCACCAATGGGGTAAGATATGAAAAATGGAACAACCCACATGCCCGTGGCATCTACCTCAGAGCCGTATATACCTTCAACCCCTCAAAGTCGAAATACAAGGGAGGCCAGGCAGGACAAAGCGAACTTCAGAGGATGTAAAGCTACTAAAGACGATGAAGTCCTTTCCTGTTATATATCAACACGACTCTATGCAATGCGGTATTGCATGCCTGCAGATGGTCTGCCAATATTATGGCAGGACATATAGCATGGAAGCTGTATCGAACTTTTGTCACGCCACAACTGAAGGCGTTTCGATGTTAGGTATCAGCGAGGCGTCTGAAAACCTTGGCATAGAGTCGGTTAGTGCGAAGGTGTCTGTAGAGAAACTGACGAAAGCTCCGATGCCTTGTATCCTACACTGGAGCCAGAGCCATTTTGTGGTGCTATATCGGGTGAAGAAAGGACGGGAATTCTATATCGCTGATCCTGCCAAGGGGCTGGTTAACTATAGCATTGATGAGTTCTGCCGTCATTGGGTTAGTATCACTGAAGACGGAGAGGAGAAAGGTGTGGCCATGTTCCTTGAGCCAACAGAAGAGTTTTATCATAAAGATATACCGATGAGAAAAGAGAATCATTCAATAAGATTCCTGATGAAGTATTTCCGCCAGTATCAAGGTCAGCTATTAATGATTGCCCTGACCTTGATATTAGGCAGCATGGTGCAGTTGGTGCTGCCGTTCCTGACACAGCAGATAGTTGACACAGGTATCAAGAACCGTGACATCGACTTCATCTGGCTCATCCTGGCAGGTCAGCTGATGCTGGTTGTAAGTCGCACGGCGGTGGACTTCCTCCGTCGGTGGCTGCTGCTCAAGGTCGGCATGAAAATCAACATCGCACTCATCAGCGACTTCTTTGTGAAGTTGCTGCGGCTGCCCATGTCGTTTTTCGACACAAAGCTGATGGGCGACCTGATGCAACGCATGGGCGACCACACCAGGGTAAACACTTTCCTGACACAGCAGTCGATGAGCACGATGTTTGCTATTGTCACCCTGATAGCGTTTGGTGGGGTACTCTGGTGGTACAATCCGCTGATATTCGCCATCTTTCTGGTTGGGAGCATGCTCTACGCCGGATGGATGATGTTATTCCTGAGAAGGCGAAGAGTGCTCGACTATGAATTGTTTGCGCGTCAGGCAGAGAACAACAATAAGACTTACCAGATGATCACCTCGATGCAGGAAATCAAGCTGCAATCATGTGAGCAGCGTCGCACAGAAGAATGGCGGCAGGTGCAGCATGACCTGTTCGATGTGCAGACGAAAAGCCTCAGGCTGAAACAACAACAGGAGGCGGGGTGCATCCTGATTAATGAGGTGAAGAATATCGTGATTACAGTCATTGCAGCGACGGCGGTCATCCACGGAGAGCTGACTTTAGGCATGATGCTCGCCATTCAGTATATCATCGGACAACTGAACGCTCCAATCTCACAGCTGATGGACTTCCTTTATAATCTACAAGATGTAAGGATATCTCTGGAGCGCATCAATGAGATACACCAGACAAAGGAAGACCATCTGGACGACTGGCGATGGAAGTCGTATAAGAATGGCAAAAAGGAGATAGACCTGCAGGGCGTGAATTTCAAATACGATCCGCATAGCCCGAAATGGACACTTCAGGATGTGAGCTTTAAAATCCCGGAAGGGAAAGTGACCGCAATTGTCGGGGCGTCAGGTAGCGGCAAGTCGACCATCATCAAGTTGCTGCTGAAGTATTACAGCGTCTACGAAGAGTATGGGCAAGGCAACATCAATCTTGGCGGTTGGTTCCTGTCGCTCTACGACATCAAGTGGTGGCACAATCACTGCGGTGTGGTGATGCAGGACGGCGTGATTTTCTCCGAGACCATCGCCCGCAACATTGCCGTGAGCGATGGAGAGATTGACGAGGAACGGCTGATGCGGGCTGCGGAGATTGCTTGCTGCAAGGATTTCATCATGGCCCTGCCACTGAAGTTCAATACGAAGATCGGACGTGACGGGGTAGGACTAAGCCAAGGACAGAAGCAGCGCATCCTGATTGCCAGGGCGGTATATAAGGATCCTGACTTCATCTTACTCGATGAGGCGACGAATGCGCTTGATGCCAAGAACGAACGGCAGATTACAGAGAATTTGGAACACTTCTACAAGGGCAAAACGGTTGTCGTTGTGGCTCATCGCCTATCAACGGTGAAGAACGCCGACCAGATTGTGGTGCTCGACAGCGGAAAGGTCGTCGAGATAGGCACGCACAATGACCTTGTTGCCAAGCGTGGTGCCTATTACGAACTTGTCCGCAACCAGCTGGAGTTGGGAAATTGAGGTGCTAAAGGCGAACCTCTCGCTCGTAGGCTCTGCGCGCTATTATTGGCGCACGAAGAACTGGGTACGCACTTATTCTGAGGTGGGCATAGGGCCAAGTCTCCGTTGGGAGAAGAGTTTCTACGACAAAAGCTACGAGAAGAAGTTCCTGCCCACAGTTCATCTCGCCATTCTCGGCATCGAGGTGGGAAATGGTCATGTCATCGGCATCGGAGAGTTTGGATTGGGGGCCTTTGGTGTCTTCAGAGGTGGTATCGGATACAGATTTAGGGGACAAAAGAAACGTGTCAGGCCGACGGCCTGACACGTTTTTAATCAGCATCCCATGCACGATGTTGTGCCGAGGGCGGTGAGAATGGCAGTTGCCACAGAGGCAATGATCTGTACGATCCATCTGATAGTTTCTTTCTTCTTCATACGTAATAATTATTAATGTAAAGGGAATTATGGGTTTGTAGGTGCGTCACCTGTATCGCTATTCACAGGTCCTTCTCCAGTGTTATCATTGCCAGTCGGAGGGGTATTGTTGCTTGTCGTATCCCCTTGCTCCTTCTTCTTCTCTTCGGCAATCTTCCTGCGCCACTCAGAGTTCCATTCCAGTTCCCCGTTGTCCGTCAATTCGCTCTTCGTGAATGTGCCAGTGGCCTGGGCGGTCAGTTTGATGGCCTGGATGGTAGAACCTTTCTCGCCGATGGTCAAGACGGCGTCCTTAATATTGCTGAATCCACCCTTGTTGTCGAGACCAGCCTTGAAGATGGCCACGCCGTCCCACTTCACAGGGTACCCCTCCAGCATAAGCTCTTTGGTGCAACGGGCAGCGCACTTCAGTACACCTTCCACCAGATCCTCGGGATAGATGGCATGGTGGGCGTGGATATGAGCGGCCAATCCCTCAATGTCGATAATCTTGCCGTAGTCCACTCTGGGGAAGTACTTCCCGTAGGCAGCAGACTGGTCGTTGTTGTTCTGTACAAGTTTCAGTTTCAGTGACATACTTCTTTTATTAAAGGGTTTAACATACAGTTTCGTGACTTTAGCGCTTTTGTCGGGTGCAAAGGTACGACTTATTTCATGATGATTTGCGGGAAGTGCCATGGTCGGGATAAACCTAAATTTTTCATGATATATTTTGTAGAGTGAAATAATTGTTGTATTTTTGCAGCCAAATCGTGCGCTCTAAGGAGCGTTGCGACAGAGCATTTTGATAGAGATTATCCTCTCTCTAAAATTCGGAAAATTATAGTCGGGGATAATGGACAGATAAATGCTCACGTCTTTGATTGTAGTCTATTAAGACCACTATCATATCGGGCGTGAGCTATTGTCCATTGTTCGACGAAGGCTTCCGAATGCCCAGAGAGGATAATGGCGAAACTCACGCCTTTTTCTTTTCAACTTGTTCGACTGGTGTTGAAACAGATACTGTTTTGGTTATGATAGATTTGAAGATACTTGGTGGAAGGTTGCGGTTGCTTCGCAAACGGATGAAGTTGACCCAAAGTGAACTGGCTGGAGCTCTCAACGTCTCCCAGACGGCCATTTCCCGTCTGGAGAATGGCGATGAGGTCTATGCGTCGGTGCTCTTAGCAGTTCTCAGTTATTTTCAGGACACCTATAGCCTCGACTACCTAATGATAGACGACTTCGATGCCGACAGCACCCGTCTGCAGCATCGAAGCCTTAACGACATCCGCCAACAGTTAGAGCAGCTGGTACACCTTATATAAATATATACTACTTGACGCTAAACTTCTCAGCATATCCTGTGCCGTCCACATTCATATAGATGATATACTGTCCCCGTCTTAGTCCTGAGGTATTGAATTCAATCTGTCCTGATCCTGCCAGCCCCGTTTTTTCCAGTCGTTGATAGACGATGCCCTGATTATTTGTCAACAAGGCTGTGATCTTTTCGTAATGGTCAGCCTGATAACGGATGGTGACGCTGTAATCATTTTGGCTGATTTCGTAGCAGAATCCATTTTCCCCTCGTGTCTTGGTTTCGTCACCAGCCTGACTTCCCTTCTCAGATCTGGCTACTGCCTCTCTAACCTCCTTATTCACATCGTTGGATGCCAAGAGCTCTTGTTCTTCGGGAAGGCAATAGAAGAGTAGCTCTTCTATCGGCTTATCTTTAAAGGTGATGACCTTAGCTTCTAATATGGGATATCTGTAACCTGCAGCAAACCAACGATAATGATTCTCATGTAGCATCAATGTGTCAACGGCCATTCGTTTGATGATACTATCTACCGTATAGGTTGGCACCCCTTTTCTTAGCATGTCTTTGTCACCATAGACGGCACTTACATAGCGTTCAGTATGAAGTCGCATAATGCCGTTTAGAGTTTCTCCATTAGGTAAGATGAGCTTTCCCGTTGAGTCTGCCTTTGTCTGGTAAGTGCCGAAGCGACGCATGAACAACTCACCGCAGTAGAGCCCGATGCCATGGAAATAACCCCTGATAGAGTCTCCTTGCTTCATCGGGAAGTGCAACCATTCCTCCGGCATATCATAGCTGATACGAGTCAGGTTGTCTTCCGTGGCAGTCACTTTCAGCCCGTCCTTTGTCTGTTCATAGGTCATGCGGCTACAGGGTTCCATACCTATAACGGTTCCCTCCTTTTCCAAAAACCTCGAACGGTATTCTTTCTTGTCAGCCTCTATCCCTTTAAGGCTCCACGTACGGTCTTTCCCCTGAAGATCAAATTCCTTGAGATTCATTTTCCTCTGTACTAATGAATCTCTGTCAACTATCCAGTTTTGCTCGAAGTTTATTTCTTGAGCTTGTCCAGGCAGGCTAGTTAATGTAATATATAATAAAAACTTTCTCATACTAATCTTATTTTTTATCATTTATCAACATCTTGAAAATAGAATCTTGTTCTTCTGGATAGAGAGGACCGTCTTGTCCCTAATACGACATTCTGTCTCTTTCCTTCCAATCTAATTACCATTTTAAATCTATCTTACGATACTTACAATTTTTCACAAATTCTGTGCTGTCTGTAAATCGCATTATTTCTTTTCCTCCTTTGCTTGCGCTTTTATTATAATCTTTATCTATGATATAAAAATGATTCTTCTGTCTCGAAATGTTGTATGATTTTACTATTATCCATCTTTCACTATACTTGGCATCTATAGTGTATTCTGTCATATTACCTAAGTTGTCGTATTGTTCTTGCAAACTAGGGGCTAATTGAATGCCACCGTAGCATGTTTTACCCTCAAAACTACATCCCCGGACAATAATCCTCCGACCTTTTTCACATTCAAGCATATAGAAACCACCCCCAAGATTATAAGATCCGTTGAATTCTGGATATATCCATTCAGAAAAATAGACAAAAGAAACTATCGCAATTCCAATAACTGTTAATATTATAATTATTATTGTTATAGCCTTTTTATACATAACCACATCTCCTCTACTATTTCTTTAATCTGCCAGTTCCATAATAATAAGTTTTAAACCCATGTATCTGCGGATTAATATTCCAAATGTTGTTATTTATACGAATGAAGAAATCACGTTTTAAGCCTCCTCCTTCATTCCAATCATAGTCAGTTGCACTATTATTTACTATACTGACAGTTCCTTGTTCTCTATTTTCTAGAATCATATCAACCTGTCCTAATGCATATACGGTAGCAAGTAAAACAGGATTCCCAAGTGATTCTATTATATTTTTATTTCTAAACAGATTTATACGTGTAGCAATACCAACTTTTGGAAAATCGGATGTAGATAATACACCAAAATCTAATTGTGATGTATCAATATAAAGTGTATTATCTGGCGAGGAGTCCTGTAATGTATTGGGGTGTGATTTCGCCCATTCAATCCCCTCTCTAACAGAAACGAATCCGTCATAGTCAGGTCTATTTGGGAGATTATCATAATGTGTATTAATTCTACTTTCTATTTTATGGTCTAATTGTCCCATAATGGCATAATTACCTGCTTTAGAATGGGACATACCTTGAGTAAAATATTTCTTTTCCATTACATAATAGTTTCCTTTTAACCCCAAATCATCAGTTCCAAGAAAATTACCATGAGTATCATAAATTGGATTTTTTCCATCAGGATCCACATAATTCACAGGATTATTCCCGCAATAGATGTATGGACTGAGGTGATAGTATTTCTCGCACATGGGATCCATGGTGGTGAAGCGGCAGATGCCAGGATCGTAGAAGCGGGCACCATAGTCATACATATCCAGACCGTGATTTCGGTCATATTCCTTGCCGTTATATTTGAACTTTTGTGTCTCGGGATCCTTACTCTCACCGAAGAGTAGTCCGAATGGATAGTAGTGGTTTACCTCTGAAACGATACCATTATCATAGGCAACCACGCGGTTGTTGCCCTGATGATCTTTCAGATAGTAGCTATAATACATTTCTCCTTCGTAGGGTTCAATATATCCTCCGTCAACAAGAATTCGATATAGCCTATCATTTACATATATCACATTGCCGCAATAGTCAAATGTCGTTGCCGGGTTTACATATTCCACTTGGAGTTTCCTGCCCGTCGCATCATAGACGTATGTTGTCGACTTGTTGTTAGAGTATGTCATATTCTGGGGCAAATTTAGCAAATTATATTGAATTGACGAAATTTTTCGATTTAAATCTTTCGTCATATTTCCATTCTGGTCGTAGGTGTACTCATTATCCTGACTGGCAGCGTCTACAAAGTGAAAACTCTTGTTATACGGATAATAGAGTACATGGTCATAATCATCGACTCTGGTCATCTGATTGCCGTTAAGTGTGAGTTCCGGCATGTCAATATGGTTATAGGATCCCTCACTGATATAGCCACCCCGCCAGAAATGAGTCATATTGCCCATTTTGTCGTAATAGTATTCTATATAGAAGTTGTGCACTTCATCATCATCTTTATAATTATAGGCATGGGTAAGCCATCCCAGTGTGTTATAATAGAGCTGGAATCCTCTTGTGAAGTTTTCGTTCGAAGTTTTCCAGCGCATGGCGGCAATATCGCCGCCATAGCACCCGTAACCGGGCGTCAGGCCGTTTATAGTAGAATTATAGGCGATGGTTTCTGTGAAGTTCGTGCTTGAAATCCCTGTCAGCCAGCTGCGAACGTTGTAGGTGTACGATATATTATCACCACCCATCATTTGTTTGGAGTACAGTCTGCCTATGGCATCATAGGTATTGGCACTCAGCGTCATTGGGGTGTCATTGTTCAGTTTGTGGGTCGTGTTGAGCAGTCGGTCGGCCCCATCGTAAGTGTAGGAATACAGCTCTGTAAGTGTAGCCTGCCCTGTGGCTGAATGGACATGTTTCTTAGTTGCAGTTGTACCAGTAAAGTTATAAGTGTAATACTCATCCTCATAGCCTCCCAGATGGTTTTGCTGATGACTTTGTACCAGTCGTTCGCGGTCACCATAATAATAAGAGGTGTAGCTGACATTGGTAGGGGTGTTCAGTTGGGCGATCTTTGTACCCGTCAGCATGCCTCTGGCACTTTGGAATGCAGCATCGCTACCGCCTGAGGAGTTGAGCCCAAGTCCGTTAGCCGTGAGGTTTGAATAATCATCAAAATAGTTGGTGATCAGAGGAGTATGACTCCCGCCAGTGTTTTGGATGCCCATCTCAGTCTGACGGCCGAAATTGTCATACTCGTAGTAAGTAGTGACTCCGTTCCCGTCTTGTCGGGTGCTTAATCGGTCGGCTGTGTCATAGGTCATCTGGATATTCCCACAGCCAGGCAACTTCTTGACAATGCACCTGTTCCGTTGGTCATATCTGTAGTGATAGGCATATTGCTGGAGGATGGTGTTCGAACCGATGTACCAGTCGGTATCCGTCTCAGTGAGTGCATCGCTTGCCGCAGGAGGAAGTACGAATGCCAGATTGCCATAGATGTCGTACACATAATAAGTATCGCAAGGAGTCAACCATTTCATCCTGCGCTCGAGAATGAGCCTTCCCTCCTTGTCGGTAAAGGTGAGGCTGACATTCTCGTCCTCATCGGTGGTCTTGACAACGAACAAGTCTCCACTTGCATAATTACCATTGAGATACAAGCCAAGTCCACTGCTGAGAACATCATAATACCGGCAGTCGTAAGGAGCAGTGTTGGAGTTTGTTGTGTATTCTTTTTTTATTGCGCTGTCATTGTTTCGCCAAACACCCCCAGGTCTGAACTGTTTTATGGGCTTGTCTGACGCACAGTTCTCGTATATCGTCTCTTTGTAAGGATAAGTGTCGCTGTAGAAGTTGCTCGCTGTATATTGATAGGTTGATGGGGCAAGGTAATTGCCAGAGTTGCTATATGCTATGGGTAGATATTGTTTAAAGGGCCTGTCGAGAGCATCGTATTCATTGAAGGAAACTATATCCAGCCCTGTAGGGGATTGTCCTTGGGCTACTGTTTCTGCGTGGCGTCCCAGTCCGTCGTAATAATCCTTTGTTACACGGCCACCACCAGAACTGCTGGTCATGGTCGTTCTCTGAACATAGCTGTGAGTACCGTAATTATATGCATAGCTTTCTATAATGTGATTGTTATGGTCGGTTATGCCCGATAATCTGCCCATGGAATCGTATGAGAAGAAGGTGTTCTCACCTCGTGGCGACTGTATGGAGGTTATTCCTATTAGTGGATTCCAAGTGTATGTCGTCACCATACCACCAGCATTCTGAAGTGCCGTCTTGATGTTAACAAGGGTATTAGTAGCAGGAGTCGAAGTGTTTGGAAATCCGCTGATTGAGATGATGGAACTTACGGCAGAATTTACTTCATTGATAGTCAGTCCTTCAACCTTGGCTATCGGATACAGACGTTTATAGCACCAAATAAAGGCCGTTTTCAGGGTATTGTCATTGATGACGCTGGTTATATTCCCATAGCTGTCATAAGTATACTGAACCCTTTCTTCAGGATTGTTATAGCCTTTGGCTGTACTTACCCCAGTATTAACAATTATGCCGTTTTGTGTCGTATAAGATTTCAGAACGGTTTCTGTAAGTGATCCATAACGGTAGAAACGTGTCCTTACAGGTATCAGCATATTGGCATTAACCAGCTCGCTATAACCAGAAAGACTGAAGGGATACGAGTACTTATATTCGATATAGTCTCCGGAAGGAGAACTGATTCTTTCCGATATCGGATCTAATGTCCGTAGATCGCCATCATAGCCATAGGTTGTTGTGACCGTAACACTTGCTCCATAGTCTTTGACCGTCTTATTGGATAACCTCATGTATGAAGGTAAGGCATAGACATTGTGGTAAGTATAGATGTTACTGAAAAGGCTGACATCTGGATATGTTACTGAAGGACTGAGTCCAATATAACCTTCCTTAAACAAGAATCGCACACCAGCCTGAAAAGCTGAGAGACTAACCTGCTCATAGGAATAGTCTTCAGAATGGTCCAAGGTATAATTGCCATTGGTATTCTTATATACTTTCTTGCTGGTCAAAAGTGGAGTTATAATTCCTTGATCAATATTATAGGTTGTAGAGTAGGTCCGCAGATGCTCTACTGAAGAGGCATTAGTATCTTCGTAGTCGCTATAGTCTCCTGTCCTGCTGTCAATAAAAGCATAGACAGTTTTGCCAAGATTAGAGTTAACCGAACCGTAATACTCTGTTACATTTTGGTAATAAATAGGACTACCATAGTCAGCTGTCAAAGGGATGACAGGGTTACTGACAGATACATCATGTAGAGATGTCGCTGAATATTGGATAAGCCGCCCATATTCCCATTCGTGATATTTGTAGGTATAATTGGACTCATATTGGTACAAATCTCCCAGGTTACTGACTGCAGGAACCCCTGAGCTATATTGGTAGGTCCTTTGATTCAACAGTGCCCCGTCAGAATCGTAGTTGGATGCATAGTGTAAACGTAAGCCTCCCCAAAGTGTATTATTATCCAGCCTGTTCGACTCGTAGTTAAAGACCGTATAACCTCCTGTAGGATAAGTGATACGTTCAAGGATTCCCGACTTGGCATAATTTTCATTGACGCTACGATTCCCTCCTATAATTGTCATTGGTGCATAGTCATACGGGATCCAGTGTGTACTTGACGTGTTGTTGGCATATCCCCAATAGTCTTCGTGGCAATTCGTATCATGTGTTGCAGGGTAAGCCATTGTCCCGTTAAAATAGTTGGGAAGTGTCGTGCTGTTATAACTGAATGAATATTCCTCGTTAGCAGAGTTAGAAGACGCCCCCGAGATAGTTAATCCTTGGAGGAACATCCTGTTTGACAAGACGGTTCCGCCAATATAATGTGAGTTGTCAAAAGTGACAGTCCTAATAGTATTGTTATTATAGTTTTTGACTGTCATGCTTGTCAGACGTGGCAGCTTGTTATTCAAGATATACATGACATAATCGTTACGATCACTTGAGTAGTTGAAATTTACACTCCCACCTCTCCATATTATCGTTGAAAGATGCAGGTTTGAGCATTCCACTGTGTGGATGGCTGAGCAGTCAGTATTTCCAGGAGCCGAATTCCAATTGTTAAAATTTTCATCAGGATTACAGGTATAGATATCTCCTCTATGAATATACTCAGACTTGTATTGCTGATAATAGTAGTTATAGTTTTGGTATGACAATATGATAGAATCATTCAAGTCGGCGAACTTGATCTTTGTCAGATACCATGTCATGGTAATGCCGTTTCCTCCGTAGGTGAAATCACCTCGATTTACCTCTTCTGCCATGAAATAATACTGTGTCCCGTCTGTATCTGTTATTTTGTAGCCTGTTCCATTCTTTACTATTTTGATAGGAGTATATGGAATAGTCTTGATGGCCATGTCGTTTGCGACATCGCATCTGAATACTCCGTTTTTACCATTGAAATGATAGATATAACGGTCTGATTCAGTATCGCCACCTTTTCCAATGGCAAGGTTAGACCAGCCTATATTTGTAGAGGATCCGCTATTATAGAAATTCCATATTTCGTTCTCACTCTTATAACTCGGCAGGCCATTGTCTTTTTGACATTTCACTTGGCGCATGATGCTACCGCCAGCCATAAGCGACCATCCTAAGCCGACAGGACTTGCCACCTCCTGCACCTTGATTCCTGAAGCATGATAGTCGATGGAGATAGGTAGCGTATGACTACCTACCTTGATCTCATATAAGGGAATGGAGATATGGGGTACACCTGTAGAGTAATCTATTGAATACTCCCTATGTTTCTTCAGAGCTTCGGCTTGAGGTGATAGCGGTTCGGTGTTTCTTACCATCTGGCTGTAATCATAGTTCCCGGCATCCCTTGTGGCCTCTGTTTCCTCTATGTGTTTCGTAAAAATGTCATGAGTTTCCGCCTGAACATTGGGCGCATTATCATTTATCTGAGCTTTTACTTCGAGGATAAATGAAAAGAATGTAATGATCCAAATTAGTTTTTTGTATACCATAGTCTGTTGATGTTTTGTTTTTGCTAGCTAAATCGGAGCATGTTCAGTCAATTCGGACGGTCAAATCAGTCAGCTGAA
>CAMHAM010000033.1 GCA_946183415.1 uncultured Prevotella sp.
ACACATTTCTTTGCAAAAGAAAGAATGTTTTCAACCGGCTTTTCGGACTGAGCCAAAAGAGAACCTGTTTTGAAAGTAAACTTTCACACAGATTCTCTTTACTTCGTGATTCCGGCGGGATTCAAACCCACAACCTTCTGATCCGTAGTCAGATGCTCTATTCAGTTGAGCTACGGAACCATTTCCGTTTTGCGGGTGCAAAGGTACGACCTTTTTTTGAATTGACCAAATCTTTTCCGAACTTTTTTCTAAAAAAAGTGAGATGGCACCTTATTTATATATTATGTACGCGCGAGAAAGTCAGACGATAATACGCGTCTTATGATAATTCTCACGGAACTCAGAGGGACTGCAACCCTTACGCTTACGGAAGATACGGTTGAAGTTGCTCAGGTTGTTGAAACCGCAACCATAACCTATCTCGGCAATTGAGTCTGTGCTGTCTACAAGCTGACGACTGGCATAGCCCAGTCGTAAATCAATGATGTAATCGCTGAGGTTACGACCTGTATGGAGCTTGAAGAATCGGCTAAACGACGAGGGACTCATGCCTGCGATATCAGCCAACTGAGGCAGGCGAATCTCATCTTTATAATGGTCGCTGATGTAACTCTTCACCTTCTGGATGCGGCGACTATCGCTTGACACCTCGACTTTGGCATAGCTGCTGGAAGCAAGTGTGCGAGCTCCGTCGCAACGGGAGAGTTCGTAGAGGATCGTCAGGAACTGCATGAAGGCGTAGAAGCCATCTTTCACCGAACTGAGGGTGTCGAGCTGCTGATAGACATGCATAATGGCATCCATCGGGAAGCAGAGTCCCTTACGCGCCTCGTACATCATCTGCTTCATCGAGTTGAATGGGTTGCGGGCAAAGATGCCGCTTTCGGAGATATCGATGTCGAACTGGATGGTAATCTCGCGAATATCATCGCTGGTGCACTCGTTCTGCTCCCAGACATGCTCTAGATCAGGACTGGTGATCAGTACTAGGTCGTATTCGCCAATCACCTCATTAGAGTCGCCCACGATGCGGCGCACGCCCTTGGCGTGCTCAACGAAATTGAGCTCGTAGACTTCATGGTTATGGATGGGATAGGTAAACTCCTTCTTGCGTCGATCTGCAATATAGAGCACATCCTTGCCCATCAACGGTGTGATTTCATGAATGACCTTACTTTCCATTGTCAAATCTTCAGTTCTTTGAGGATATCACTCATGCGCTGGCGGTTCTTGATCTGCATGGGAACCAGTGGCAAGCGCAATATGTTCTGGATAAAGCCCATCTCGGAGAGCATTGCCTTGACACCAGCAGGGTTGCCGTCGACGAAGAGCAGCGAGAAGAGGTCGGTAAAGCGATGATGGATGACACGGGCAGGATCGTACTCGCCACGCATCTGCAGACGGATCATACGTGAGAACTCCTTGGGCAGGGCGTTGCCGATGACAGAGATGACACCTACGGCACCACAGCTGACCATAGGGAACGTCAGGGCATCGTCGCCAGAGATAACGTCGAAGTCGTGGGGCTTATTCTTGATAATCTCATCGACCTGCTCGAGATTGCCGCTTGCCTCCTTGATAGCCACGATGTTCTGGCAGTCGCGAGCCAGACGGACTGTAGTGGCAGCCTGCATATTCACACCTGTACGGCCTGGCACATTATAGAGCACGATGGGAAGCGAGGTGGCAGCTGAGATGGCCTTGAAATGCTGATAGAGTCCTTCCTGCGAAGGCTTGTTGTAATAGGGACAGATGCTGAGGATGCCGTCGACACCTCGGAAATCGCCAGTCTTTAGCTCCTCGACGACAGCGGCGGTGTTATAGCCTCCACATCCCATGAGAATAGGGACTCGCCCTTGGACATAGTCGACAACCATATCCTTGATCTTCTGTCGTTCCTCGCGAGTAAGTGTAGGTGTTTCGCCTGTTGTGGCAAGAATACAGAAGAAGTCGGCACCATTCTTCAACTGCCAATCCACCAATCGGATCAGCGCCTCATAATCCACAGAGCCGTCTTCCTGAAACGGGGTGATGAGCGCGATACCCAGCCCCTTAAAAATATTATGTACCATATAGTCTGATCTTAATCGGCTGCAAAATTACAAAAATAACCGCAGATTCCGCATAATCAGCAGAATATTTTTTCATTTTTCTGCGCAAGTGTGCGAAATCTGCGGCTTTTATGCAGATTTTATTCAGCCTTGAAGAGATCCTTGATGCCTCCGATAGAGCCAAGGAGATTAGTAGCCTCGTAAGGCAGATAGACGGTCTTAGTCTTATCGCCCTCTGCGAGTTCCTGCATCATCTGGATATATTTCTGAGCGAGCAGATAGTTGGCGGGATTCGTCGACTTACCCACGGCCTCACTTATCAGTTCGATAGCCTTTGCCTCGGCCTCAGCCTTACGGATACGTGCCTGAGCCTCACCCTCGGCCTCGAGGATAGCTTGCTGCTTGGCGGCCTCTGCCTTATTGACGATAGCGGTCTTCTCACCCTCAGAGGCGAGGATCTCTGCTGCCTTCTGTCCCTCAGACGTCAGGATCTGTGCACGCTTGTTACGCTCGGCCTGCATCTGCTTCTCCATAGCGTTGAGCACGCTGTCAGGAGGTGTGATATCCTGCAGCTCTACACGGTTGACCTTGACACCCCACTTATCTGTGGCATCGTCGAGCACGGCTGAGAGTTTCTTATTGATGGTATCACGTGAAGTCAGAGTCTCGTCGAGTTCCAGCTCACCGATGATGTTACGCAGCGTAGTCTGCGTGAGCTTCTCGATGGCATTGGGCAGATTATTGATCTCATAGGTGGCCTTGAAGGGGTCGACAATCTGGAAGTAGAGCAGTGCATTGATTTCCGTCTGTACATTATCCTTAGTAATCACATTCTGCTTAGGGAAGTCGTAGACCTGTTCACGCAGATCGATGGTGGTGGAGTACATGTAGCGCCCATGATTGAGCACTACAATTGACTTGGCACGATCGATAAAAGGGATGATGATGTTGATACCAGGTTGGAGCGTAGCGTAATAACGTCCGAGTCGCTCCACGATCTTTGTTTCCGATTGGGGGATAATCACAAGTGCCATTTTGGCAAAGATAACCACGAGTACAACGATGGCTATCAGAATGTAAGTCATTATGTCCATAATTGTTAATGTTTAAGTTCTTATTTCTGTAGTTCTACTGTAATGATTGTCGAGGCACGATCGACGACAATAACATTCTTACCTTCAGGGATGTCCTGCTCGCTGAGACTGACAGCCTTCCAGATGTCGCCATCGATCTGTACGCGCCCATATCCACCAGCCTTGACAGTCTCCACTACCCTTCCCTGACGCCCCATCAGGGCATCGGCATTGCTCACTCGCTGGTCTTCGCCCTTACGCAGATAGCGCTTGGCAAAGGGGCGCAACCAGAAGAGACAGATGAGTGTAAACAGGGCAAAGGCTGCCAACTGGATCCATGTACCAAGCCCAAGGGCTGCAGCAATGGCAGCAAAGAGAGCACCGATGGAGAAGCAGATAATGAAAAAGTCGCCTGCCATCAGTTCGAGAATGAGGCAGATAACGGCTATTACCGCCCAAAGCTGCCAGACATGCTGAGAAATGTATTCGATCATGATGCTATTGGTTTAAGATTTGATAGCGCAAAAATAAACATATTTCCTGAATCCACCAAGAAAATTTGCAAGTTTAGCAAATAAATTGGCTTTTTTCACGTTATTTGTACAACATGAAGATTTATTTGCACCGTCTGATGCTGCTTGTCATCGCATGGGCTATGAGCCTTGCAGCCATTGCCGACGACTTTACCTTGAAGGGAAAGGTAGTCGACGAGGAGGAGCATGCACTGGAGTTTGTCACCGTGATGTGTCCGTCGCAGGGAAAGGTCACGATGACTAACCTGAAAGGAGAATTCAGCCTCGACATGCAATCAGCCGACTCCGTGGAAATCAGATTCTCAATGATAGGTTATGCGCCAAGGAAGCGTGTGTTCAGGAATCCAAAGGGTAAGATGACGGTGACAATAGTGATGCGACAATCAGCCAATATCGATGAAATCGTGGTGACAGAACAGCGCAGACAGACTTCGCAGACAGAACAACTAAAGGTGGAGAATATCCGCCAGACACCCTCGACGACTGGCAACGCTGTGGAAGAACTCATTCAGCAGCAGGCTGGTGTCTCAACACATAATGAGCTGTCATCGCAATACAATGTGCGTGGAGGATCGTTCGATGAGAACTCAGTATATATCAATCAGGTAGAGATCTATCGCCCTCTACTCATCAGCAGCGGACAGCAGGAAGGACTCTCGATCATCAATCCGGATATGGTCGAGAAAATCGGTTTCTCGACAGGCGGATTCGAAGCGAAATATGGCGACAAGATGTCGTCGGCACTTGATATCACCTATCGTCGCATCAAGGGTTTCGAGGCGTCTGTCACAGGATCACTATTGGGTGCCAGTGGATTCGTGGGCTATGGCAACAGTCGATTCTCAATGAGTCATGGTATCAGATACAAGACCACCCGCTATCTGTTAGGATCATTAGAAACAACTGGAGAGTATAAGCCAAACTTTATTGACTATCAGACTTATATCAGTTACAAACCGAACAATAGATGGACGATAGATTTCATCGGAAACATCTCTGAGAACCACTATAATTTCGAGCCAAAAGACCGTGAAACAAAATTTGGTACATTGGCTGATGTAAAGTCATTCAAGGTGTATTTTGATGGTCAGGAGAAGGATGTCTTCCGAACCTTCTTCGGTACGGCAAGTATCGCCAGACATTTCAACGAAAAGACCACTTTAAAATTCCTGACATCAGCCTTCCACACGAAAGAAAGCGAACGGTATGACATCATGGGACAATATTGGCTCGACGACACCCAAACTCAGGAGAACCTCGGTGTGGGTACCTATATGGAACATGCCCGCAACTACCTGACGGCAGATGTAGTCAGCTTCAAACTCGTGGGTACACACCATATGCAGCATCACGACATCGAGGCGGGTGTAACCTACAAGAGTGAGCATATCAAGGAACAATCGAGGGAATACGAGATGAGGGACTCCAGCGGCTATTCCATCCCCCACTCTGCCGATAGACTCGACATGATTTACACCCTAAATGCAAAGAACGATGTGAAAAGCCATCGTATAGAGGCATACCTCCAAGATACCTACCGATTTGCGAAAGGTGAGACCTACTACACACTGAACTATGGCGTCAGACTGGCCAATTGGTCGTTCACGAAAGAAACCATCGTGTCGCCGAGAGCTTCTTTGGCCATCGTGCCTGCCTTCAGCAATAGTCTGACATTCCGTTTCGCCACAGGCCTCTATTATCAGGCGCCATTCTACAAAGAGATGCGTGACACACTGACACAGAACGGTATGACGACAGCGGTGCTCAACAAGAACATCAAGAGTCAGCGCTCCATACAATTTCTGGCTGCGATGGACTTTCGGTTCAGAATGCTCAACCGCCCGTTTAAGTTCTCGGCAGAAGCTTATTACAAGGCGCTGTCGAACCTGATTCCATACAACGTTCAGAACCTGAAGATCACCTACTACGGCGAGAATGTCGGCTCTGGCTATGCCACAGGCATTGATCTGAAACTTTATGGCGAGTTCGTTCCTGGCACCGACTCATGGTTGACCCTCTCACTGATGAGTGCCCGCCAGAAGCTGGGTAACCAATGGATACCGATGCCTACAGACCAGCGTTGGGCTGTCAATCTGCATTTCACAGATTACTTCCCTGGTACAGACCGTTGGCGGATGACACTACGTCTCGCCTTTGCCGACGGACTGCCTTTCGGAGCCCCCCACCGAGGACTGGAAGCCCAGCAATTCCGAGCTCCAGCTTATAAGCGTGCAGATATAGGTATGAGTTTCCGCGCTATCAAGGAAGGAAAGGGTATCAAGGACTTGTGGCTCGGCATTGATTGTCTGAATCTTTTCGGCATCTCCAACGTGAACAGCTACTACTGGGTTTCAGATGTCAACAATCGCCAATGGGCTGTTCCCAACTACCTCACAGGCCGCCAAATCAATGGAAAATTGACTATAGAGTTTTAATAATCATTAATTATTAACGGTAAAGTTCTTGTTTCTAAGAAATAATCTATACCTTTGCACATCATTTACAACAATTCTAAAATTATTCAGATATGAAGATTTCACACATTGAGCATCTGGGCATTGCTGTTCAGAGCATTGAGGAAAGCCTGCCGTTCTTTACGGACGTGCTGGGTTTAGAGTGTTATGCAACAGAAGTAGTAGAAGATCAGAAAGTGAAGACAGCCTTCCTGAAGTGCGGTGAGGTAAAGCTGGAGCTTCTGGAGCCCACATCACCTGAGAGCACTATTCAGAAGTGGCTCGACAAGGGTAACAAGGGTGTACATCACGTAGCTTTCTGCATCGAGGATGGCGTTGCCAATGCACTCGCTGAGGTTAGTGAGAAGGGCGTACGTCTGATTGACCAGGCTCCACGTAAGGGTGCTGAGAACCTGAATATCGCCTTCCTGCATCCAAAGTCAACCGCAGGTGTATTAACTGAACTTTGCGAACATTAATAATAATATAGCAGTCATCGCTGCAAAAAACGAATTCAAACAATGTCAAAGCAATTAGAAAAGATCAAGCAACTCATCGAGAAGCGCGAACAGGCTCGTCTCGGTGGTGGTGAGAAAGCAATTCAGAAGCAGCACGAGCGTGGCAAGTATACTGCACGTGAGCGTATTGAGATGCTGCTCGACGAAGGTTCGTTCGAGGAGTACGATATGTTCAAGGAGCATCGCTGCCATAACTTCGGTATGGAGAAGAAACAGTTCCTTGGCGATGGTGTCGTAGCAGGAAGCGGTACGATCGACGGCCGCCTGGTATTTGTCTTCGCACAAGATTTTACCGTTCACGCTGGTTCTCTCTCTGAGACCATGAGTCAGAAGATCTGCAAGGTTATGGATATGGCCATGAAAATGGGCGCACCTGTGATCGGTATCAATGACTCAGGTGGTGCACGTATCCAGGAAGGCATCAACGCACTGGCAGGTTACGCAGAGATTTTCGAGCGTAACATCCTCGCATCAGGTGTGATTCCACAGATTTCAGGTATCTTCGGTCCCTGTGCTGGTGGTGCCGTATACTCTCCTGCCCTCACCGACTTCACGCTGATGATGGAGAACACTTCATACATGTTCCTCACTGGTCCGAAGGTTGTAAAGACCGTTACTGGTGAGGACATCGATCAGGAGCATCTGGGAGGTGCATCTGTACATGCCACGAAGTCGGGCGTTACCCACTTCACCGCTTCTACTGAGGAGGAAGGTCTGCAAATGATTAAGACACTCTTGAGCTATATCCCCTCTAACAACATGGAAACAGCTCCCTATAAGCCCTGCGACGACCCCATCAACCGTATGGAGGACTCTCTCAACGAGATTATCCCAGAGAACCCCAACGAGGCATACGATATGTATAAGGTAATTGCGGGAATAACCGACAACGGCGAGTTCTTCGAGGTACAGCCTAAGTTTGCCAAGAACATCATCGTAGGTTTCGCCCGTTTCAACGGTCAGAGTGTAGGTATCGTAGCTAATCAGCCTTCATGCTATGCAGGTGTGCTCGACGTAAATGCATCTCGTAAGGGTGCTCGCTTCGTTCGTTTCTGCGATGCATTCAATATTCCTATTGTCAGCCTCGTCGACGTTCCAGGATTCCTTCCTGGTACTGGTCAAGAGTACAATGCCGTCATCCTGCACGGAGCCCAGCTGCTCTATGCTTACGGAGAGGCTACAGTGCCCAAGATTACCGTCACCCTGCGTAAGTCGTATGGTGGTTCACACATCGTTATGGGTTCTAAGCAGCTTCATACCGACCTTAACTACGCATGGCCTTCAGCAGAGATTGCCGTTATGGGTGCTTCAGGTGCTGCTGCAGTTCTTTACGCCAAGGAGGCAAAGGCTAAGAAGGAAGCTGGTGAGGATGTTAAGGCCTTCATCGCAGAGAAGGAAGACGAGTACAACGAGCTCTTCGCCAACCCATATCAAGCAGCCAAGTATGGCTACATCGACGATGTGATCGAGCCGCGCAATACCCGCTTCCGCATCTGTCGCGGTCTGGCTCAGCTTGCTACCAAGCGCGACGCCCTGCCAGCCAAGAAGCATGGTAATATTCCTATGTAACAACAATACTACAGTTTTAATATGAACAATGAAGTATATGCAGCCATTGCTATGGCGCTCCATGAGCACCTGGGCAATAACGTTCACGACGCAGAGCCGGGCATCATTACCATTAATGCACACCCCACTCAGTGGAACGGCTATGCACAGACATTCACACAACATCCCTAAAGACTATTGGTTATGAAGGAATATAAATATACCATCAATGGCAATAAATACGAAGTAGTTGTTTGCGATATCACAGATAACATCGCCACATTGACTGTCAACGGTGAAGAGTACACTGTAGAAATGGAAAAGCAGCCTGAGCCCGAGAAGAAAAAGCCCGTAGTTAAAGCTGCTGCCAGTTCGAGTGATGCCGGCGAATCGAGTTCTGCCAACAAGTCAAGTGTCAATAAGGCTAATGCCGTCAAAGCTCCTCTGCCTGGTGTTATTACAGACATCTGCGTAGCTGAGGGTGACGAGGTGAAGGCTGGTGACACTGTTGTTGTGCTCGAAGCTATGAAGATGGCCAATAACCTCACTGCCGAAAAAGACGGAAAAGTGACTGCCATCTGCGTGAAGATTGGTGAGAGTGTGATGGAAGATGATGCACTTGTTGTCATCGAATAATCCACCTTATTAATAATTAAGAGAGAGAATGGTGTCGTATCATTCTCTCTCTTTTTCAAAACTACAAATTACTAATCAGATGAACAAAAAACTAATTTCAACATTTCTACTATTATGCACTACACTCCTGATGGCTGCCCAGCAATGGCCCGAGGTGAAACCTGAAGCCAAGGCAGGAGCCCGCTGGTGGTGGCTAGGCTCAGCCGTAGATAAAGAGAACCTGCAGTGGAGCATGCAAGAATATGCCAATCATGGTATCGGCGCTGTAGAAATCACACCCATCTACGGTGTACAAGGGAATCAGGCTAACAACATTCCCTATCTTTCAGACCAATGGATGGAAATGCTGCGCGAGGTACAGAAGAACGGAAATCAATTGGGTATCGAAACAGATATGGCTACAGGCACAGGATGGCCTTTTGGAGGGCCATGGGTACCACTTGAGGAGTCTGCTTGCAAAGCTGTATTTGTAGACACCTTGTTCACAGGCCTTCATGTAGAAGCTCTTGACCTGAAAGCACCAGAAAAGGATGCTCCTTACTGCAAACTTCAGAAGGTGATGGCCTACTGGCAGGGAAATCCTTATGACGTAACAGCTTTTGTGAAAGACGGTATATTGACTTGGTCGCCTGCAGAACAGTTGAAAGAGCGAATAAAATCCTCCAGCAATAAGACTGGGAAAAAAGTATTGAAGCTCAGACTAAAGGAAATGGAGACAGCTCAATGGCAAGTTATCGCCGTCTACGTTCGTTATGGCGTCATGAAAGTGAAGCGTGCTGCTCCTGGAGGTGAAGGACTGGTAGTAGATCATTTTGACAAACAAGCTATTGCCCATTACCTTAAACATATCGAGGAGGCTTTCGAAAGGACAAAAACGCCCTATCCACATACGTTCTTCAACGACTCATACGAAGTAGAAGCCGCCACGTGGACACCTACACTCTTTGAAGAATTTGAGAAGCGAAGAGGTTACAAATTGGAAGAGCAACTGCCACAATTATTAAGAGGTGAAGTCCAGATTCTCTCAGACTATCGTGAGACGCTCGGCGATCTTATACTAGAGAATTTCACCCAACAATGGACAGACTGGGCACACTCACACGGAGCCATTACACGTAATCAGGCCCACGGATCTCCTGCAAATCTTATAGACTGTTACGCTGCAGTGGATATTCCTGAGATAGAAGGTTTTGGACTTTCAGAATTCGGTATAAAAGGACTTCGTAAGGATCCAGGCAAGACACGTAAAAACGACTCAGATTTCTCGATGTTAAAATATGCCCCTTCTGCAGCTCACATCTGCGGCAAGCCTTTCACATCGAGTGAAACCTTCACTTGGCTGACGGAACATTTCAGAACCTCACTTTCGCAGCTGAAACCTGATATCGATTTGATGTTCTGTGCTGGTGTAAACCACATGTTCTTTCACGGCACCTGCTATTCACCCCAAAACGACCCATGGCCAGGTTGGAAGTTTTATGCCTCTATTGACATGAGTCCGACAAACAGCATATGGCGCGACGCTCCTTATTTTATGCAGTATGTAGAACGCTGCCAGAGTTTCCTACAATGGGGACAACCAGATAATGACTTCCTTGTATATCTGCCCGTAAGGGATATGTGGAAGAAACAGCCTGAGAAATTGCTCATGCAATTCTCCATCCACGCAATGGGGAAATTGGCACCCGAATTCATACAGAGTATCCTTGATATTGAGCGCGCAGGATTTGATTGCGATTATATCTCGGAGAAATACATCCTGACAACATCGTTTAAAGACGGTATGCTCGAGACTGCTGCCGGTACTCGCTATAAAGGTCTGATTATCCCAGGAAGCGGTGAGATGCCTCAGCATGTGAAAGCCCATATAGACGAACTGAAAACTCAGGGCGCCCACATCATTTACGGTACAAAATCCACTGACCTTCTGTCAGCTGCCAAGCCAGAGGCTATGAAAACAGAATGTGGTATAAAAGCCATCCGCCGCCGTAATGCCTCCGGCTATCATTATTTCATGGCCAATCTCTCGCCAGAGGATATTCACGATCGTTTACCATTGGCTGTTGACTTTAAGGATGCAGTATGGTTCAATCCGTTGAATGGGGATATATACCCTGCTGATTTTGACGATGAGGGTATAGACATCTGTCTGCGTAGTGGAGAGTCCATGATACTGCAGACCTCTGATACTGCTATAATTGACAAATCAAAAGAGAAATGCAAAGAGAGCCTTTCAAAACAGGGCAGTCAGAAAGTTATCGAGTTAACAGGTCCCTGGAAACTTTCCTTCACAGAAGAGGCGCCTAAAGTTACCAAGACCTACACTCTCGACAAATTACAGACGTGGGAATCGCTTGATGACGACAGCGCAAAAGTGACAATGGGTACAGGTATTTACACGACGCAAATCAAGCTTTCAAAAGCAGATCTCAAAACCCCATGGATGATAGACCTCGGTGACGTACGTGAATCTGCTCGTGTCTATATCAACGGGCAAATAATCGGATGTGCATGGTCCGTACCATTCATTCTCGACTGCAGAAATGCGCTAAAAGCAGGTCGAAATGAAATTCGTATCGAAGTGACGAACCTGCCAGCTAACCGCATTGCCAATTATGATCGCAAAGGCATCAAATGGAGGAAGATGGAAGAAATCAATGTGGTAGATATCAATTATAAACGTACCACTTACGAAAACTGGGAGCCTGTTCCCAGTGGTCTTAACTCTCAAGTTCGACTCATCGCAAAATAGCAAAAAAAAGAGCCCGTCTACCTATTTGGTGACGGGCTTATCATTTCTACTATTTGTGAATTTTCAATCTGTACTTATCAGTTAATGTGATCTGCATAACTCTTGGAAATCCATCAACGAAGGGAGGTATTGAAAGAGCAACATGCCCCATCGTCCGTCGGAGATTAATCTCAACACATGGATGCAGCAAGAATCCATTCCTATTCTCCGTTGATATAATCATCATATCAACACCAAACGGGCCTCGGTACTTGCAACCACAAAGTCTGGCAAAACTCTCTCTAAGTTTATCTCTAAACCTCGAAAGTAAATCCACAGAGACATAATGACTTAACATCTTCTGTTTCTCCTCCTCAGACGCAATGATATTTCCTGTATATGCACCATTCTTAGTATGAAAGAGCGAGAGACCAAGATAAGCAACATTCCCTTTCCCATCACAATGAAATTCCATACCGAAGTCTTTTACTTTATGATAGTAAGGTTCAACAATGACACTCCCCTGATGTTTAACCACGTTGCGTATCCAACCATCATGATAACTACTGATTTCGCCATCAATGAACCTGACGCCTCGTCCACTGCTGCTCCAAGGAGCCTTTACCACAATTTGATGGTATTTCTCTAACATCTGGCAAACCTCATCCTGTTTCAAACAAATAGCAGGTATTTGGATATCATCAGACATCGATTGCCTCAACTCAGTGAGCAACTGTACAGCATACTTGCGATGTGAGTATTCTCGAATCTCACTAACTTCATCTTCTGATGGCACACATGAAACACCATGTCGCGACAAGAAAGCACAAAGCGCCAAATCCCACCCCCATGGTTCTACAGCATCAATAGATAAATGTGCCAACTGATTCTTATCAACAAATTGTCGCTTTCCACCTCCAATTTTTGCCCTAAGTCGTCCATATGCCTTTTTTGCCTGCTCAACGTTTTCAACGAGCACATAGTCGTCTTCTTTTGCCCAAAGGGCAGGTAAATAACCGAGATCACCCCGTAGCTGACGCCCCGCGTGAGGTGCTGTAAAGTTGCTCAGGTTAGAAGCCAAAGCAAGGTCATGTTCGGGATTAAATATATGCAATATCATCTTTTTGTGCGCAAAGGTAAGAAAAAAAAGGCAAATTTTGCCATTTTCATTTGGCAATATGAAATTTTTCCTATACTTTTGCAGAAAAATAACTTTATACCGACTCGAATATGCCAATCAAAATTCTTAGCGTTGACGATGAAATGGATCTCGAATTGTTGTTGACGCAATATTTCAGAAGAAAGATCCGTAAGGGAGAATATGAATTCTCTTTCGCTCATAATGGTTTGGAAGCGTTGACCATGCTTCTTAAAAACAAAGATTACGATATCATACTCTCAGACATCAACATGCCTGAGATGGACGGTCTTACTTTGCTCACAAAGATCAATGAGATGCAGAACCCTGCCCTAAAGTGCATCATGGTGTCGGCTTATGGTGATATGGGGAATATCCGACAGGCTATGAACAATGGCGCTTTCGACTTTGCCACCAAGCCCATAGACCTTGATGACTTAAGTGTAACAATTGAAAAAGCCATCGAACAAATCAAATATATCCGCACGATGGAAAAGGAGCATATACAGCTAGAGTCACTCAAAGGCGACCTGGCTGTAGCCCATGAGATCCAGCAGGCTATTCTGCCTCGTATCTTCCCTCCGTTCCCAGAATTGGCCGATAAGGTGGAGATTGCCGCCTCTATGACCGCAGCGAAGGATGTTGGAGGCGATTTCTATGATTTCTTTAAAATCGATGACGAGCGCATCGGGTTCACCATTGCCGATGTCAGTGGCAAAGGTATTCCTGCGGCTATCTTTATGGCCGTCAGCCGTACCTTGATTCGTGCGACAGCCCTCCGTGATGTTAGTCCTGCAGAGTGTATGACATATTCCAATAAACTGTTAGCTAAGGAATCAGTGAACTGTATGTTTGTCACTGTCTTCTATGGTATATATAATACTACTACAGGTGAGGTTCAATACTGTAATGCAGGTCACAACCCGCCATATATTATCAAGAACAATGGCGATATTAAAGTATTCCCCATGCCCTCTGAACCTATCGTAGGTATTCTTAATGAATACAATTTCGAAGAGGATAAGATGAAATTGGAGAAAGGCGATGCCCTCTTTCTATTTACTGATGGTGTCACTGAGGCCATGAACCCAGCTTACGAGGAATTTGGCGAGCCACGTTTTGAGGAAACACTCCGTAAAGCAGCCTCTTTCGACTGTCAGGCAATCATCGATGCCACTAAGACAGATCTGGCAGCATTCGTCGGTGATGCCGAGCAGAGCGACGATATCACGATGCTGGCACTAAGAAGGCTTGAGTAAATAATCACAAGGCATATTGGCACTCATATCGTGGATAGGAAGGACGTCATCATAGGCATACTCAGCGTACTGCTGGTTATTGCATCAATATGGGCTTGGACAGGATGGGAATCAGATTCCAGACGCGTAGAAGAACTGCAGGCCCGTCTTGATACACTCCAGCGTCAGGAGAAACGCTCAGCTGTTCTGCGAAGCGTCAGTTCGCAGATGGAGCAGATTGCATATCAGCAGAAGATGATCTCCGACGAACAGCGACTAGAAGCAATTGAACAGACAGAATATGCCAATCAGATGCGCGAGCGCTCTGAGGTAGAGCGTCAGAATGCTATCATCGCCCAGAACAATGCCCTTGCTTCTGAGCGCAAAGCCATCGAAGCATTTGATCTGGCAGAAAGTCAGCGCCAGATGGCAGAGCATCAGCGTATACAAGCAGAGTTCTCCAAACGTATCGCCGATACGCTCAGTTATATTGCCCTTGGCCGTTCGTTAGGCTCCCTTTCCATAACCCAATATCAGACGGGAAATTATGAACTAGCCAACATGCTCAGCTATGCATCTTGTCTATATACGGAAAGATATAAAGGTGATTTACATTACCCTGCAGTTTTCTCATCTCTGATGCTAACCAGCCAAAGTAAGAACGTATGGTCTGAACATCATGGTGCCGTTACCTGTCTGGAATCTGTTCAAGGTAACGAGAATATGATGGTTACCGCCAGTGACTATGGCGAAATCATGATACACCAGAAGTTTGGCGACAAGCTGAGGTCAAGTCTTATTTTTAATGACAAGCAGTATGACTTCCGTTTTCTGACAGTATCACAACTGGGCGATATCTTAGCTGTCAGCCGTACGGGCCATCTTATCATTATCAGGAACCTCAAGGCAAAGACTATCATCCCCTTAGAGATGATAAATCATCCCACTCGTATTGATATGATGAACAACGGCGAGTATTATTTGGTTTCTGGAGAGAACACTCTGGCTTTGTTAGATGGCAAGACTTACAAAATAATTTCTTTTAGAGAACTTGATTTTAGGATCACTTCAGCCAGCAGGGTTGACTATAAGCCTTTGCTTTTCGACGATAAAGGCAAAATGCACGTCGTAGAATCCATCGACAAAATCAATACTATGGTAATTCCCGTTAGTGGAAAAGTGACATCTTATGCCAGCTCGAAAACAAGCAAATTGCAGGCATACGGCATGAACGATGGAACAATCTATCTGATTGATAAGCATGGGAAGATTACCAGACTGCAAGGCCATCGTTCACGCGTCTCAAAAATAAAAATAAATAATACCGACCTCTATTCCAGCAGCTATGACGGTTTATTGAACCTTTGGGTTACCACCAATGAGAAGATTGAGCCTATGACGCTTTTCTCAACAGGCAGTTGGATTTATACATTCACCTTCGATAATTCCAAGAACTCCGTATGGACTGGCGACCAAAGAGGGAATATCACAGAGGCTACCATCTCCGTTCCCCTGATGAAGGAGAGATTGCAAAAGAAAATCAAGCGCGACTTCACTTCTGACGAATGGAACTACTTTATAGGGCAGAATGTGCCATACGAGCCATTTATTCATAAAGGAAGGGAGGGTAATCGATGAAAAGACTATTTCTTTACATACTGATGCTCCTTTCTGCTTGCGTAGCCTATGCACAAGGTTTCCCTTTCATCAGGAATTTCACACCCGATGATTATCATGCCCACAACCGCAATTTTGACATAGCAATCGGCAATGATGGTGTCGTCTATATTGCAAACTTTGAAGGTGTCCTTTATTACGACAAAGCGAAATGGGACATCATCCACACCCCAGGCATTACCCGAGTAACTGTCCTTTTCCGTGATAGTAAAGACAATATTTGGTGTGGAGGATATAACTATTTCGGAAAAATCCAGCAGAAACATAATGGTGAAATTTACCTACAAAGAGTAGGTAATCCGAGTACATTCAAAGGCGAAGTCATTGAGATTTCAGAGACTGAAGGAAAGATTGTCTTCCTGGTGGATAACGGCTATATATACCAAGTAGATGGTAACGATAAATTATCAGTGAGAAAGCAAATCAGTTCAGAGCACCTTCAAATAGGTCTATCCGACGTTGTAGACATCGACAAGTTAAACCAGAACGAGGCTGTCGTACTCTCTGATATCACGCAGGAGATGGACATTGGCGATGGTCTGACTGCTGCCATCAAAAAAGGTCACGGCATCATCATCAAGAACGAGTCAGGCAAGATTATCCAGACTATCTCTGAGGCCAACGGCCTATGCACAAACAGCATTGTATGGATTGATTACGACCAGCACGGACAAATCTGGGGAGCAACAGACAATGGCATCTTTTCCATTGCCTATCCTTCAGCATTTAAGCGTTTCACAGAAAGCGAAGGCCTTTCCGATGAAGTGCTGTCGATCATCTCCTTTGAAGGCAAGCAATACATCGGTACTATCAATGGCCTTTTTCGATTGGAGGGAGAAAAACTCATCAAAATACCGACCATTCAACATGCTTGTTGGGATATGGTCATCACCAAACATGGATTAATGATAGCCACAGCCAATGGCGTCTATCTCATTAGTTCAAATGGAGCTATCACCCAGATGACGTCAACCAATGCTACATCTATCATGGAAGACGGTGATCTATTCTACACTGGCGAGCTCGATGGTGTCTACATCAATAGTTTTTCCAGAAATTACCGCCTGAAAGTCTATGGTTCTGAGAATGTCAATAAGATTATGAAAGATGAACAGGGAAACATCTGGATGGAAAATATCTATGGAGCGATTGGATGCAAGAAAGTAGGACACGAGAATTTCGAAGACTATAAGATTGGCAATGGCAAGGACGATATCGAAGCGACACTGGTAAGAGTGGGCAATGAGATCATGATTATCAATGCCGAGTCAACGACCCCATTCCCCTACCCTCAATTCTCATTTACTGACGCTACAGGTGTTACTTGGCTCACAAACAATGAGGGAAAAGAGCTCTATAGATGGAAGAACAACCAAAGGTTGGAAGATCTGGATATATTACTCCATCCATTCAACAATACGAACGTCCGCGCACTATACTGCCAGGACAACAAGATCTGGATAGGAGGAAGCGACGACTTGACAATTATCGATACCAGTGTTGAGGATCCCGCCCTACATACGCCTCCGCACCTGCTTATACGCAGCATTATCCTCGATGGCGACAGTCTCGTATGGAGAGGTATTGACGAAGAACATAATGAATTCCACTTCGGGAATAAAGACCGAAACCTGCGATTCTACTATTCTCTTGAATATGTTCCACTGGTAGGTAGCACACTCTATCGCTATCAACTCAATGACGGAGCATGGAGTCCGTGGAGCGAAGATAATGATGCGGAATTCCTGAATCTTTCTCCTGGTTTCTATAAATTTAAGGTACAGGCGCGCGACCCTTATGGACGTATTACAGATATCACTTTTGTGAATTTCACCATCAGCTATCCCTTCTACCTGCGATGGTACATGATGGTGCTTTATCTCCTCCTTACGATTCTGATTGTATATGCACTTATCCAACTGCGTTTACATAGGCTCGAGAGGGATAAGCAGCGCTTGGAGAAAGTTGTTCAAGACCGTACTGCAGAAGTTGTGAAGCAGAAAGACGAGATTGAAGAAAAATCAAAGAGCCTCGAGTCAGCACTTAATGATCTGAACAAAGCACAAAACGAACTGATCCGTCAAGAGAAGATGGCCACTGTCGGTAAACTGACACAAGGCCTTATCGACCGCATCCTCAATCCTCTTAACTATATCAATAATTTCTCGAAACTTTCTGAAGGACTTGTCAAAGACCTCGAGGCCAATATTGATGATGAGAAGGAACACATGGATACAGAGAACTTTGAGGATACAAAGGATGTACTTAACATGCTGCGTAGTAACATACAGAAAGTAGGTGAACATGGTCAAAATACCAGTCGCACGCTGAAGGCAATGGAAGAGATGCTCAAGGACCGTAGCGGAGGCATCATCGACATGAACCTCTTGCAAGTTCTCCAACTTGACGAGAAGATGATCGAAAAATACTATGCCAAAGAGATTGACGATTATCATATAAAGGTCACCTTCGACTATCCACATGAAAAACTGCCTATCAAGGGTAATGCCGAGCAGCTGAGTAAGACTATGATGAGTCTGCTGGCTAATGCCATCTATGCTGTCATAAAGAAAGTTTCGAAGAAGCAAGAGGAAAAAGACCAGAACGAGGTGTACGCACCAGAAGTATCGCTCACCCTCACCCGCAAAGAGAGATTTTTTGAAGTTACGATTCGTGATAATGGTATTGGTATAGAAAATAAAATCTTACCAAAGATCTTCGACCCATTCTTCACTACCAAGACCACAGGCGAAGCCTCTGGTGTAGGTCTATATCTCAGCCGTGAAATCATCCAGAATCACGGTGGCGATATCAATGTAAAAACAGTAAAAGACGAATATAGTGAATTCATCATCACGCTACCCATACTAAATCATTAAGGCTTATGGAAAATCAAATCGAACAGCTCAAAGAACAACTGAAGAAACAAGAAAAATTGGCTTCACTAGGACTACTTAGTGCGGGTATAGCTCATGAAATTCAGAATCCGCTGAATTTTGTCATCAACTTCAGCAAGATGTCTGATAAGTTGCTTCAGGATCTGACAGAGATCGTGGAGGATAATAAAGACAAGTTTTCCACTGATGACCACGAAGAGATTGACGACATAGTAGCTGATCTTCAAGAAAACCTGAAGAAAATAGCGGAACACGGAGAGCGTGCCATCAGTATCATTCAAGGCATCCTGCTCGTATCACGAGGCAAGGAAAATGAATTCCGCCCCACGGATATCTGTAAACTTGTAAAGGAGTATGTATGGCTTTCCTATCATGCCATGCGTGCCAACGACAAGAGCTTCAACATTAGCATCCACGAAAATTACGAGGAAAACCTTCCTTTGCTGATGGTTATTCCCCAAGACTTGAGTCGTGCCGTCCTCAATGTGATGAATAATGCCTGCTATGCAGTGCGCAAAAAATCACAGGAGACAGCATCAGCATATACTCCTGAGGTATCTGTCAGCGTGGCCGTCAAGGATTCACAGATCATCATCAGCATTTCTGATAACGGCGAGGGTATGAACGATGAGGTGAAACAGCGCCTCTACGAGAATTTCTTCACGACAAAGCCCATTGGACAAGGCACAGGACTGGGCATGTCTATTGTTCGGGATATTATTGAGAACAAACATGGTGGTAAGGTTTCTTTCTACTCTACCTTGGGCGAAGGAACAACCTTTACCTTTACCATCCCTATCAAAAAATGAGCAGACGACTTTCTTTTATCCTCCTATTCACAGCCTTTCTGCTTTCTGCCCAAGCACAGAACAGCAGTATGCGCCAGATCTACGACCAAGCTGAAAGCGATTATCAGGATGGTCGTATTGAACAGGCCGTCGAACTGCTCGAGGATAATATCAAGTCATTTCCCACCAATCTTAAGGTCAGTGTATTCCGACTGCTCTCACTTTGTAACCTCGCTTTAGACAAAGAGGAGGAGGCCGAACAGTATGCCACCCTCATGCTTCGTGAAGACCCCTACTACAATCCCTCTTTGCAGGATCCTCTTCGCTTCTCCGAACTAGTGTCCAATATCCGAGTCGGACTCACGGCTACCATCACCACTGCTTCAGCACAGTCTGAGGATTTGCGTGAGGTACCTGTGCCCACCACATTGATTACCGAAGAGATGATCCGCGACTGTGGTGCCCGTAACCTGCAGGAAGTACTGGCATGCTATGTGCCAGGCATGAGTATCATCGATAGTAATGAAGGTGCCAACGTCGCCATGCGAGGTATCTACAGTTACAATCAGGAAAAAATCCTCATCATGATTAACGGCCATCGCATCAACAGCTATTCCACCAATATAGCCGTCCCTGACTTCAGCATGAGTCTCGAGAAGCTCAAGCAGATAGAAGTCCTGCGAGGCCCTGCATCATCCATCTACGGAGGTGTTGCACTAACTGCGGTTGTCAACCTTATCACTAAACAGGGTATTGACATCGACGGTATCAAAGCACGCGTAGGTATTGGCAATTATGGACAGATACAGGCAGACGTTAATGGTGGCAAACGTTTTTTCGACCTCGACTTTGCAATATGGGGAAGTCTATATAAAGCCAACGGTCAAAAAACATACGTGGACAAAGAGGACACTGGTTTCCCACTCGAGACGAATGGCGGCGACGTCTATGTTGGGGCATTTGGCAACAAGCCATCATATGACTTTGGCGCTACTCTGAAGTGGAACGATCTCCAGATGATGTACTCGTCACGATTCACTGAGGCTACAAGTCCCTTTACTGCCAGCTATACTTACCATCCCTATAACATCGATAAATATCTGACGTTCAAGGGCATCCGTCCCAGTACGACAAATCAGACCCATCATATAGAAATCAGCTATCATTTCAATTCAGAATATCTCTTTCTGCGAGGAGCCGTCACCTATGATAATAATGATCTTACCAGATATCAAGTGTTTTCAGAGGAACCAATGGCCCTCGGAGGAGGACATCCTATCCCATATGAATCTAACCTGGGGCAACTGATGGCCAAATATCCTGGCGTTTTCAGATACCTGAATGGACAGGAGAAGACTCTTGGTTTCCAACTGAAAGGCGACGTGAAATACATCAACAACGGAGTCCATAAAGGTTTTGTTGCCTTCGGAGCTGAGTACAGCCGATTCAAGTTCGACGACATGCGCTATACCATCGGTTATAACTACACTCAAAGCGATACCCTTCGCCTCCCCAAAGATATTGGAAAAGGTAACGAGAACAGTTTCAGCAGCTTCGTTCAGCTGAAACACCAGTGGAAATCACTGATTTTAAACGCAGGTCTTCGCTATGACTATAAGAATCGCTACGACAATAGCAACATCCACGAGTACTCCCCCCGATTGTCGGTGATTTATCTTAGACCCCAATGGAATGCTAAGATCAGCTATTCCAAATCGTTTATCGATGCCCCCTATCTTTATCGGAAAATGAACGATGCACTATACCAGCTTGATCATCCCTCTGAAATATATAATGACAATCTGACACCCGAATACCTTCACTCTATGCAGTTCACACTGGGAGGCACAGAATGGGTTAGAGGACTTAACCTTGAGCTCAACGCCTTCTACAATCATGCCAAAGACCTGATTTATGTGAAGACCATCGACTATGAGAATCTAGGAGAGTACAAGTCATGGGGACTGGAGTTTTCAGGAAGCTATCGTCAGAAGCGTTTCTACTCCAATCTTAATTTCACATGGCAGAAAGCCACACTTGTGAAAATCTTCGATCATGAAAAGAGCATCTCCCGCATTCCGAATATCCCTGATTTCATGGCCAATGCCGTACTGGCTTGGAACGCCACTAAGAACCTGAGACTTTACACCCACCTGTCGTTCTATTCCAAGCAGACTGCCTATGTCGCAGACTTGGAGAACTTGCTTCTTGAACTATTAATCTACGAACAATATGAACAAGCACAAACAGAAGAGGAACGCGAACAAATGATTGCCATTCTTGAAGAACTCTCAAATGGAAATATTAAGTATATGGATGTTTCACCTCGACTCATTTGCGATGTGGGCGCAGAGTTCACCATACGGAAGGTACAGCTGACGCTTAATATGTACAACCTGTTTAACAAGAAATACCACCAAAGTGGTCAGGGTACAGGACTCATACCGCAGCGAGGCCGATGGTTCATGTTTAGTGTAGGTATCAAGATATAACGATGAGGCGACGACTATACCTTATATTATTATTGGCAATGGCCATGCTACTCCCAGCCCATGCACAGGAGAGAGGCATCAGGCAGATATACGACCAGGCAGAAAACGACTACCAGATTGGCCGTATAGAACAGGCTATGGACTTGCTACAGGATCATATAGGGTCGTTTTCGGGCAACCTCAAAGTGAGTGTCTACCGCCTGCTCTCACTCTGTAATCTAGGTCTTGACAATTACGAGGAAGCAGAGCGCTACGCCAACCTCCTGCTGCAGGAAGACCCCTACTACACCACTTCCATGCAGGATCCCCAGCGTTTCTCCGACATGGTGGCTACACTGAAATCCGGCCTTAGCACCACCATTACCACTGCTTCAAGTCAGGAGGAAAACCTCAACGAGGTTCCTGTACCTGTCACGCTGATTACCGCTGAGATGATCCGCAACTCTGGAGCACGGAATCTGCAGGAGGTGCTTGCTGCATTTGTACCAGGCATGACCATCGTCGACTGCAACGATGATATCAATATCGCCATGCGAGGGATCTATAGTAATGGACAAGAGAAAATCCTGATTATGCTCAACGGGCACCGCATGAACAGTTATTGTACCAATATCGCAGCACCCGACTTCAGTATGGATCTCGAGAAGATTAAGCAAATCGAAGTGCTGCGAGGTCCGGCATCATCACTCTATGGCGGTGTGGCACTGACGGCGGTTGTCAACCTCATTACTAAGCAGGGTGCAGATATTGATGGGTTCGAAGCATCTGTTGGTATTGGCAACTATGGTGTGTTACGTGGGAACTTCCTATTTGGAAAGCGTTATTACAACGTCGATATCATGGTGTGGGGAAGTCTTTACAAGGCAAAAGGCCAGATGCAACACATCAAAGACCAGAAATACTTCCAAGGCGAATATGAAGGCGACGTCCCCATCGGATGTGTGGGCGACAACCCGTCATACGATCTGGGACTCCAACTCAAATGGGGCGATATACGCTTTATGTACAACACCCATTTTTCACAGGTCGTATCACCCTTTACGTTGGGTTACGTCAACTTACCTTACAACATCGATGCCTATAACACTTACAACGGCATGCGTCCAAGCTTTGCCACCCAGTCTCATCATGCCGACATCGGCTATCAGCACAAGTTCGGCAAACTGAACCTCTCTGGAGCATTCAGATACGACAATGGCGATCTCACGCATTATCAGGTCATCTCAGACTCTATACTGAAATCCTTTACTTATCTGATCGGATTTAAGAGTCCTGCCCTCGCATTTCTCGACACCGTACCAGGACTCTCCCGTTATATTAACGGACAGGAGCAGACCTTACAAGGACAACTGCATGCCGACTTTAACTATGTCAACAACGCCAACCATCAGGGTACATTCACCTTTGGTGCAGAGTATATCCACTTCCGTCTGGAGGATACGCGCTATGTGCTGGGCTACAATTTCAACAAAGAACTCGAAGCAAGCCAGATCAGCAAATTCGGCAAAGGCCAGGAAAACAGCTTCAATGCCTTCATCCAGCACAAGCACCATTGGCGCTCGTTTATCCTTAATGCAGGCGTGCGTTATGACTATAAGCGCGACTATGACGACAGCGATATCAAGGAATTCTCTCCTCGATTGGCTCTCATTTTGTCGAAACCCAAGTGGAACCTGAGGCTTAGCTACTCCAAGTCGTTCATCGATGCTCCTTACCTCTACCGTAAGTCCAATACCCATATCGCCCAACTCAAGAGTTCTGTCCCTATCGAACTTACCAAGGAAACCATGCATTCTTACCAGCTCTCGTTTGCTGGCGTGCAATGGGTAAAAGGTCTCAACTTCGAAATCAACGCATTCTACAATCGTGCTTACGACCTGATCTATCAGAGCATCATTGAGCACATGAATACAGGTAACATCGACACGTATGGTCTGGAGTTCCAGGGCAGCTATGAATCCCCGAAATTCTCTGCCAATCTTTCAGCTTGCTGGCAGGATATCCGTAAGGCCGAAATTTTCGGATACTCGCCAGATCATGCCTTCAATATCCCTAATATCTCTACCAATCTGGTAATGGGATGGAAGGTCAACAAGCATCTCCTTCTCCATAGTCACATCAGTTTCGAGGGCGCCAAGACTTCATACGAGATCAACACCTTTGGCGAAGCATTCAAGGCACTGATCAAGGATCAGATCAAAGATGCATTTGCAAAAGGTGAAACAGAAACGGTCAAGGCTCTGACAGTTTTGCTTAATTCCTTGGATTCACAACCTCAGATTGATATCGAGAGCCATAAGCCTCTCCTGCTCTTCAACTGCGGAGCTCATTACACTTTGGGCAAGATTACTTTCAGCTTTGATGTGCACAATCTGTTTAATATCAGCTATACCCGCAGTGGCATGGGTACAGGCATTATCCCCCAAAAAGGGCGCTGGTTTAACTTCGATGTAAGCTTGAAATTCTGAAGAAAACAGCCTTTTGTTATTTAGAAATCAGAAAAATAACACTTTTTACGAAGATTTTGCTATTTAGACTTTGCAATTTACTGGAAAATGTGTACCTTTGCACCACTTTATAAAGTAAACGGAAACAAATCAAGCAAGAATGGAAGCTTTTTTCAGGACACACAGATACCTTGTCGAGCATACGAACGCACCAGTTCGTCGCATTCTGATGGATGAGATTGATTGGAACGACCGTATGATCGGTATCAAAGGTACTCGCGGTGTCGGAAAGACCACTTTCCTCTTGCAATATGCCAAAGAGCACTTCGATATACTCGACAAGCAATGCCTGTATATCAACATGAACAATTTCTATTTTCAGGGTGAGGGCATTGCCGATTTCGCAGGCAATTTCTACCGTCATGGGGGGCGAGTGCTGCTCATCGACCAAGTGTTTAAGCAGCCTAATTGGAGCAGCGAGCTCCGTAAGTGCTACGACCTCTACCCCAACCTGAAGATTGTGTTTACAGGATCGAGCGTGATGCGACTGAAGGATGAGAACCCCGAACTCAACGGCATCGTGAAGTCCTACAACCTCCGTGGATTCTCTTTCCGCGAGTTTATTAATCTGCTCACAGGCAACACTTTCCGTCCTTACACCCTTGATGAGATTCTCAGTGACCACGAGCGAATCATCAAGCAGATACTGCCCAAGGTGTCGCCTAACCGCTATTTCCAGGACTATATCCATCATGGTTTCTACCCTTTCTTCCAGGAGCATCGTAATTACAGCGAGAACCTGCTGAAGACCATGAACATGATGACCGAAGTTGACATCCTGCTCATCAAGCAGATAGAACTGAAATATCTCACGAAGATCAAGAAGCTCTTCTACCAGATTGCAGAGGAGGGGCCGGCAAAAGCTCCCAACATCAGCAAGCTGGCACAGGATATCGAGACCAGTCGCGCCACCGTGATGAACTACATCAAGTACCTCACCGATGCACGCCTGCTCAATCTTATTTATCCCGTCGGACAGGAATTCCCCAAGAAGCCCGCAAAGATTCTGCTCCACAACACTAATCTCCTTTATGCCATCTACCCCATCAAGGTCGATAAGCAGGAGGCAATGGAGACCTTCTTTGTTAACTCGATGTGGAAAGACCACAAAGTGAACTCTGGCAGCCGCGACTGCAACTTCATTGTCGACTGTAAGCAGAAGTTCCGCATTGTCGATGCGAAGGCGCCAACAAAGATGCGCCTCTCGCCAGATATCATCTACGCCCGCTATAACACCGAGATAGGTAAGGACAATCAGATACCCCTCTGGCTACTGGGATTCCTTTATTAAAGCAAGAAATATTAGGTCTAATTAATAAAATAAACAAATACAATTAGTTTTTCATTTTATAAATATCAAAAAAATGGCTAAAGAAAAAAAATTTATCACCTGTGATGGTAACGAGGCAGCAGCTCACGTGAGCTATATGTTCTCTGAGGTAGCCGCAATCTACCCCATCACCCCGTCATCACCTATGGCGGAGCATGTCGACGAATGGGCCGCACGTGGTCGTAAGAACCTCTGGGGCCAGACCGTAAGTGTACAGGAAATGCAGTCTGAGGCTGGTGCTGCCGGTGCCGTTCACGGTTCACTGCAGGCTGGTGCCCTCACCACTACATTCACCGCTTCTCAGGGTCTTCTCCTGATGATTCCTAACATGTACAAGATTGCCGGTGAGCTGATTCCTTGCGTATTCGACGTTTCTGCCCGTACGCTGGCTTCTCACTCTCTCTGTATCTTCGGTGACCATCAGGACGTGATGGCTTGCCGCCAGACTGGTTTCGCCATGCTTTGCGAGGGTTCGGTTCAGGAGGTTATGGATATGACCGCCGCTGCTCACCTCGCATCTCTTGAGACCTGCGTGCCATTCGTCAACTTCTTCGATGGTTTCCGCACCTCTCACGAGTACCACAAGATTGAGTTGCTCGACCAGGAGGATGTTCGTCCGCTCGTGAAGGAAGAGTACATCAAGCGCTTCCGTGATCGTGCCATGTCGCCTGAGCGTCCTATCACACGTGGTACCGCTGAGAACCCCGAGACGTTCTTCACACACCGTGAGGCTTGCAACCCCTACTACGATGCAGTACCCGAGGTTGTTGAGAAGTATCTTGGCGAGCTGTCTAAGATTACCGGTCGTGAGTATCACCTCTTCTCTTATTATGGAGCCGAGGATGCAGACCGCATGATTATCCTGATGGGTTCTGCTACTGATGCTGCCCGCGAGGCTATCGACTACCTGAACGCTAACGGTCAGAAGGTTGGTATGATTTCTGTTCACCTCTATCGTCCATTCTCAGTAAAGCACCTGTTGGCTGCTGTTCCTAAGACTGTGAAGAAGATTGCCGTTCTCGATCGCACCAAGGAGCCCGGTGCTAATGGTGAGCCTCTGTACCTTGATGTGAAAGATGCTTTCTACGATGTAGAGAATCGTCCTGTAATCGTTGGTGGTCGCTATGGTCTTGGTTCTCACGATACAACACCAGCTCAGATCATCAGCGTGTTCAACAACCTCGCTATGCCCGAGCCTAAGAACCACTTCACCATCGGTATCGTTGACGACGTGACCTTCACCTCGCTGCCCGAGGTTGAGGAGATTGCACTCGGTGGCAAGGGTATGTTCCAGGCTAAGTTCTATGGTCTGGGTGCTGACGGTACCGTGGGTGCTAACAAGAACTCCGTGAAGATCATTGGTGACAACACCGACAAGTACTGCCAGGCTTACTTCTCTTACGACTCTAAGAAGTCGGGAGGTTTCACCTGCTCTCACCTGCGTTTCGGTGACACGCCTATCCGCTCTACCTATCTGGTAACCACACCTAACTTCGTAGCTTGCCACGTTCAGGCTTACCTCCACATGTACGACGTGACCCGTGGTCTGCAGAAGAACGGTACGTTCCTGCTGAACACCATCTTCGACGATGCCGAGCTGGAGAAGTTCATGCCTAACAAGGTAAAGCGCTACTTCGCTCAGAACAACATCACCGTATATACCATCAACGCTACCAAGATTGCACAGGAGATCGGTCTGGGCAACCGCACCAACACCATCCTGCAGTCGGCATTCTTCCGTATCACCGAGGTGATCCCTGTAGAACTGGCTGTTGAGAAGATGAAGGCTGCAGCCCTGAAGTCTTACGGTGCCAAGGGTCAGGACGTGGTTGACAAGAACTACGCTGCTATCGACCGCGGTGGCGAGTACAAGAAGTTTGAGGTGAAGCCCGAGTGGGCTAACCTGCCCGACGATGAGCCTAAGACAGACAACGCTCCCGCATTCGTGAAGGAGCTCGTTCGTCCTATGAACGCTCAGGCTGGTGACCTGCTGAAAGTTTCTGACTTCGTAAAGCATAACACCGTTGACGGTTCTTGGATGGTTGGTACCGCTGCTTATGAGAAGCGTGGTGTTGAGGCTTTCGTTCCCGCTTGGAACAAAGACAACTGTATCCAGTGTAACCAGTGTGCCTACATCTGTCCTCACGCTGCCATCCGTCCGTTCGTCCTCACCGACGAGGAACTGGCTGGCTTCGACGGTCTGGAGACTCTCGAAATGAAGGCTCCTGCAGCCATGAAGGGCATGCACTTCATCATCGAGCCTTCAGTACTCGACTGTCTGGGTTGCGGCAACTGCGCCGACATCTGCCCAGGCAACCCGAAGACTGGCAAGGCGCTCACGATGGTTCCATTCAACCCCGATGCTGGCGACATGAAGAAGATGGCTGCCGACTGGGACAAACTGGTTAAGGTTCCTTCTAAGCAGAACCTCGTTGACATCAAGAGCAATGTGAAGAACTCACAGTTCGCACAGCCGCTGTTCGAGTTCTCTGGCGCTTGCTCTGGTTGCGGTGAGACACCTTACGTGAAGCTGATCTCTCAGCTCTTCGGTGACCGTCAGATGATTGCCAACGCTACCGGTTGTTCTTCAATCTATTCTGCTTCTGTTCCTTCTACACCTTACACCAAGAACGAGAAAGGTCAGGGTCCTGTATTCAACAACTCTCTGTTCGAGGACTTCTGCGAGTTCGGTCTCGGTATGGCTCTGGGTAACAAGAAGATGAAGGAGCGCGTAGCTAAGCTGCTCGCTGAGGCTTCTCAGGACGAGAAGGCTTCAGAGGAGTACAAGGCTCTGGCTGCTGAGTGGATCGCCAACAAGGACGATGCCGAGAAGACCAAGGAGATTGCTCCGAAGCTGCGCGAGCTCATCCGTGCCGCTGCTGCTGCAGGTTGCGAGATCAACAAGGAACTCCAGACCCTCGACCACTACCTCGTGAAGCGTTCACAGTGGATCATCGGTGGTGACGGTGCTTCTTACGATATCGGTTACGGCGGTCTCGACCACGTGATTGCTTCTGGTGAGGACGTGAACATCCTCGTGCTCGATACTGAGGTTTACTCTAACACTGGTGGTCAGGCCTCTAAGGCTACTCCTCTTGGTGCTATCGCTCAGTTCGCTGCTCAGGGTAAGCGCATCCGCAAGAAGGATCTCGGTATGATCGCTACCACCTACGGTTATGTATATGTAGCTCAGATTGCTATGGGCGCTGACCACGCTCAGACCCTGAAGGCTATCCGCGAGGCTGAGGCTTGGCACGGACCTTCTATCGTCATCGCTTACGCTCCATGTATCAACCACGGCTTGAAGGCCAAGGGCGGTATGGGTAAGAGCCAGGCCGAGGAGAAGAAGGCTGTCGAGTGCGGCTACTGGCACCTGTGGCGCTACAATCCCGCTCTGGCCGAGGAAGGCAAGAATCCGTTCAGCCTCGACTCTAAGGAGCCGAACTGGGCTAACTTCCACGACTTCCTGCTGGGCGAGGTTCGCTACCTGTCAGTGAAGAAGGCTTATCCCAACGAGGCCGAGGAACTCTTCGCCGAGGCCCAGAAGATGGCCCAGCTGCGCTACAAGACCTACGTCCGCAAGACGCAGGAGGATTGGTCGGCAGAGTAATCCCCTATCCTATCTATATTCAAAGAGGTGAAACCATTACGGTTTCACCTCTTTTTGTCACGAACCGCACAAATGCACTAAAAGTGGTGCAGTTTTTTACATTTTTCGCACTCAAATGAGTGCAGTTTCGAAAATTTATTGTATCTTTGCACCATTATTTAAATATAATCAAGATGGAAAGATTACAAGCCACATTTGATAAACTCCTGCGTGAAACTACTTCGACGTTTCATCGCTATATCTACGATCGTATAGACAGGAACGCACGGATAGTAGGATTACTTGGCCCTCGTGGAGTTGGAAAGACAACAATGGTCTTACAATACATCAAAGAGAATCTGCCGCGCAAAGAATCTCTGTATGTGGCAGCAGAAGACTTGTACTTTGCTAATCATACATTAGTGGACTTAGCAGATACCTTTGCCCGCACTGGTGGCAAGTATCTTATCATCGACGAGATACATAAATACAAAGGATGGTCGCGCGAACTAAAACTCATTTATGACTATCATTCTGAGTTGCATATCTTTTTCACAGGCTCTTCCATTCTTGATATTTACAAAGACGTATCTGACTTGAGCCGTCGCGTATTGACATACGAGATGCAAGGTCTCTCCTATCGCGAGTATCTTTCATTGTTTCATCAGATAGAATTACCTGTATATAGCCTCCAGCAGATTCTTAATCAAGAGGTTGAACTGCCGCAAGGATTCTTGCCCCTGCAGCATTTCTCAGATTATCTACAACGAGGGTATTATCCTTTCCGAGACAACAATTTTGAGCGATACATTATGAACGTGGTAAATACAACGCTCGAAGTGGACATTGCCCAATATGCTGATCTGACGCCTGCAACCATACGGAAATTAAAGCGACTTCTGGCCATTATTGCCCAGGCAGCCCCCTTCAAGCCGAACTTCACACAGATTGGCGGGCAGTTGGAAGTTTCGCGCAACAATATTGCCGACTTGTGCGCTTGGCTTGAGAAAGCAGGTCTTATAGGCCAACTCCGTGCTATCACGGACGGCAGACAAGGACTAAGGAAAGTGGACAAGGTTTATCTTGATAATGCCACGCTGATATATGTTTTAGGAAATAAGAGCACAGAAATAGGAACAATACGTGAGACATTCTTCTATAATCAGATGCGGGTTATGACAGATATCATCAGTTCACGAATCAGCGACTTCGAAATAGACGGAAAAACTTTTGAGGTTGGTGGCAAGAAGAAAAAGCAGAAACAAATTCAGAACACCAACCAAGGCTACGTCGTCAAGGACGACATAGAAACTGGCTACGGCAACATTATCCCTCTCTGGCAATTCGGGCTTACCTATTAAGCGTATTTTTCAAATCATAGGCCCAGCTCCGCTACAAGACCTACGTCCGCAAGACGCAGGAAGACTGGAGCCAGGAGTAATCACCACGAAAAGTTTAGGGCTAATCCCCTATCCTATCTATATCAAAGGAGCATCCGAATGTCGGGTGCTCCTTTGTTATGATTTATAAGTTCATCCAAAAGCCCAAAGGAATCAGCTAGCAGGTGGTCTTGTAGTCTATAGGCTCCTTTTAGGCTCCTTCTACCCTGCTTATAGGCATACTCAAGAGTAAGGCAGTAAGCAGGCTAAAAGGAGCCTAAAGCGAAAGTGATGTGCCTTTTCCTGATTTCACTTGGTTCTTCTGCAATTTAGTTGAAGAGGCTTCATTGTATTTATATAGATTTTTG
>CAMHAM010000034.1 GCA_946183415.1 uncultured Prevotella sp.
ATAGAGTCCGTAGTGGGCATTGTTCGAGTTCATACCCTGATTACCAGTCACACCATAGCTGACACGGAGTTTCCAGTCACGGAGCCAATCAGCATTGATATGCTTTGAGATTCGATAACCGAGAGATGCTGAGGGGAAGAAACCATACTGGTTGTTCTTACCAAAGCGGCTTGAACCGTCGTAACGCATGGTGACTGATGCAAGCAGCTGATCGTTCCAGTTGTAGTCAATCTTGCCGAAGTATGACATCAGCTTGTAGGAATCGCCACCGCCGGTGATTGTCTGGATACCTGTACCAGCACCGGGCCACATATAGTCTAAGGTCTCGAGAGGATAATCTTCACGGCGTGCAGAGAAGTCGATGCCGTTGTCACGATGGTGCTCAATACCAGCCAGTATATTCAGGTTATGGCTCTCTGCGATGTCAAAGTTATACTGCAAGGTGTTCGACCATGTCCACTTGGTGCTGTGGTTCTGTGACATTGTACTTGCACTGACATTGTTCTTCACAACGTCTGAATCAAAAGTATGCTGCAGGCCGCGGATATAGCCGTTTGTGTAGTCGATACCGAAGTTTGAGCGGAAGAGCATACCTTTGATCGGGGTGATGTCAACGTATGCATTGGCAAAGATGCGCCATTTCTTCAGACGGTTGTCCTTGTTATGGTAAAGTTCACGCATCGGATTCTGACGGTCGCTCATACCACCGACAGGACCAGAGAAGGTGACACCGTCGACTTCGTATACGGGCAGTGTAGAAGCCATTTTCAGGGCGTTCTCCAGAGGAGCACAATCCACATTGCTTGAATAAGAGAACTGAGCGTTCTCACCAACAGTAATGATCTTGTTAAGTTTGTAACTGCTGTTGAAGCGTGCCGAGAAGTTCTCGAAGTCTGTATGCTTCAGTACACCAAGTGCCTTCTTGTAGCCGAAAGAGAAGAGCTGTGTTGTCTTCTCACTAGCCTTTGAGAATGCGATGTCGTAGTTCTGAGTGATACCTGTGCGTCCGATCTCGTTCACCCAATCGGTATCGCTGTATTGCATGGTCTGCTTGGCATTCATAAATCCGTCGTAGAATCCACCAACGGTGTAATTCTCCGTACTTCCAGTTGCAGGATTGTATACCGAAATTGGAGTGCCGCCTGCAGCTTCAAGCGTCAGACCGTAGTTTTGGGCATAGTCATAAGGGTTCTTACCATCATTGAGAGCAGCCTGAACCAGGGCAGTAGCATACTGCTGGCTGTTCAGCAGCTTCATCTTCTGGGTCATCCAAGAGGCTGATACCGAAGCATTGAAGTCGATGTTGATCTTGTCGCCCTTCTTACCTTTCTTCGTGGTGATGACAATCACACCATTGGCGGCACGTGATCCATAAATAGAGGCAGAGGCAGCATCCTTCAGCACCTGCATGGTCTCAATATCGTTTGCATTCAGGCTATTGAGCGAACCGCTATAAGGCATACCATCCACAATATAAAGAGGTGTAGTGCTTGAACCGCCCATACTGCCGATACCACGGATATGAACATCGGCCTCACCGGAAGGAGAGCCATTAGTCCTGATGGTCATGCCTGGCACCTTACCCTGCAGTGATGCCATCGGGTCGGTGTTGCTGCTCTTGAAGTCCTTGGTCTCTACAACGCCTACAGAACCCGTCAAGTCGGCCTTACGCTGAACCTGATAACCAGTTACCACGACCTCGCTGAGCACTTGGGCATCATCTTTCATGGTCACCTTCATACCATCCTGAGCGGGCAGCTCTTGGGTTTGATAACCAATGTAGGTGAAAACCAGCGTAGTGCCGGGATTAACCTTAATCTTAAAGTTACCATCGAAATCGGTTACTGTGCCGTTCGAGGTACCTTTTTCCGTAACTGTGGCACCGATGACGGTTTCGCCTGTAGCATCAATCACCGTTCCACTGATCTCCTGTTGCGCATACATTATAGTACACGTAAGCAGGAGTGCAAAACTCAGAAAAAATTTCTTTAGTTGCTCCATTGTTGACTTGTTTAAATTGTTAGTACTAATTTTTATTTGAAATTTTGCGCAAAAGTAGTAACAATAGCAAGTCTAGGCGTTAAAATATCGTTCATCACGTGCAAAATTTGTTTCAATGAAACATTTTTGCTATATAATGAACGATTATTTTTAGTAATTTTTGCAAAGGAAAAACGATAAAACCGTCTCCGAAGGGATACCTCGAAGACGGTTTTATCGCTATTTGTCAATACTTAAAGATCGTTGTAATTCTGTACGCTAAAGGTCGATGTACGCATGTCACCTGTCTCAAAGCCTCGCTTCAGCCAACGCTTACGCTGGTCGCTGGTACCATGAGTGAACGACTCGGGGGTTGCACGTCCCTGTGCCTTCTTCTGCAGCCAATCGTCACCGATAGCCTTTGCCAGTTCAAGACCTTTTTCAAGGTCACCGTACTCCATCGAATGATTGATGGCATCCTCATAGTGTGCCCATACACCTGCATAGTAATCTGCGAGCAACTCAAGGCGGACACTAATCTGATTGGCTTGTACCTTATCAGTCTGGTTCATGGCCTGATGGGCTTTACCGAGTGTACCAGTCAGATTCTCCACATGATGGCCTATCTCATGAGCAATCACGTAAGCATAGGCAAAGGTATTACCCTCGACACCCAGCTGGCGCTTCATCTGAGTGAAGAACGACAGGTCGATATACAACTTCTGGTCGCCAGAACAGTAGAAAGGGCCTACGGCTGCAGTAGCAGCGCCACATGCAGAGTTCACCTGATTTGAGAACAACACAAGCGTCGGCGGTGTATAAGTTCCTCCCATCTCTTGGAAAACTTTCCCCCAAACGTCTTCTGTCGAGGCCAGAATCTTCTTACAGTCGGAGGCCAGTTCTTGCTCCTCCTCAGTAAAGGTAGCCTCATCAACAGTCTCGGTACGAGCAGCCATCTGTTCCTGAGCTGCTTGCAAACCAGCAGAAAGGGGGTCGCCTCCACTCATCCATGCAAACAATGCTGCAATGATCACTGCACCGATACCACCACCGGCTACTGCTTTTCCACTCAATCCGCGGCGATCTTCTACGTTAGAGCTTTCTCTTCTTCCATCTAATCTCATAATGCTTAAGTTTTAAGTTAATATACTATTTCATTCTTTCATTTTCTCATTTTTACATTGCTCCTACCTTACCGTCATGTGGAAACATCCCTGTTTGACCTCATACTTAATGTAACAGCGATTCTGATCACGCATATCGCGCAAAACCTCACTGAGCACCCACTTCAGCGTGTCGTTACGGACTTGGCGGCGCTCTGGTCCTTCAGGAGCCTCTACCGTCTTATAACGATTATAGCAAATATCGAATGTCGTGCCATAAAGATGGCACGACTTCTCTGTGGCATTGCCATTACGACGACGCAGCTTGACAACATCTTCCTCAGACCGGAGTACGCTAGTAACGATTAGTTTATGCATAGGGACACCCTTGACATAAAGGCTATCGAAAAAAGCCTGACCGATATCCTGCAGCAGAACTGCAGCACGAGGTACGAGATATGGAATACTGGAATAAAGCGGATCGACATGATAATAGGGGTTAGAGCCAATATATACCAATTCACGCTTGCGGGATTCAGCATCCTCACGGTTCTTGACGGGTGATACTCCCCACTTCTGGGCAGCAACCAGCTGAACAGCATTGGTATCAGGGAAAGCCTCGGCGTAGCTGGAAACAGACAAGATGCGGTGAGGTTTGTCGCAACATGCGGTTGTGACAGCCGTAAAAGCCTCTTGGGTAGCAGCCTGGGCAGAAGAGCCAGAAGCCACCTGAGGGAAGAGCCAACGAACTGCAGCCAATAGTAATACTACGACTGTAAAACCTTGCAGATATGTTTTTTTTGTTAATCTCATAAAGAAAAATCTATTTCGGGGGCAAAGTTACAAAAAAAAAATGTAACTTTGCACGCAAAAATAATAATTTGTATACAGATTGATAGAGAAACATCTTGTTTTGGAGGACATTGACCCCGTCGTTTTCTATGGGGTTGGCAACGGGCATTTGCAGATGATACGCTCACTTTATCCGAAGTTACGAATCGTTGCCCGCGACAATGTCATCCGTGTCCTTGGCGATGAAGAGCAGATGGCGGCCTTTGAAGAAAATGTGGAGAAAATGCGCCAGCATGTACTCAGATTCAATTCATTAAAGGAAGAAGACATCCTTGACATCATCAAAGGGAAGCGTACGAAAGATGACATTCCAGAAGGTGTCGTCGTATATTCTATGTCGGGACGTCCCATCAAACCACGTACGGCAAATCAGCAAAAGCTGATTGAGGCATACGAGGCTAATGACATGATATTCGCCGTGGGACCAGCCGGTACAGGAAAGACCTACCTATCGATAGCCTTAGCCGTGAAGGCTCTGAAAGAGAAGACAGCCAAGAAGGTCATCTTGAGCCGACCAGCCGTAGAAGCTGGAGAGAAACTGGGATTTCTGCCTGGCGACATGAAAGACAAGATCGACCCGTATCTTCAGCCGCTCTACGATGCACTGGAGGACATGCTGCCACAGGTGAAGCTTCAGGACATGATGGAGAAGCACATCATCCAGATCGCTCCCTTGGCATTCATGCGAGGTAGGACATTGAGCGACGCAGTGGTTATCCTCGATGAAGCGCAAAACACGACTCCTGCACAGATACGGATGTTCCTGACTCGTATGGGATGGAACACGAAGATGATCATTACTGGCGACATGACACAGATTGACCTGCCCCACTCGCAGAAGAGCGGACTGATTGAAGCCTTACATATATTAAATAATGTGGAAGGAATCGGTGTCGTGAATCTCGACCGCTCCGACATCGTGCGCCATAAGCTGGTGACAAGAATTGTCAATGCTTATGAAGAATATGATAAAGAAATGAAAAGTGAAAAGTGAAAATCGTAAAATAGTCAAGAATAAAGATGAAGGCATTAACAAAAACAGACTTCAATTTTGAAGGACAGAAAAGTGTTTATCACGGAAAAGTCCGTGATGTGTATAACATCAACGATGACCTGATGGTCATGGTAGCAACAGACCGTATATCGGCTTTCGACGTGGTATTGCCGAAAGGCATTCCCTTCAAGGGACAAGTGCTCAACCAAATTGCAGCTAAATTCCTAGATGCCACAACTGACATCTGCCCTAACTGGAAACTGGCGACACCAGACCCAATGGTGACTGTCGGTCTGAAGTGTGAGGGATTCCGTGTGGAGATGATTATACGCAGCATTCTCACAGGCAGTGCCTGGAGAGAATACAAGAACGGTTGTCGCGAACTCTGTGGTGTCAAATTGCCTGAGGGCATGAAGGAGAACGAGCGTTTTCCTGAGCCCATCATCACCCCTACGACCAAAGCAGATGAAGGTCACGATATGAACATCTCGAAGGAAGATATCATCGCTCAGGGCATCGTATCGGCAGAGGATTATGCTGTGATGGAGGACTACACACGCAAGATTTTCGCTCGTGGACAGGAGATTGCCGCCAAGCGTGGTCTGATTCTCGTAGATACCAAGTACGAGTTTGGCAAGCGTGATGGAAAGGTATATCTCATCGATGAGATCCACACACCTGACTCCAGCCGTTATTTCTATGCGGATGGCTATGAAGAGAAGCTGGCAAAAGGCGAGCCACAGAAACAGTTATCGAAGGAATTCGTACGCCAGTGGCTGATTGAACATAACTTTATGAATGAGCCTGGACAGGTGATGCCTGAGATTACCGACGAATATGCAGAAAGCGTTTCCGACCGCTATATCGAACTCTATGAGAATATCGTAGGAGAGAAGTTTGAGCGCGAGAGCGGCGGTGAGGATATCGCAAACCGCATCGAGAAGAACGTCAGCAACTGGCTCAAGGCATTTAAAAGTCGCTAAACTGAACATAACAATGTACGAGCAGGAAGACATAAAGCCCTATCACGATGGTGGGAAGGCGCAACAGGTGGAGCAGATGTTCAACCACATTGCCCCCACTTATGACAAGCTGAACCATAGACTGTCGTGGGACATCGATAAGGGTTGGCGACGAAAGGCTATCAAACAGCTTGAGCCCTTCCACCCTCAGGCCCTACTCGACATTGCTACTGGCACAGGGGATTTTGCCATTCTCTCTGCCAAAATGCTAAAGCCCACCAAACTCATTGGAGCTGACATCAGTGAGGGGATGATGGATATCGGAAGACAAAAGGTGAAGAAAGAGGGACTGAACCAGATTATCAGCTTCGCAAAGGAAGATTGTATGAATCTTAGTTATGCTGATGACACCTTTGACGCTGTGACAGCAGCCTTCGGTATCCGTAATTTCGCCAATCTGGACAAGGGATTGCAAGAGATGTACAGAGTGATGAAATCGGGTGGGCACTTGAGCATCGTGGAACTGACTTCACCAGTCAGTTTCCCCATGAAACAGCTGTTCCACATCTATGCCCACACGGTACTCCCTGTCTACGGACGACTCATCAGTAAGGACACCAGCGCCTACAGTTACCTGACAAAGACCATCGAAGCCTTCCCACAGGGAGAGCAAATGGTTGGGATTCTCAAGAAAGCCGGATTCAGAGAGGCATCCTTCAAACGCCTCACTTTCGGTATCTGTACGATGTATTTCGCAACTAAATAAACAAGGATAATGGACAAGTATGGTTTAATTGGCTACCCTTTAGGTCATTCGTTTTCCATCAGCTACTTCAACCAGAAGTTTGCTGATGAAGGAATCAATGCGAGGTATGAGAATTTTGAAATTCCAAGTATCGACATCCTCACAGAAGTGTTGGATAAGAATCCAGACCTGAGAGGGTTGAATGTAACCATTCCCTATAAGGAGAAGGTAATTCCATTTTTGGATTCACTATCCCCTGAAGCAAGGGCTATCGGAGCTGTAAATGTCATCCGAGTCACCCATGAGAAGAACAAAACCATTCTCAAAGGCTTCAACAGTGATGTCATTGGATTCACACAGAGCATTGAACCCATGCTCGACAAGAAATGGCACAAGAAAGCCTTGATCCTTGGTACTGGCGGCGCATCGAAAGCCATCAACTACGGTCTGAAATCCCTGGGGCTGGAAACAGTCTTCGTCAGTCGGTATGAGCGACCTGACACTATACAATACCTACGGATTACACCAGAGGTCATCAAGGAATACAATGTCATCGTGAACTGTACACCCGTTGGTATGTATCCCCATAGTGACGAATGTCCCGACCTTCCTTATGAAGCAATGGACTCACACACCATTCTCTATGACCTAATATATAATCCGGATCAGACACTGTTCATGCGAAAAGGGGCAGAAAAAGGTGCCGATGTGAAGAACGGACTGGAGATGTTGCTGCTACAGGCATTTGCTTCATGGGAATTTTGGAATGGAAAAGAAAAATGAACTGATAGTTTAAAGTTTAGAGATCATGGACAACAGATATATGATGCGTGGCGTCTCCGCAGCCAAAGAGGACGTACACGCCGCAATTAAGAACATCGACAAGGGCATTTTCCCACAGGCTTTCTGCAAGATCATCCCTGATATTCTGGGCGGCGACCCTGAGTATTGTAACATTATGCATGCCGATGGAGCAGGTACAAAGTCAAGTCTGGCCTATATGTACTGGAAGGAGACTGGCGACCTCTCTGTCTGGAAAGGTATTGCCCAGGATGCTATCGTGATGAACACTGACGATTTGCTTTGCGTAGGTGCCGTTGACAACATCCTGGTGTCATCAACTATCGGACGTAACAAGATGTTAGTGCCTGGCGAAGTCATCTCTGCCATCATCAATGGCACAGACGAACTTCTGGCTGAACTCCGGGAGATGGGCATAGGCATTTATCCAACTGGTGGTGAGACAGCCGATGTTGGCGATCTCGTAAGAACCATCATTGTGGACTCGACAGTGACATGCCGCATGAAACGCAGTGACGTTATCGATAATGCCAACATCCGTCCTGGCGACGTGATTGTTGGTTTGTCCTCCACTGGAGAGGCAACCTATGAGAAACGCTATAATGGTGGCATGGGTTCCAACGGCCTGACTTCTGCCCGTCACGATGTGTTTGCCAAGTATCTGGCAGAGAATTATCCGGAGAGCTACGATCACGCTGTACCCGAAGAGTTGGTCTACAGCGGTAAGTACAAGTTGACAGACAGTGTTGAAGGCTCACCTGTAGATGCTGGTCAGCTGGTTCTCTCTCCTACCCGCACCTATGCTCCTGTCATCAAGAAGCTACTCGACGAGCAGCGCCCAGAGATTCACGGTATGGTACACTGCACAGGCGGTGCGCAGACGAAAGTGCTCCACTTCGTCAGCGACAACTGTAAGGTGGTGAAAGATAACATGTTCCCCGTTCCTCCACTCTTCCGTGCTATCCACGAGTGCTCCAGTACAGACTGGAAAGAGATGTATCAGGTGTTCAACATGGGCCATCGTATGGAAATCTACGTACGTCCTGAAGTAGCAGAAAAGGTTATTGCGATCTCGAAAAGCTTCAATATCGACGCTAAGATTGTTGGCCATATCGAGGAAGGAAATAAGAGCCTTACTATCAAATCAGAATTTGGAGAATTCAATTATGGAGAATAATAGCATATTACAAAAACTCGATGGACTGGAGGCTCGCTTTGAGGAGGTTTCAACACTGATTACCGACCCCGACGTGATTGCCGATCAGAATCGCTTCGTGAAACTCACCAAGGAATATAAGGACCTGGGGGACATTATGGATGCGCGCAAGCGTTACATCGCCTGTTTAAACAGTATCAAAGAGGCTAAGGATATCCTGGCCAATGAGGATGATCCCGAGATGAAGGAGATGGCACGCGAGGAACTGGCTGCCAACGAGGAACTACAGCCAAAACTTGAAGAGGAAATCAAGATTGCCCTTATTCCCAAGGATCCAGAAGACGCAAAGAACGTGCAGATGGAGATCCGTGCAGGAACGGGGGGCGACGAGGCTTGTCTCTTTGCCGGCGACCTCTTTAAGATGTATAAGAGTTACTGCGATTCTAAAGGCTGGCAACTTTCGATTACTAGTGTATCGGAAGGAGCCGTTGGCGGTTATAAGGAGATTGACTTTGCCGTATCAGGTGCTGATGTCTATGGCACCTTGAAATACGAATCTGGCGTGCATCGAGTACAACGCGTGCCTGCCACAGAGACACAGGGACGCATGCATACCTCTGCTGCAACAGTTGCTGTACTGCCAGAAGCCGATAAATTCGAGGTGCATGTCAACGAAGGTGAAATCAAGTGGGATACATTCCGAAGTTCTGGTGCTGGTGGACAGAATGTGAACAAGGTGGAATCGGGTGTGCGCCTGCGTTATATGTGGAAGAATCCCAATACGGGTGAGACGGAGGAGATCCTCATTGAGTGTACCGAGACCCGTGACCAGCCAAAGAATAAGGAACGTGCCCTCTCGCGACTCTATACTTTTATATATGATAAAGAGCACCAGAAGTATATGGACGATATTGCCTCTCGCCGTAAGAGTCTCGTCTCTACGGGTGACCGCTCGGCAAAGATTCGTACATACAATTTTCCTCAAGGTCGTGTGACAGATCATCGTATTGGCTATACAACACACGACCTGCAGGGATTCCTCGGAGGCGATATTCAGGCAATGATCGATGCGCTCACTGTAGCAGAAAATGCTGAACGCATGAAGGAAACGGAGTTGTAGTTGAGATTATAGTTTAAAGTTTACGATTTATAGTTTATAGATGATATGAACAGACAGGAATTAATCAATCAGATACGTGAGAAGCAGAGTTTCCTCTGTGTAGGTCTCGATACGGATATCAACAAGATACCCCAGTGTATCATCGACGAGGCTAAGAGTCACGACGGCGAGGAGTATCTCTTCCGCGCCCTCTGCGAATTCAATGCACTCATCATCGACGCCACTGCCCCCTATTGTGTGGCCTACAAACCCAATCTGGCCTTCTATGAGGCATACGGAGTGGACGGACTGATGGCCTTCGAAGCCACTATCGACTACCTGAAGGAGGAGTATCCTGACCACTTCATCATCGCTGATGCCAAGCGTGGGGATATCGGCAATACCTCAAAGATGTACGCCAAGACCTTCTTTGAGACCTATGACGTCGATGCTCTGACTGTCGCCCCTTATATGGGTGAAGACTCGGTAACACCTTTTCTCGGTTATGATGACAAATGGGTAATTCTGCTGGCTCTTACCAGCAACAAGGGTTCGCACGATTTCCAACTCACTGAGAGCAAACAAGGTGAGCGTCTCTTCGAGACTGTTCTGAAGACCAGTCAGCAATGGGGAAACGAAGAGAATATGATGTACGTTGTTGGTGCGACACAAGGTCAGATGTTCGAGGACATCCGCAAGATAGCTCCCAATCATTTCCTCCTGGTTCCTGGTGTCGGTGCTCAAGGCGGAAGTCTGCAGGAAGTCTGCAAATACGGCATCACCAAAGACTGCGGTCTGCTGGTTAACTCCTCACGCGGCATCATCTATGCATCGAATGGAGAGGACTTTGCAGAAGTGGCAACCCAAAAAGCTAAAGACCTGCAAATTGAAATGGCAACAGAATTAGCTAAAATAGGTTTTATTTAATAACCATGGATAAAAATATCTTAAAAGCCCTCAAGGCATGTTCACTTTTCGATAATCTATCTGAAACAATGATCGAACAAGTGATGTCTGAGGTATATTACAGCCTTTTGAAATACAACAAGAAAGACATTTATGTCTCTACTGGTGAACACAATTCTTTTGCTGATATCGTTATCAGCGGAGAATTGTCTGTAAAGATGGATAGAGGATCAGGAAGATGTGTGAAAATCGGCTCCTATATGGTGGGCAGGCTATCCACTCCAGCCCAGATTTTCTACGACAAAATGCCTTTGCAAGTCACCATTGAAGCTGTCAGACCAACCACCTTGCTTCGCATGTCACCTGAGTCACTACAGAAACTGTTCTGCTTGGACCAGAGAATCCAGATGAATTTCATCAAGCTCTTATCTTCAGTAGCTATTACACTGGCTAAAATGGTCAAACAACTGACACTCTTTACCGTCAGGGAGAAGGTAGCAAACTATCTCGAAGAAGTCACAACACGACGTAATTCTGATACCATCACGTTCGATGTATCACGTCAGGAGATAGCCAACATGTTTGCAATCCAAAAGTACTCACTTCAGCGCGTACTGGGCGAATTTGCCAGGGGCGGAGCTATCAAGATGCGCGGAAAAACAATTACCATTCTTGATAGGGAGAAACTCCATTCACTGGCTAAGCCCTGATTGCTCATCACTCCATTTCTGAAGACGATCATATTCCTCTTTTGTCAGACGGAGGAAAGAGCCATGCTGTGGGCGGTCAACGCCCTCTATATTCCTGGGAGAATGGAAGTTGCGCATATTCTTGTCAGCTAGGCAGAGACGATAGTTCTTGGGTTTTGACGAATATTCGATATAGCCGATAACCCAAGTTGAATCTCCTGCCAACTGGAAGGCACTCACACCTTCACATTTCTTATTGCCCTCAAAGTCTACATAGTCGTCCTCCACTGGTTCGCTCCAGGGACCTGTCAGCGTGGGTGCAGTGGCAGTAAAGAGTCCAGGCTTCCCCCCTTCTTTCTTAATCATCATGTGCCACATGTGATCAGCAGGCACCCAATTGATATCTGCGTCGATAGTAGCATAGCCCCAGTCGAAAAGCAGTCGGGGTTGCGTCAGGGTGGTAAAATGCTCGTCGGCATACGAATAGTACATACGATCATAGGTCTCTTCATTGCGATTCCACATAGAGTAATAAACCATATAGCCACCCTTCTTGCCATCAGGCCATACGAAATCGGCATCCCACACGATCTGTGGTGCCCACACACGATTGATGGTACCCCAGTTCTGATAGACACTCTCCGACTGAGGATCAGAGAAGATTTCCTTCCCCTTACGATAATCGAAAGTCACTGATTGCCAATGGATCAAGTCATCACTCGTCAGGAGAGCTATACCATAGTTATCCCAAGTCTCCACCTTTCCCAAACGTTCTTTGGCACCGACATTCATATCCGTGCAGACCATTAGATACCCAGAACCGTCATGTTTACGACAGATATAGGCATCACGGGTAGCACCTTCTATGCGAGCCACTTCTGCATCGCTGAACACCGAATCGCCTTGGAGCAGGTCATGATAATGAAAACCATCACGACTCAGAGCATAAGCCGTCCACGCCCGCCCACGATCATTCATGTGACAATACAGATAGCCATAATCACCTTTCTGCAGGTTCCCTTTCTGCGATTGCGCGAATACTAATGAACATAGCAGCATCAGGGGTGCAATCAGCAACATTTTCTTCATCTTCATTTCTTCTCATTTTGATTTGTGCATGCAAAGATAGGGATTTTTTTGGAAAAACAGGAATTTTGTAGTAACTTTGCACCCTAAATAAAAAAATAAGATTGTCAAACTGTCAAAAACTGTCCATTCATGAACGACTTCAAGATTATCAACGACCCGGTCTTCGGGTTTATCAAGATACCCAAAGGACTGCTCTATAATGTCGTTGAGCATCCTCTGTTCCAGCGACTGAACCGTATCAACCAGTTGGGACTCGCCTCTGTTGTTTATCCTGGAGCACGACACACGCGGTTCCAGCACTCACTCGGAGCCTTCCACCTGATGAGCGAGGCCATTCTGAACCTCCAGCAGAAAGGCATCTTCATCTTCGAATCCGAAGCAGAGGCCGTACAGGCAGCCATCCTGATGCACGATATCGGACACGGACCGTTCTCCCATGTGCTTGAGAACACACTTATTCACGGCATATCCCACGAAGAGATATCACTGTTGATGATGGAGGAAATCAACAAGAGCCTGAACGGACAACTGAATCTGGCTATATCAATCTTCAAGGGCGACTATCCGAAGAACTTCCTCCATCAGTTGATTTCCAGCCAGCTCGATATGGATCGACTTGATTATCTGCGACGCGACTCCTTCTATACTGGTGTTACCGAAGGCAATATTGGAAGTGCGCGTATCATCAAGATGCTCAATGTAATAGACGATTCTCTTGTAGTAGAGCAGAAAGGCATCTATTCGCTTGAGAACTACCTGACCACCCGCCGTCTGATGTACTGGCAGGTATATCTGCATCGCACATGTGTGGCCTACGAGAAGGTGCTAGTCAATATGCTTAACAGAGCTAAGGAACTCGTACGTAAAGGGCACGATGTCTTCGCATCTCCCGCCCTCCATTATTTCCTCTCCAACGAGGTCGATGCTGCATGGTTCAACACCCACCCGGATGCGCTTTCCTATTATGAGGAACTCGACGATTCTGATATCTGGAGTGCGATGAAAGCCTGGAAGCATGACGATGACAAGATCCTGTCGATACTGGCCACCGATATGCTCGATCGTAAAATATTCAAGGTAGAGGTGCACGAGGAGCCTATCCCGCAGGAACGTATCAACGGACTACAGCAGGAAATCGCCCAGAAGTTGTATATTCCCATCGAAGAAGCCCACTATCTGATGAGCCTGAACACCATCCAGAAAGACATGTACGATGTAGACGACGACAGTATCGCAATACTTTACAAAAACGGTGAAATCAAGGACATTTCAGAAGCTTCCGAATTGCTAAATGTTCAATTACTTTCTAAAAAAATAAGAAAATATTATCTTTGTTATCAAAGATTAGAATAATTTTTGCTATCTTTGCAGCATTATTGTAAAATAAGACCCCAAAGATATGGAATTTACAGCGAAACAGATTGCAGAATTGATTCAGGGAAGAGTGGAAGGCGATGAAAATGCAGCCGTCAACACCTTCGCCAAAATCGAAGAAGGAGTGCCTGGAGCGATATCCTTCCTGTCGAATCCTAAATACACCCATTACATTTATGACACCAAGTCGAGCGTTGTCCTAATCAACGAGGACGTTGAACTAGAAAAGCCCGTCATCACGACACTTATTCGCGTGAAGAACGCTTATGAGTGCGTTGCCAAGCTCCTCCAATTTTACGACTCGATGAAACCTGCGAAGAAAGGCATCGACACACTGGCCTTCATTTCCCCGAAGGCGCAAATCGGCGAAGATGTCTATGTAGGTGCCTTCGCCTATATCGGCGACGGAGCTGTCATTGGAAAGGGAGCCCAGATATATCCCCATACCGTCATTGGCGACGGTGTCACCATAGGTGAAAGATGCACACTCTATCCCAACGTGACCATCTACCAAGGATGTCAATTAGGAAATAATGTGACAATCCATGCTGGTAGCGTCATTGGTGCCGATGGCTTTGGCTTTGCACCGAATACGGGCGGATACGACAAGATCCCACAGATTGGCATCGTGGTGATTGAAGACGATGTAGAGATAGGTGCCAACACCTGTATAGACCGTTCTACGATGGGTCAGACCGTCATTCACAAAGGAGTGAAGCTCGACAATCTGATCCAGGTGGCCCACAACTGCGAAATCGGTGAGAACACCGTGATGTCAGCACAGGCAGGTATGGCAGGATCCACAAAGATCGGTGCATGGTGCATGGTGGGTGGTCAGGCAGGCTTTGCAGGCCACATCCATGTGAAGGATAAGACATTCGTTGGTGCCCAGTGCGGTGTCATCGGCGATACCAAAGGCAACGGTGAGCAGCTCATTGGTTCTCCTGCCACCAATCCGAAGATGTTCTTCAAGGCAAGGGCCATAGATGCCAAGTTGCCTGAAATGTATCGCCAGATAGCGCAGCTGCAGCGCGAAATCGACAAACTGAAGGAGATGGTTGAGCCAAAGAACTGAATTATCAAATCGTAAAATAGTCAAATTGTCAAATATCAAGATGAAACAGAAGACATTAAAAGGCAGTTTTTCACTTTTCGGAAAAGGACTGCATACAGGTTTGAACCTGACTGTAACATTTAATCCAGCCCCAGAGAATACGGGTTATAAGATTCAGCGTATCGACCTCGACGGACAACCCGTCATCGATGCGATTGCAGAGAATGTCGTCGACACACAGCGTGGTACCGTGCTTGGCAAGGGCGATGCACGTATCTCTACCGTTGAGCACGGACTCTCAGCCCTCTATGCTTTGGGCATCGACAACTGTATGATTCAGGTCAATGGTCCTGAGTTTCCCATCCTCGACGGCTCTGCCATCAAGTATGTTGAGAAAATCAAGGAAGTGGGCATCGAAGAGCAAAACGCTCCGAAGGACTACTACATCATCCGCAAGAAGATTGAGGTGAAGGATGAGCAGACAGGCTCATGCATCACAATCCTCCCCGACGAGGCCTTCTCGCTGACGGCGATGTGCTCCTTTGAGTCGAAGTTCATCAACAGCCAGTTTGCCACACTAGAAAAGCCTGAAGATTACATCTCCGAGATTGCTAGCGCACGTACGTTTGTCTTCGTTCGTGACATCGAGCCGCTACTGCAGGCAGACCTCATCAAGGGTGGCGACCTCGACAATGCCATCGTGATCTATGAGCGCCAGACCACTCAGGAGCGCCTCGACATGCTGGCCGATATGCTGCATGTAGAGCATCGCGATGCCACCGACCTCGGCTATATCCAGCACAAGCCCCTGCAGTGGGAGAACGAGTGTACCCGCCACAAGCTGCTCGATGTGATCGGCGACATGGCACTCATCGGTAAGCCCATCAAGGGTCGTATCATCGCCACTCGCCCAGGCCACACTATCAATAACAAGTTTGCCCGCCAGATGCGTAAGGAAATCCGCCAGCACGAGGTGCAGGCACCTATTTACGATCCCAATGAAGAGCCAATCATGGATGTGAACCGCATCCGCGAACTCCTGCCCCACCGCTATCCGATGCAGTTGGTTGACAAGGTGATCGAACTGGGAGCCACAACCATCGTGGGCGTGAAGAACATCACGGCGAATGAGCCCTTCTTCCAGGGACACTTCCCACAGGAGCCTGTGATGCCTGGCGTCCTGCAGATAGAAGCAATGGCTCAGTGTGGTGGTCTCTTGGTTCTCAACACCCTTGAGGAGCCCGAGCGCTGGTCTACCTATTTCATGAAGATCGACGCCGTGAAGTTCCGTCAGAAGGTCGTACCTGGCGACACGCTGATTTTCAAGGTTGAGCTGCTGGCACCCGTTCGTCACGGTATCTCTTCGATGAAAGGCTATATCTTCGTTGGCGATCGCATCGTAGCCGAGGCCTCATTTACAGCGCAAATCGTAAAGAATAAATAGGAACATGGCAAATCAGATACACCCCTTAGCAGTTGTAGACCCTGAGGCGAAACTGGGCGACGGCAATATCATCGGCCCATTCTGCGTCATCGACAAGAATGTGGAGATTGGCGACAACAACAAGTTGCTCAACAATGTCACCATCCATTACGGCGCACGTATTGGCAGCGGTAATGAGATCTTCCCTGGCGCCAGCATCTCCACCAAGCCTCAGGATCTGAAATTCCAGGGCGAGGATACCATCTGCGTCATTGGCGACAACAACTCCATCCGCGAGAATGTGACTATCAGTCGTGGTACCGCCTCGAAAGGTAAGACGGTAGTGGGCAACGGCAATCTGCTGATGGAGAACATGCACGTGGCTCACGACTGCGTGATAGGCAACGGCTGCATCATCGGCAACTCCACGAAGTTTGCCGGCGAGGTCGAGGTCGACGACTATGCCATTATCTCCGCCACCTGCCTCTTCCACCAGTTCTGCAAGGTGGGCAGCTATATTATGTTCCAGGGCGGCTCGCGCACCAGCCAGGATATCCCGCCCTATGTCATCGCTGGCAAAGAGCCGGTACGCTATGCAGGTGTGAATCTCGTAGGACTCCGCCGTCGCGGCTTCCCACGCGAGACCATCGAGGCCATCCACGAGGCTTACCGCATCATCTATTCACAAGGTGTACTGAAAGACGGTGTCGCTATGGCTCGCGAACAGTTCCCCGACAGCAAGGAGGTGGAGTACATCTGTTCGTTCATCGAGAATTCTAAGCGCGGCGTCATCCGATAATCGATTCATTTGGAAAAGACACTGATAGTCATCACAGGGCCTACTGCAGTCGGAAAGACAGCATTGTGCATGGATATTGCCAAACATTTTGACATACCCATCATCAACGCTGACTCCCGACAGATCTACAGGGAACTGAAAATCGGCACGGCCCGCCCGTCCAACAAGCAGATGAGTGAAGTCAAGCACTACTTCGTCGGCACGCTGGGCATGGATGATTACTATAGTGCATCGCTTTATGAGCAGCAAGTACTCGAACTACTTGGCGAACTCTTTAAGACCAGCGACTATGCCCTGCTCTCGGGTGGCAGCATGATGTATATCGACGCCGTCTGCAATGGCATCGACGACATTCCTACCGTCGACGACGAGACCCGCACCACACTGAAGAAGCGCCTGCTGATGGAAGGACTCGGAAGTCTCTGCGAAGAGCTCCGGCAGCGCGATCCCGAATACTACGAGATTGTCGACAAGCAGAATCCCCGTCGCGTGGTCCACGCCCTCGAGATCTGCGTAATGACAGGTAAGCCCTACTCTTCCTTCCGCAAACAGGAGAAGAAAGCCCGCCCTTTCCGCATCGTCAAGATCGGACTCACACGTCCCCGTGAAGAACTCTACAAGCGCATTAACCGCCGTGTGGATAAGATGATGAAGGAAGGGCTGTTCGAAGAGGCGCAGCAGATGTATCCGAAGCGAGAACTGAATGCTCTCAACACGGTGGGATACAAGGAGATGTTCGAATACATGAAAGGCAAGTGGACACTCCACGAGGCCGTAGAGCGCATCAAGGGCAATACCCGCCGCTATGCCCGCAAACAGCTGACGTGGTATAAGAAAGACGAGCAGATACGCTGGTTCCATCCCGACGACAAAGAAGAAATCATCAGTTATATTGAGCAACAAACTAAAAATCAGTAAGTCATGAAAATTCTCAAACGTATATGGACCTGGTATAAAAGCCTCTACAAGGGGCGCCCTTGGTACGTGAAGACACTGGCGGCCGTCGCATCGCTAATAGTGGCTTTCTTCCTCTATCTGGGAGCCGTCGACATCAACTTCCTCTGGCTCTTCGGAAAGTCGCCCTCCATGTCTACCATCAAGAACAAGCGCCCTGCCGAAGCCTCGATGATCTACAGTGCCGACGGAAAGCTGATAGGCAAATTCTTCAGTGAGAACCGTACGCCTGTGACCTACGAAGAGGTGAACCCCGTTTTCTGGCGTGCGCTCATCGATACCGAGGACGAGCGATTCTTCCATCATCACGGCATCGACTATCAGGCCTTTGTGGCAGCATTGAAAGACTATGCCCTGCATCATGATGCACGCGGTGCCTCCACCATCACGCAGCAGCTGGCCAAAAACCTCTTCCGCACACGAAGCGAATACTCCACTGGTCTGCTGGGCAACATCCCCGGACTTAAGATGCTCATCATGAAGAGCAAGGAGTGGATCACCGCCTACAAGCTCGAGTTCTTCTTTACCAAAGACGAGATCCTCACGCAGTATGCCAACACCGTCGATTTCGGATCTAACGCCTTCGGCATCAAGACAGCTTGTAAGACCTACTTCGGCTGTGCCCCAAAGGACCTGACACCCGAGAACGCCGCCATCCTCGTGGGTATGCTCAAGGCCACCACCTATTATAACCCCCTCATCAATCCTGAGAATTCTATCAGGCGCCGTAACATCGTGCTCGACCTCATGAAGCAGCACGGCGACCTAAGTGAGGCTGAGTGCGACTCACTGAAACAGCTCGAGATCAAGCTCGACTACAGTGTGGAGTCGGCCTACGACGGCGATGCCAATTACTTCCGCGAGGCTGTGGCCGACTATCTGAAGGACTGGTGCAAGGACTACTTCGACAATCGTAATGCCCTCTATACCGAAGGACTGAAGATCTACACCACCATCGACTCGCGCATGCAGAAATACGCCGAAGAGGCTGCCTTCAAGCAGATGAAGCAGGTACAGCAGACCTTCAACCAGCACTGGGGCAGCACGAACCCCTGGCAGGACGAGCGACACGTAGAGATCAAGAACTTCATCGAAGACATCGCCAAGCGACAGCCTGTCTACAAATACCTCTCCAAGAAATACAACGGCAACGAGGACTCCATCAACTACTATTTGAACCTGCCCCACAAGGTGAAAGTATTCGACTATGAGCAAGGCCGCGTGGAGAAGGAACTCTCTACGATGGACTCCATCCGCTACATGGTGCACTTCATGCACTGCGGCTTCGTGGCGATGGAGCCACAGACAGGCCATGTGAAGGCCTGGGTGGGCGACATCGATTTCAACTCGTGGAAATACGACAAGGTCACCGCCATGCGCCAGCCTGGCTCCACCTTCAAGCTCTTCGTCTACACCGAAGCCATGAATCAGGGCATCACCCCCTGCGACTACCGTAAGGATGAATACTTCTCGATGAAGGTGATGGATCACGGCAAGGAGGTCACTTGGGCACCTACCAATGCCGACGGCCACTTCTCTGGTGCGAACATCTCCCTAAAGCAGGCCTTCGCCATGAGTATCAACTCCGTAGCCGTCCGTCTGGGTCAGGAGTGCGGCATCGACAACATCGTGAATACTGCCCACAAGATGGGTATCAAGTCGAAGCTCGACCCCACCCCTTCACTCACCCTCGGTGCCAGCGACGTCAACCTGCTCGAAATGGTCGATGCCTACTGTACACCAGTGAACGATGGCGGACAGATCGACCCAGTGCTCGTGGAAAAGATTGAAGACCGCGACGGCAAAGTCATCTTCGAGGCACCGACTGAGGCCAAGCAGGCCATCCCCTATCGCTCTGCCTTCCTCGTACAGCAGCTGCTCAAGGGCGGCATGAGCGGCACCAGCTCCCGTCTGATGGGATTCGTAGGCTACGACAAGGCTGCCGACACTGATTTCGGAGGCAAGACAGGCACGTCGAACAATCACTCCGATGCCTGGTTCATCGGCGTCACACCACGTCTCGTAGTGGGCGCATGGGTAGGCGGAGAATACCGCTCCATCCACTTCCGCACAGGTATGCTCGGACAGGGTAACCGCACGGCTCTCCCCATCTGCGGCTACTTCCTCGGATCAGTGCTCAACGACCCTGCCTTCAAGAAATACCGCACGAAGTTCGCACCGCCACGCCAGTCAGACCTCACCAGCGACATGTACGACTGCGGAGGCTACTTCAAGGCACCAGCTGACTCCGACTCCATCGGGGTCGACTCACTCGCTGTGGATGGCGACGACGAAACCATCTTCTACGATGACTTCGGCAACCCACTGCAACGCCCAGAAAAGGATCCAGAGCCCGATAACGCCGACAACACACAGACACCACAGCACAACGCCGACGCCACGAAGGAAGATTAATGGAACTCGATCTCGATAACAAGGAGTGGCAAGACGCACTCCAGATCATCAACTATACCCGTCGCTCGCTCTTTCTTACGGGAAAGGCTGGGACGGGTAAGTCTACGTTCCTGCGCTACGTCGCCAGTCACACGAAGAAGAAACACGTGATCCTCGCTCCCACTGGCATCGCCGCCATCAACGCTGGAGGCTCCACACTCCACAGCTTTTTCCGACTGCCCTTCCACCCCCTACTCCCCAACGACTCACGCTACAGCTATCGACATATCAAGGAGACACTCAAATACACGGGTGCACAGCGCAAACTCATCCGAGAGGTCGAACTCATCATCATCGACGAGATATCAATGGTACGCGCCGACATCATCGACTTCATCGACAAAGTGCTGCGCATCTACACCCGCAACCCAGAGCCCTTCGGCGGCAAGCAACTACTGCTTGTGGGCGACATCTACCAGCTCGAACCCGTGCTCAAGGACGAAGACCGCCAACTGCTGCAGCCTTTCTACCCCAGCTCTTATTTCTTCAACGCGAAAGTGTGGCAGCAGATGCCCATCGTATCCATCGAGCTCCGTAAAGTCTACAGACAAACTGACGACAAGTTCATCGCCATCCTCGACCGCATCCGCAATAACACTGCCACCACCGCCGATCTCAATACCCTCAACTCAAGAGTCGTTTCGAGGAGTGTGGAGTGTGGAGTGAGGAGTGAGAATAGTTCTGCGGCACACTCCACACTCCCCACTCCTCACTCCTCACTCCACACTCCTCACTCCTCACTCGTAATCACCCTCGCAACGCGACGCGACATCGTCGACTACACCAACGAGCAGCAGCTCGCAGCCCTCGACGGAAACCCCTCCATCTTCATAGGCAACATCAAAGGCGACTTCCCCGAGACCTCGCTGCCCACGCCGATGGAACTACAGCTGAAGCCAGGCGCACAGGTCATCTTCATCAAGAACGACAAAGACAAGCGCTGGGTAAACGGCACGCTGGGCGTCGTCGACTACATCGACGAGGAAGAAGGCGTGATAGGCATCATCACCGAGGAAGGCGTCGAGCACGACGTAGAGCGCGAAGTGTGGGAGAACATGCGCTACACCTTTAACGAGAAGGAACAGAAGATCGAGGAAGAGCTGCTGGGCACCTACACACAGTTCCCCATCCGACTGGCCTGGGCCATCACCGTCCACAAGAGTCAGGGACTCACATTCTCGCAAGTACAGATCGACTTCGGAGGCGGCGGGGCCTTCGCTGGCGGTCAGACCTACGTGGCCCTCTCGCGCTGTACCTCACTACAGGGCATCACCCTCAAGGCTCCCCTCCGTCAGAGCGACATCTTCGTACGGGCAGAGGTCGTGCAGTTCGCCAACCGCTACAACGACCAGCGCCTCATCAGTCAGGCCCTCGAAGAAGGCAAGGCAGACCGCGAATACCGCGATGCCATCAGAGCCTTCGACAAGGGCGATTTCACCGAGTTTCTCAGCCACTTCCTCACCGCCATCCATCTGCGCTACGACATCGAGAAGCCACACATCCAGCGATACATCCGCACGAAGCTGGGCATCATCAACCGTCAGCGCCATGAGATGGATCGCATGAAAGAAAAATACACCAAAGAGATTGATAACCTAAAATCAGAGCTTGCTCAGAAAGACGAGCTTCTCAAACGCCTCGCCGCTGAGTACACCATCCTGGGGCGCGAGTGTGAGCATGAGCACATGACTGATGCTGCCATCCGCAACTACGAGAAAGCCCTCGAACTTTACCCCGACGCCAACGATGCCCGTCGCCGCCTTACTAAACTACAGAAAAAGAACTGAATCCTCTTTCCCAGGCTCTACCCCCCAAGTGAACCCCGCAGCCCTCGGGTCTACCACCCTAGTGGAACCCGCAGGCCTCAGCAACCACTTTACTTCGGGGCCTGACCCCAGCACACACATCAAACCACAACGACCACTAGTGGATGCTTCACCCAGACGGATTGTCTTTTATCTCTATTCTACATCAAACCACAACCATCGTTGGCTGCGATTTTGGCTACGGCTTATTGTCTTTTATCTCTATTCTACATCAAACCACAACTCAGAACCTCTCGGCGGTGACGGTGGGAAATTGTCTTTTATCTCTATTCTACATCAAACCACAACTGAACGGGCACAGTCGGAAAGCAGTGCGATATTGTCTTTTATCTCTATTCTACATCAAACCACAACAGCCCATAGATTTGATGTCTGACCATCCATTGTCTTTTATCTCTATTCTACATCAAACCACAACCTCTACTCGTCGGCATCAGGAGCCGTTGAATTGTCTTTTATCTCTATTCTACATCAAACCACAACATGAGGTAACCTATCAGTATGAAGATATGATTGTCTTTTATCTCTATTCTACATCAAACCACAACTCACTGGCATTGTTTGAGAGTGCCGCGAAGATTGTCTTTTATCTCTATTCTACATCAAACCACAACGTATACTTCTTAATTCTTTTATTCACAGACATTTGCGTCCACTCATACGTACACGAAGTGGTCAAAACATACCATCTACTTTGCAAAATTACTAAAAAAATTCTAACTGCAATGGGGTTGGCCTTGATTTTTTCTCTATGGCTCCCCAAATGTGAATGATGTTTGAGTATTGTTTATCAGTAATTGAAAGAACACTTATATATCCCTTCTCTGTATGCAACTACCAGTTGCAGGTTCTTCAGTGATAGAAGCATGGGACTTGAGAATACAAGTGTACGTTTTAACATCGTATTCTATTTTAACAAAACAATTTCACCAAGCACATTGATCTTAAAATCAACCCCCTCTACTAATGCATGAAAATCAGATAGAGACATCATTATCTCTGATCTGTATTGCTCTCCGACTTTATATGCTCCCGATTTGCGTTCTTTCTTCAATGTTGTAGCATCTCGAGCATCCTGACTATAGCGTAAAACTAATCGACCATCGCTACGCATCACAGCTACATAATAGAAACGCCTGGCAATATCTTCTTTGTTAGCAAGGTTTATCTCTTCATCATCTGATTGCAAGAGAATTATCTGTGTGCCTGTACGTACTGTACATCTATATTTCAGTCCGTTTTTAATTTCAGGAGCTATCGGGTATTGCCCTGCCATGTCTGAACTTTTCTTAAAGTAAGCTGCTGCGTCAATCATGTTTACTATTTCATAAGATCGTTTTATTTGTCCTTTGATTTCACCCTCATAGATAGCCATACAATAGTTACCATCAGGAGTAACATGGTATTGTCGCTTATACTCCTTTCGTGATTCGTCTCTATGTGTACGAATATGCAAGGGATTTGTAACGGACGGAGCATAGCATCTCACTTTCTTAATCTTGATGCATTTCTCCTTATTCATAAATATGTCTTCTCCCATTGCTTGCTTAAATCCTTTATCTGCAATGGCCTGCTTTACCTTTTCTTTTACAATGTCATCTACTATATTCTCGACGTCACTTTCTTTGAGGCTACTCAGTTCTTTGCGGATGACGTATTTTATTACTCCACCACGCTTAATGGCACCATAATAGGTGTCGTTATGCAGCGAGCCACGTGCAGAATCCCCCATAGCAAGTTTCTTGCCTTGGGATGTCTGTACATATTTACGAGCACGTTTGGGCATATTGTCTGGTGTGCTATGAACGACTAGCATCTCCTGTGCGATAGCCTTTATGTCCTCAGTAAAGGTTGCCCATGGTTTCGGAAAAGAAGGCTTTGCAGCCTTAGTTCTTTCATATTCCTCCAGTTGCTGATAATATTTCGCTGTGGCATTGTATTCACCAGGTTCAATACAGGCAATGGTAATTGCATCGATACAATGATGTACATGATTATCGCGCGACTTCTTTTCGTATTCATCTTGTATGCCCCACATCTTCCTATACTCTGCTGTAGTAGTTCCTTTAACAACACGTACATTGCTTTTGCTCCTGTCGTCAGCTTTATGAAACAAGGATTTCAGATACAAACCTGCATATTTGCCAACAAGACCAATGCCGGCACCTTGCCTACGAGCAAATCCTTCGGGCACTTCCTCCATTTGGAAACGCTTGTATTTCCCTACCCAATAGTCTAGTTCCAACTTTAGCAGATGACGTTTTTGTATCTGGCGGTCTTTTACAGCCTTGTCCATTCCTGAATGTGTCTTTACACGATCCACATCTTTGCGAAGTTTCTCTATTTTCACGCGCCACTCTTCAAGCCTATCCATAATGGCATCATGATTTGACAACTGAGAGGGCAGTTTTGCCTTCTTGACCTCACGATTGAACTTGCTGGAACATAGTGTCATGTTTTCTAACGTACTGTCGCCACCAACGCTACGTGGAACAGTATGTTCAATATCATAACTGGGATTGTGACCAATAAAATCACTGATACCAATAGAGCTGCCTGTATAAAGACAAATGTGATTCTGTTCTTCCCATAACTGGAATTTCACGATATCATCATCAGTTGGCTCTATAGTCTTTCCGCATTCTTGTTTATATAGTGTACGTATGTCTTCTGCATATTTCTTTCGCAGAGTTTCTCTATTCTTGTTCCACTGGGCGATAGCCTTACGTTTATTGGCATCGTTCAGTTCACGAGCATATTCAATGTGTACCTCTGTCTGGCTGTCGACAATGCCTTCTTGCAGTAATGTGTTGATGACCTTTCTCAGCTGATGAAGTGAGCGCATGGCCATTGGATTGCGTACGGCATTGGTCCTTGGTGAACCTAACTGATAAACACCCTGTGAATTCATCTTGGCATCAGGATAGGTTTCTATCATGGAGGGATGATACAACTTTTCAGCTACACCTGGTGCCAGATTACACATATCTTTCAGGATGTCTTTAATGCAGAAATCCAAAGTTCCCTGCATATTCTCATCCTTGGGATTGAAGTTGGTTATCAAGGTGTATAGTTCTTTTGTGATAGATTCACCACGAGTTTTCCAAACATCATTCCCTACTATATCCGGCACTTTTGCCATCAGCACCGCATGTGGATAAATCAGCCCTTGCTCCAACCATGGTAGAATCTTATGGACAGCTGCCAGACTGAGTGATGCAAAACTATGGGTCAACTTGATCTTCGAGAATTTTTCAGCTTCCTCATCGCTCATCTGTAGTTTTTCCTTTCCCCATTGTTTAACATGATCCTTGTCGCTGAAACTATATAAAACGTTCCATACATCGTTTACCATTTGCTTGGGTGTCTTACCTTCGGATAATGTATATCGCTCGGCAATAGCAGTTTCATAATCGTCACCAAAGACAGACATGAGGCTGGCAATAGTAGGACAACCAGCAACACTTTGCGTCATTCTGTAATTGAACTTATAGTCTTTGTCTCCAGCGTCTTTAATGTGCTGGTATTTGCCTTTTCCAGCAATGGCTTTGGCAATGTCCTCAAAGTCAAACTGGGACTTACTCTTTCTGAAGAACATAGGCTTAGCCTTCTCAAATTCATTTTGAGAAAGAGGACGGAGTTCTATGTCGTGAGGCCCTTTAATCTTGATATTGTTCACGAATGACAGCATTCTGAATAACTCGAATGATGGATGCGAATCAGCCACACGAGCCTTCTTGGGCTCGAATGTACATTTTCCAACACCTTGCCGCTGACTCTTCATAGGACATTGGAAATACAGGGCTTTTTCCAACTTCGTAATTTGCTCTTCAGTCAGGTCTTGGCATTCACATATAGCATAAAACTCTTTTTTGTAATGCTCCTCGCGGTCAGTATAATGTGTCCGTATTCTTTCAGTGTTTCCTTTCTCCTTATATATTTTATAGAAATAATCACCAAGGTATTCACACCCTGTATCAGACATATTCTTAGACAATGAAGATATGGCCTCTTTTACTTTTCCAGTTTCATCTTCATTGCCCTGTTCAAGACGATTACTGAGAAAGCCTCTGCGTTGAGCCAGATGGTATATGGCCCTGCCTAAGACATATCTTTCTGACCTCTCATTCAAGTCAAGCTTTCTATGCAGGCAAATATGCCTGTAATAGTAGGGATTCTCTTCAAAATTGTCATTGGTTCGTTGCCATGACATGAAGGCTTCGTCCTTAGGATATAGTTTCTTGACATGCCACTGATGAAGTGCTTCTGGAGAAAGAAATGGGCACCAATCAAATTCGATAAGGACCTTCAGGATTTCTATCTTTCTTAGCCTTCTGCGGAAATATTGTTTTCTCAGCGCACGATGAGAGGTCCTGTCTGCTGCTTTTGACGATTCTATACCCTTTTCCACTTTCACGCCTTCCTGAAAGATAAGGCTGCCTTTATTTATTAAGGAATAGGAACCATCTTCATTTTTATCTACGACAGCCCATCCAAGACTGTTCGTACCCGTGTCTATACCAAGTATTCTTTTCTTCATTGTGATTCGGTCTTTAGAATTCAAGTGCCAAAATTAAACAATTTAATGGAGATTGCAAAATTTATACGTAAATATTTTGCTGTTTCGCTAATTTATGCTATCTTTGCACCGTAAGATTTTCTACATCTTATCACAATAAGGCTATATGCCGAAGGATTTTATCCTATATGCCCTCTTCGGAGGGCATTTTTTCTTCTGAATTAGTCGTAAGGACTGGTGCTTTCCTTCTTATCGCCGTGTCGCCATGTCGCCGTGTTTTTGTTCATAGCAATATACGGGCATAATGGTTCTGCCGTCATAGCCTGTAAAGCCATGAAACCTATAAGCCGTGTTAGGGAAAAGCTGATTATGAAGCAATATCTTGTCGAGCAACTTGCAGATACCTCCGCTATTCAGCAGGTTATTTACCTTGTAAATCGTATCTTTAGCCACATAGGTATCGTTCTCGTTGCCGCTGGGTCCTGGGATTCCCAGATCAAAGATATCGTCCATAGGAATCCAAATACCAGCAGACTTGGCATATTGCTCTGCTGAACGTTGCTCCACGTCGAGGCGGTTTACATCGTCTTGGCTAGTTCGAAGTTGCGCTTCATATAATTGGCAGCGTCGATGGAGTTCATCGGCGATTTCATGGATTCTGCGATTTTCCGCAGTTTCCTCTCCACTGCCTCTTTGTGAAACTGATTCAAGTATGTCATCTTTCATTCTGATTTGTCTGCAAAGTTAAACTTTTATTTTCTATCATGCAAGCATTTGAGCCAAAAACTATTTCATATATTTAGTCTTGAACTCATTCATCGCCTCGGTGATCTCATAAAGAAGAGGTAGGTCATCTGCTCCAGCACATCGATAGAGTTGGTGATACCGCCTGTCCAGAAACTCATCCAGATAGCGTCTACCTGACTCTTGATCTTACCTGTTATTCCACTCATATCGTTGTTTTAAGTTAATTTGATTGCAAAATTAGCGAAAAAATAGCATATCACCAAAACTAAAACACGTTTTTTCAACATTTCAACAAAACATCATATCCATTAGTTACTTCTTGTCTACTGAAACGTAACGAAACGCAGGGCAGAAAGTGATGAATTGGCATGTGAAATGCTACTAATTACAGAATAATTTGCGGGAAGTTAAAATAGCAAGAGTTAGAATTTTGAGAAACTAATGACATACGACATAAAATCGTTGTATTTTACTCGTTTTCAGTATGTTGCAAAATTATCTAATGACATAGAAACGACATATTAATGACATAGTAATGACATAAAAAGGGGCATTTCCTAGTTTCGGTTCGCCAATAATGGGCTAACTGAGGCTCTTAAGAGAGCTAACTGTATCGCTAATTCCCACGTTGGGAATGAAATGTTCCCACACTGGGAACAAAATATTCCCACGTTGGGAATATTAAACGAGCTTATGAATCAAGGCTCCCTTGCGCATCGTTACATGCCGTCACCATTTCGCATCGTTAATATGTCATTTCTGACGATATGATGTCATTAGTATGTCGTTTTTATGTCATTAATATGTCACAAAGCAAATCGGTAACATATTGTTTTTGAGGCTGTTACATAAACATTATGTCATATGTCATTAGTTTTTGAATTTTCCACAACCTTTTTGTTCAAATGTTCAAATGTTCAAATGTTCAAATGTTCAAAATGCTTTTTTAAAATATTCAAGAAAAGCTTATATAATTATATTATAATATATTTAATATATATATTAAATATATTATAATATAATTTTGAACTGTTATTGATACCAATGGAAAATACTTTTTGAACATTTGAACATTTGAACATTGAACAGTTGCCTAAAGCAATTTATCTGTATGTCCGTTTTCGGGTACACATATAATAAGAGCCACTTATCATAGTGACAAATGGCGCTTAATGAGAAATAGGATGCTCTTAATTTCTGAGAAGCAGTTGCGCTCAGGTCTCGCCCAAGACGTCGTAAATAAGCTGCACCTCCGCGCAAAAGTGCGTTTCGGGCTGTAAAAGCGGCAAAAACTCGGTAAAATGCACTCTGGGGTCAGGCGCCAGACCCGAGGGCTGCGCCAGACCCGGGGGCTGCGGGTTCCACTCAGCTGAATAAAATAAAGCAGTGTTAATCCATGAAATCTAATTTAAATTGGTTTCGTTATTTGTTTGCAAAGATAATAAAAGAAACAAAATAAAAATGGAGATATTTGCATAAAAGCTTGCCTATTTCGGGGAAAATGAATATATTTGCAGCGAATAAGTAAACTCCAAGAAGTATGAAACACCTGACTTTCACCCTTTCGGCAGCCATAGTAGGCTGTCTGGTACTGACGGGCTGCAAGCCTTCAGTCAAGCAACCCCAACAGTGGGAAACAACAGAGAAGACCACCAGAGCGGAGGCGGAGGATTCTGCCACCACAGCAGAGATGGGCACACTGACGTTTGCGAAGGCAATGGAGCTCGTAGAGCCTGGAATGAGCATAGAGCCAACGGTCATCGAGCAACTCTTTGCCTCGTTGCACCTGCCCATGCTGCTGGCAGACCACTATATCTCGGATGCCGACTTTGGCGGCGACAGCCCAGCTATCAGCTACTGCTTTGGTAACAACGTGAAGTATGAGGACTATAAGTTCAATCCGACTGGTGAGCGATACTACGGCGTTCACACCAACTTCTTCTTCGACGACTCGCGAAAGACGGGGACGGTGAATCGCTTTGCCATCATCACCTCTGACTCGCTCTGGCATGCACAGTTGATGGATGATGCTGCTGCAGCAGGACTGAAGTACAAGGAGGACGTAGACCCTAACGTCTACGGAAAGAAGGGTAAACTCTTCCAGAAGAACTCGAAGAAAGTCAACGGCTCTTCGGAGTATGCAACCTACTACATCTTCGACTTCAGCACATCAGGCCACTTCGACGTCGAAGTGGGCTATGACTCAGGAATGGATATCTGATTTCTTTTTTGAGGGGGACAACTTAAGCCCTATGGAGTTCGCGCAGGCGGGCTTTGTAGGCCTTACGGAGCTTGCGCACAGCCTTATCGCGTATCTGCCGTACACGCTCGCGCTTGATGTCGAGATCCTCGGCAATCTCTGCCATCGTCTCGTGTTCTTGTCCGATACCGAAGAAGGCGTTGATGACCTTCGTTTCGCGCCCGTCGAGTGAACCCAGGGCAAACTCTACGGCGTCCTCGATAGCTTCGGAGTGGACACGCTCGTCGGCCAGCGGGGCATCCTGATTAATCAGCACTGAGAGAAGACTCATACTCGTGCGGTGGCCTAAAGGTGCATCGACGGAGAGTGGATGACTCTGCTGAAGGGCTGCCGCCTCGCGCTTCAGATCCTTGGGTAGCTGATAGAGACCTCCCTGCTGGTCGATGGCTTTCTCGATGGCCTGACGCACGTAGACTACTGCGAAATTCACAAACCTCACGCCCTTCGTGGCATCATACTTCGAAGCTGCCTTCATCAGCCCCAGGTTTCCCTCACTGACAAGATCCTCCATAGCCACTCCCTTGCCCTTATACTGGCGAGCCACTGAGACTACGAAACGGAGGTTTGCCTCAATCAACTTGGAGAGGGCTTTCTGATCGCCATTAAGAATCTTGGCTGAGAGCTCACGCTCCTGAACATCGGTGAGCAGTGTCTCGCGCCCTATCTCATCGAGGTATTTGTTTAATGCTGAATCTTCCATATCTTCTATTATTTTTGGCAAAGATACAAAAATATTTCAGTAATCACAAAAAAAGAGAGAAAATCTTTTGATTTTCTCTCTCTTCGTGATTCCGGCGGATTGACTTCGTCGATCCTTGGCCCTGCCACGGGCCAAGCCACAAAGCAAAAGAGAGGCTCAGTCCGAAAAGCTGGTTGTGTTCATGCACATAGTTTCATAAGTCTGA
>CAMHAM010000035.1 GCA_946183415.1 uncultured Prevotella sp.
GTGGCTACCTTCCTCGCATCAGACATGTCGAGCTACGTCAGCGGACAGGTGATTCAGGTCGACGGTGGAATGAATATGTAAGCTATGCAGGTAGTCTACGAGGACAACCATATCATCATCGTTAACAAACAGAGTGGGGAGATCGTGCAGGGCGACAAGACTGGCGATCGCCCCCTCTCTGATATTGTGAAAGACTATATCAAGGAGAAGTACGCCAAGCCTGGCGAAGTGTTCCTGGGAGTGGTTCATCGCCTGGATCGCCCCGTATCAGGGCTCGTCGTCTTTGCGCGAACCTCGAAAGCACTCACTCGCCTCAACAGGATGTTTGCCGAGGGCGAAGTTCACAAGACCTATTGGGCGATTGTGAAAAATTCGAGGAGTGTGGAGCGTGGAGTGAGGAGTGAAGATACCAATGAGTGGCACACGCTGGAGCACTGGCTCGTGCGCAATGAGAAGCAGAACAAATCATACGCCTACGACCGCGAGCGCCCCAATGCAAAGAAAGCCATCCTGAAATATCGCACGATAGCCCACGGCGACAACTACACGCTGCTCGAAGTACAGCTGATGACAGGCCGTCACCACCAGATACGCTGCCAGCTCGCAGCGATGGGCTGTCCCATCAAGGGCGACCTCAAATACGGAGCCCCTCGCTCTAATCCCGATGGTTCGATCTCGCTTCTGTCGCGTCGTGTGGAGTTCATCCACCCTGTATCAAAACAGACGATCACCGTCGAGGCTCCCCTACCCGATGACCCTCTGTGGCAGGCACTTGGAAATGCTATATTGACCTGTATCAAATAAAAGTTGTGTTCGCGCACAATTGTCTGATTTCCCTTGCGAAGTCAGCCAGAAAGTTGTACCTTTGCATCGCAAACGAAGAAAAGAATAGTTATTATAAAAGCATAGGAGATTTAAGTCATGATTACACTAATGGAAATGGGAGCCATGCTCATAGCAGGAACAGTGTTCAGCGCCTGGATGGCAAAGCACGACAACCTGGAGGTCCGCTAAGGCCCTCTTTTTTTTGCCCCCTACCCAAGCAGAATTAACTGTCACAACTGTCACACGACCCTCTCGTCAGGCCTCACCCTTAGGGATGTTGAAGGGCGGCACGATGCCAGGCGCCAGTATCACACGACTCCTCACCTGAGCCTTAGGCAACCCAGGCATCACGCGCGCAAAGTCCACGATGAAGTCACTGCTCGAGTGTGTGATAATCGCAAAGTTGGCATACTCTCCCATCGCCACCTCCTGTGGCAACTCCAGCTGCAGCTGTCCGTCATTCCTTCTGTTATTCTTCTCGTCCATAGTTACAACATTACAGTTCGTGACGCAAAGATAAGCAATGTTTTCTGAATATGCAAACTATTTACATAAAAATCTAACCCCCCACATACATCATAATAAAACATCGAGAGAGAAAAATCGATGAATATTTGGAACTTTCGAGTTTTCTTCCTATCTTTACAGACGAATATTTTTATAAAACCAAGAATCGATTCTGAAACAACAAAGATAATTCCAAATTTTCGGCAGATTATTTGGAAGTTATCCAAATAGTTTGTATATTTGCCCCAAAAATAACAAAGATATGCCAAAGATATTTGAATATTTTGGTTTCATTTTCTACTTCTTTTCGAATGAGCATGAGCCGATACATGTCCATGTGAAACATAGTGGGACGGAGTGTGTATTCGACTTGATCATAGAAAATGGAGAGTTGAAAGATATTGTGCGCCGTGAGAAACAAGGTGCGAAGCCTCTGGATAACAAAGACGAAAAAGTTGCCGTTGAATTCATTAACAAATATTGGCAGCGTATCGTTGAGAAATGGATAGATTTCTTCGTCATGAAGAAAGTAGTGAAAACGACCTACATTAAAGAAAGAATTTAATTATGGATTATATTTACGTCACTTCTGCCGAAGACGCTGGCAACCTTTGCGTAAGACTGACTTTCAACGACGGCCATCAGAGTGTCGTTGACATAGGTGATTTTATCCGCAAGCATCCGCATCCACAGTACAATAAATACCTTGACCCTGATCTGTTTCGAACGTTTGTAATTGATGATGGAAATGTAGTTTGGGGCGATGACTGGGATTTGATTTTCCCCGTTGAAAATCTGTATTCTGGTTCAGTTGCTTGACCTTTGTGCCAGCCACTACACAGGCGCGAGAACTGTCACAACTGTCACAGGCCAGCAAAAAAAACAAAATCAGGACCCGCCACGATATACGCGAGTCCCGATTTGATTTGATAAGATAAGGAGAATTGCCGTTATGCTACTGGAGTCAGTGTGCAATTCTCGCCCGGGGAGGTGCAGAAGGAGATTATAATAAAACATCGAGAGAAAAATCGATGAATATTTGGAACTTTCGAGTTTTCTTTCTATCTTTGCAGGCGAAATATTAAATAAAACCAAGAATCGATATGGAAACAACAAAGAAAAGAACACGCGAGGAAGTCCGTGCAGCCTTCAGGGATTTTATGCGTGAAAAGGAAGAAGAAAGAAAGGCTGCTCAAATCAGACTTGAATTGTATCACCAAAAAAGGTTGGCAGGTTTAGTATAACACTGCCCACCTTTAAATCTATCAGAGCAATCGTCTTTTCGTCAGATGGTTTAACACATACAAGCACCATGAACTATATGTGATAAAAACTGCCGAGGGAAAGATGAACGGCCAAACAAATTTTATGGCAATCATTCTCAGAAAGGACAATCCTAGGTTGCAACAGGCTTTTGACGAGTTCGATGAAACTGTCGCATTTCTCTTTGATTGAACTGGCGGCTTAGTCGGCTATGACTGGCGATCAGCTTCCCAAGGGCTGGCGGTTAGGTCGGCTACGGTTGGCGATCAGGTCGGCTACGGCTACAGAGGGCTGCGAGAGGGCGTGTCACTGATTTATTTCTTACATCTCAACAAGGGATTTGGAACTCAGAGAATGAGCTGGTCAGAGGTAAAATTTGCGCGATAGTTAGGGCGCAAAAATTCCCTAGTAAGGGAACGATTGCAGGATAGGCAGGGCGCAGAATACTACTTTTTTATCGGAGGATGGCAGTTAACCAAAATTACTTACATCTTATTCCGCAATAAGCAGGGGTTAATTCGGAGTAATCGTGTCTTGGCTGGCGAGAGGGTGAGGGCTTGTGACAATTGTGACAGTTATTTTTCGAAGAAAAACTTGTTTAGAAAGTATAACTATATATATAATATATATATTATATATATAGTTAAGCAAAATTCGATTAATTTTTTAATTGTCACAACTGTCACGGTGTGTGTGGAGGGCATCGAAAAAGACAACGGCTAAAATTTGGTTATTCCCCAGAAATGCACTACCTTTGCAGCACATATATATAATAAGGTATCAGATGAAAAAAGAGATAACGGTCGAATACATGCACGACTTGCTGAAGAAGAGCGTGTTCCAGAACGTCGACCTGAGCAAGGTCGAGGGGATGAGTGATGATGAGCGTCGCAAGTTCACCGTAGCCGAGGCTGACGACCTGCTGGGTCAGCGGGAATATGGCGACTCGATGTACTGGTATGTAGGGCAGTTCCTGCACGACGACGGAATGCGTCGCCTGGATAATCCCCTCTATCAGGAAGAAGGTGCCCTGGCCAAATGGTACATCGAGCTGGCAGACTTCGGCTACGCCCTGATTTTCCACATACCCTCAGACCTCGACTACTTGGAGCCTGGGCTGGGGCAGCATCCATACGATTTCGAGCAGGACTATACACTGGGCAACGAGCGCTTGACGAAGTGGCTCCACGATACGCCCTACCGACGCCTGGCGGTGATGACTGCCCGCATCATGCTCGACTTGGAGTATGAGCGCGTGGTGGCCCACTTCGATGCAGTTCAGGATTACTATGCTGAGCACTGCACCACAGATTTCGGCGGTTACCTGAAACAGGATGCGAAGTGCGACAAGTACGTCGACGAAGTGCTCCACTGCATCCAGACCGTGAGCGACCATCAGCAGCAGGGGCGCGCACTGGGGCTCAGCGACGACGAGATGCGCGTGGTGGATGCCCTCTGGGGATGGATGCCTCACGACTACGACAAGGATTGTGTGGAGGCAGCGCGCGACATCTGTCAGGCAGTGGAGGCCAGCCTGCCTGCGCCGACGGTGATCCGCAGCCGCAACGGATTCATCGCCTACAAGAAGCCCGTCATGAAGCAGCTTGAGGCCATCGCCAAGAAGCACGACGTAGACATCGACCTCACCGACGAATACAACATCACGATGGGCTATCTGACGGAATGGCTCTATGCGAAATACTCAAGAGGGCTGATTGATAACGACGACGACCTGATAAGATAGAGAGGCCATGAGTTTCAGCAATATCAATACACTGAGCAGTCAGCGCAGCTACGAGCGACTGCAGATGGACGCAGACCGACTGTTCGATATCGGCTGGCTCATCCGTCGACTGACGTGGGAGATCCATGAGCGCTTCACCAGCGACGAGCAGCGGCCTTGGCAGCAGTTCTTCCGCGACCTGCGTTCAGACCACGAGCTCTGGTTCGCCTGGGAGATGCTCCACGCTCACACCCAGTCGCTCCGCAAGATCATCGACTGGCAGCAGCTGTTCCCCGATCGCAACCAGCTCGTAAGCCAGCTACAGGAGGAGCGCGAACAGCAGATCAGGGAGTTCTCGCGACTGATGATATCGAAGCGATGGGACACGCTGAAAGACGACGACACCTCGTGGCGGAAGTTCGCCAAGGTGATGTTCAGCCTGAAAGAGAGTAACCAGACAACCGAGCAGTTCTTCGAACTGACAGACTACATCTACATGCTTACACTCGTCATTCTGGGCAAGGAGAGCCCCTACTTCACCGATGCGGCTGATGGCTGCTCACCCTCGGCAGACTCCTCGGATGCAGGCGAAGCTCTCTACCCTGGCACCATCGAAGTGAGGGCTGAACTGAAACTGTTTCTCAAAGAGCCTTGGTTCGACAAGTTCTGTGTCGACAAGAAGCGGTACCACAAGGAGTGGCGCGATGCGTTCGTCAACGACATGCTTGAGTCGGAGGCAGGCAGGAAGGTTATCGACGACTGCATGAGCACAAGAAACCAGAAGGCCAAGGGTGCCATCATCGGCTGTCTGAAGAAGGCTGGAGTGTTCAGCGAAAAGACGAGCAACCTGTCGATAGCAGCATTCATCCTGCAGGGGCAGCACGACACCAACCTGACGGATAAAGAAATCATGAAGAAGAACAAGACGCTTTCGAGCTACATAGGAAATTACGCCAAGCCTGAGTACAGCAGTCTGCGCTACTGGGTGCTCGAATGGGTTGCTAAAAAGCAGGCTGAAGAATAGCGGCGTTCGATTACGATTCGATTGGAATTCGATTGAATCCCCCAAGCGTTCGATTGGCAGAAATAGTCAGTCGAACGTTTACTTTTTTGTGCCCTTAAAGCAAACTGGACAAACGCAAAATCCACCTTGTAACCATTTGATAATCAGAGACTCATCGGCTCGTTTACAAAATTTAACAGGAATAAATACGGGAAAATTTGTGGTGCTTGAATAGAGTACTACCTTTGCACCGCAATACTTCTCGTGATCACCCAGGTTCGAGTCGGCAATGGCCTGGGATGTGACTTAGCCGACATAACTGTAATTTTTCAATATTAGACCTATTTATTATTAATGAACGTAATTACAATTGTAAATGGCCACAAGACGGCCCGCAACATTAACAACCGCGAGGAATACCTCGCACTGCGCAACTCGCAAGCCAACCTCACCAGTCTGGCACTCGCCCGTATGGGCAATGAGGATGCCAAGAAGCAGCTTGTGCAGTTCGCCTACAATGACCTGATGCCTGACGGCAAGGTGGCAGGCTGCTGCCATCCGTCGGACTACTTCTTCTACGATGTCGACTGCTACGACTCAACCAAGTCGGAGGAAGCAAAGGAAAAGATTCTCTCGATGAAGGATGCCATCGGCCTGCTGATGCTCGAACGCTCGGCTGGTGGTGGATGGCATCTGGTATGCAAGCGCGAAAGGGGCAAGACGATTCTCGAGAACCAAGTACGCATCTCATGCCTGCTGAGGATGGAGATGGACGCGAATTGTCACGACCTCGGCCGCGTGGTGTTCTCAACCAGTGGCGACGCCTACGACCTGCCCTATCTCGACGACCAGCTCTTTGAGACCTCGATGACGGTTGAGGAGAGCGCTGAGGAGTATGAGATACTAAAGGTACGCATGCGCGAGGGACTCGAAGAAGTTCCCTCTGGCGCCAAGAGCGACAACAAGCACTACAAGCCCTGGGAGGAAGCTGGCGAGGCAAAGACCACAGCCACAGCCGATTCATCGCAAACGACGCCACAGCCGACATCCTCAGAGGCTCCGAAGGTCAGGGACTATCCGAAGACGTATCACGGCCACACGTTCGAGGAGATCATCCAGAAGTACTGGGAGCTGAACAATCACGGCTTTGAGCCAACGGTTGGCGACCGCGACGCGAAGACCTACGAGCTGGCCTATGCGCTGCGACACATCTGCGCCAACAACTTCGACTGGCTCGACCAGGTAATCCCCTGCTACGATGGATTCCCCCTGGAGGAGAAGCGCGCCAAGATCCGCAGTGCCCTGAAGAGTACCTACGAGGGGATGCCTCGCTCGCTGACCAACGTACTTGCTGCGCTGGAGGGAGAGAATGAGGCAGACCGAAAGACGAACACGTCGAAGAAAGACGACTTCTACTTCAATGCGCCTCAGCCACCCGTGATGCCCGAGAAGCTGCCAAGGCTGATACGCCTGCTCACCTCGAAGGTGCCTGCTGCCTACAAGCCCGCTGTGGCCTGTGGAGTGTTCCCCTCACTGGGTGCCCACCTCTATCAGACCACATTCAAATACACAGACAATGTGGAGCACGAAGCGACACTGATGGACTGTCTCGTAGCCGACTCGGGCAGCGGTAAGGGGTGCATCGACCAGCCCATCAACCACATCATGGCCGACATCCGCGAGCGCGATGCCGTGAACATGCAGCGCGAGGCTGACTGGAAGGACGACATCAACTCGAAGGGTGCCAACAAGGACAAGGCCAAGCGCCCCGAAGGCCTTATCATTCAGGAGATTACTGGCGACATGACCAATGCCGCACTCGTCATGCGAACGGACGAGGCTGAGGGACATTTCCTCTACGTGAAGGTGAACGAAATTCAGATGTTCGATGCGCTCAAGGGCAACGGCAAGGGTGGACATCAGTATCTGGTGATGTGCCTCTCCTTCGACCCAGACAACCGTTATGGACAGACACGCGCGGGCACTCAGTCAGTAACAAAGATTGTCACCCTGCGCCTGAACTGGAACGCCAGCACCACGCCTAAGAAGGTGAAGAAGTACTTCAGGTCAGTCTGCACCGATGGCCCCGTCCAGCGCATCAGCTTAAGTACAATCCCACAGCGCGAGATCGGTGCCGAGCAGCTGGTCTTCGGCAATTACGACGACAAGTTCGACACAGAGCTGAAGCCATTCATCCTGAACCTCTGTGCAGCCCGAGGTCGCATCGACTGCCCTCAGGCGTTCAAGTTGGCCAAGCAGTTGCAGAAGGAGTGCCAGGATCTGGCCGTACTCTCCCAGAGCCGCGTGTTCGACGACCTCTCTCACCGTGCCTGCGTCATTGCCTGGCTGAAAGCCTGTGTGCTCTTCGTGGCCAACGGTTACAAGTGGGAAAAGAACATCGAGGACTTCGTTCGCTGGTCACTTCAGAACGACCTGTGGTGTAAGATGAACTACTTCGGAGCGATGATAGCAGCCGACTCAGCTGACACCTATGAAATGAAGCGTGGTCCTCAGAACATGCTGCTGATGCTGCCCGACGAGTTCACGACCGACGACGTGATACGTGTGCGTAAGATGTGTGGATTATCTGAGAAGGGAACATCCGAGCAGATCCGTCAGTGGAAGTCGCGTGGGTTTGTGACAGTTGTGACAGATAATTCATTCAAGAAACTGAAATACAAGACGGCTGTGTGAATTTTTCCGTCGAAAATGATACATCTTTCGAAGAAAATGTGTATATTTGCAGGCGTAATGGGAAGGAATCTTCGGAAATGGGTGCTCGCCGCAGGGCTCTGTGCCGTGAGTTCGCTCATGGCGCAGGCTCCCTTCACCCTCAGGAAGGTGAACGACAGCCTCTACTGGCTCAACGACTGGCGGCTGCCCTACCCTGTGTACCAGTTCCAGACAGGCGACGTTGACGGCGACGGGCGTGTGGACGCGATGGTGGGCGTGGTGAAGTCGACGCGCTACTATCCCGAGAAGGCCCGCCGGCTGTTCATCTTCAAGCAGGTCGTATCGACCACGCCCCACTCGAAGGGAGCGGTGAAGGCTCGTCCGCTGTGGCTGGGCTCGAAGCTGGGCGGCATCCTCGAGGATTTCCGCTACGTGGCGCCAGCCGAGGGCGACTCGCTGGGCAGGATCAGAGCCCTGGAATCGACCACTGACTCGCTCTATGTAGTGTCGGACTATAGGTGGGAGAGCTTCGGCATGAAGTTTGACCACTATATCATCAAAGGAGTAGACAAACAAACAGCAATAAAAACCTTTAGCCAATGAAGAAATTACTATTTGGGGCTTGCGTGGCAGCGATGATTTGCGCCTGCAGCCAGAAACAGAGTGTAGTGCAGGTACCCCCGTCGCAGATCGACGTGGAGAAGCTGCTCGACAGTATCGACTACGACATCGACGTGAGCGGACTCTCGCTGGCCGATGTGCGCACCCTCGCCAATGCGCCTGCCGCACAGCGGGGACTGCCATTCATGGACGCCTACATCAGAGGCATCTACTCGCAGACCACCTGGTATGACTCGCTGATGATGGTCTTCGACGACAACATGCAGATGGTGGATGCCAAAGAGGGCGAGACATGGCGCGACGCCTATATGCGTAGCATCACGGACAACAACATCCTGAAATACAACGACGTGGAGAAAGCCTTCATCCAACGCATGGAGGCGCGCGAGGCCGAACTGAAGAAGCAGAACTTCGACGTGCCTGAGGGACTGCGGGTGAACATGCAGAACCTGCTGAACCCTGGGCAGCTGAAGGAGTTCGACCAGCAGCTGAGCCAGAAGCTGGGCGAGGAGGGCTTCGCCATCGTGCCTGCCCGCAATGCGCAGCTGTTCCAGGTCTACGAGCAGAACGACTATTCGGAGTTCCCCAACTTCGTGACCACCGACCTCTACCTGCAGCTGTACCACCTCTATATCGACTGCATGCTGCGCGAGCTGGAGGAGCAGAAGCTGTTGCCGATGATGATCACCTTCTGCCAAGACATGCACCAGTTGCTCTACAACATGGAGCGATGGGCAGGCTCTGACGAGACGGTCAGGCGCATCGCCCACCACAACGCCACCTACTATAATATCGCCCACAAGCTATTTACTGGCAAGTACATCTTCACGCCCGACCCTGACGACGTGGCGATAGACGAAGTAAGGAAGGCGACAGAAGCCGTCAACGACAGGAGCCTCTTCATGGAGGACTACCACGAGGTATCGTTCCCCTACAGCCTGTTCCGTCCGCGAGGCCACTACACCCGAACAGAAGGCCTGCAGCGCTACTTTAGGGGCATGATGTGGCTGCAGACCGTACCCTTCGGCATGGACAACAAGGACGAGGTGCTGGCAGCCGTGCAGCAGGCCTGCGCGCTGAAGTCGGACAAGGGGGCACAGAAGAACTACAACACGCTCAACAACCTCATCACCTTCCTCATGGGCAAGATCGACAACCTCAGTCTGCCACAGGTGATGGCCGAGGTGGAGAAGTCGGGACTGCAGATGGAAGAGCTGATGCACAACGACGAGGCCATCGCCAAGATCACCGCTGCGCTCACCAAGCTCGGCAACAAGCAGACGCGCATACGCCCCAAGTTTGAGAAGACAAGCCACAACAAGATCAACGTGATGCCCCAGCGCTACCAGCCCGACGCAGAGGTGCTGCAGAACATGGTAGACCTCGACGGCAAGCCCACCCAGCGCGCCACGCCCAAGGGACTCGACTTCATGGCGGCGATGGGCGTATCGGCAGCAGAGCAGATACTGCTGGAGGAGAAGACCGACTGGAAAGCCTTGGGCGACAGTCTGAAGTCGATGAAGAAGCGCATGAGCGAGATCGACTGGAGCGAGACCATCTGCACCCAGTGGATGAACACGCTGAAGGAGCTCAACACCTCGATGAAGGGCGCGAAGAACCTGCCCTACTTCATGGTGAACCCCGAGTGGTCGAAAAAGGATCTGAACGCAGCCCTCGCCTCGTGGGCAGAACTGAAACACGACGCTATCCTCTACGCCAAGCAGCCCATGGGAGCTGAGTGTGGCGGAGGCGGTCCCCCAGAGCCTATCGTGAAGGGATACGTAGAGCCCAACGTCGGATTTTGGAAGAAGGCCATCGAGCTGCTTGAGAACACAGCCAAGCTGCTGAAGGAGCAGAACATGCTGACCAAGAAGATCAACGAGATCACGGAGCGCATGCTGGAGGAGGCGCGCTTCCTGCAGGAAGTCAGCGAGAAAGAGCTGGCAGGCCAGCCACTGAGCGAAGAGGAGTTCGACCAGATACAATATATCGGAGCTTCGTTCGAGAACATCAGCCTCGACTTGGTTCGCTCTGACGACCAGTATCTGATGGGCTGGAGCGACGTGCAGGGAGCCGACAAGAAGGTGGCTCTCGTAGCGGACGTCTATACAGCCAATGCGGACAACAATCCTGAGAAGTCAATCCTCTTCGAAGCCGTGGGCGATGCCGACGAGATCTACGTTGTGGTTGAGATCGACGGCTATCTGTATCTGACGCGCGGAGCGGTACTGAGCTATCGCGAGTTTACCCAGCCGATCGACGAGCCCCGCCTGACGGACGAGGAATGGCAGCAGCAGCTGGAGAAGAATCCCCGCAAGGGCGTGCCCGAGTGGATGAAGCGCATCATCGTGCCGCTGAACAATATGCCTGAGGTGAATGAGGAGTTTTTCTATAGCTCTGGCTGTTAGCATCCTGTTTAATGTATCGGCGCGCTGCGCTGATACATTAAGCATCGTATTTACGGGCGACATCCTACTCGACAGAGGGGTGCGCCACGTGATCAACCATCATGGAGTCGACCATCTGTTCTCAGACGGCATCGACTCCGTGTTTCGTTCTGCCCAAGTGGTTGTGGGCAATCTCGAATGTCCAGCCACGAAGATCGAAGCACCCGTCTTCAAGCAGTACATCTTCAGGGCAGAACCAGAATGGCTCGACACCCTGCGGCAACACGGAATCACCCACCTGAATCTGGCCAACAACCACTCGATAGACCAAGGGCGCGCAGGGCTTCTCGACACGCGCAGGAACATCATCGAGGCAGGGATGGTGCCCATCGGCGCAGGCGAGAACATGCAGCAGGCCTCAGAGCCCGTGCTGCTGGCCTCAGAACCTCGACGCGTGTGGCTGGTGCCCTCGTTGCGACTCGCCCTCGAGAACTATGCCTATCTTGTGGACAAGCCCTGCGTGAGTCAGGAGCCGATGGACTCGCTGCTGGAGCGCGTACATCGCATCAGGAAGGCCGACTCGACAGCCGTCATCATCGTCTCGTTCCACTGGGGCGGTGAGCACACACTGAAGCCCGTGACCCGCCAGCGCTCAGAAGCTCACATGCTGATATTGGCTGGAGCCGACGCGCTGATCTGCCATCACACCCACACGCTGCAGACTATCGAGACGTTCAAGGGCAAGCCCATCTACTACAGCATCGGCAACTTCATCTTCGACCCCACGAAGCCTATGAACAGAGAAGCCTGTATCGTGCGACTAAAAGTGACAGATGACAGCGTAGAGACAGAAACCATACCCATAGAAATCCGCAATTGCACACCATATTTATTAAAATAATCTGCGGTTGATGCGATTTTTCGCAGAATTGTTGTAAATTTGCACCGACATTAGATAGCTTGATGAAGAAATCTCTCAAGTGGATTGGGATAGCGGTGATCACCCCCATTCTGCTGTTCATCATACTCGCCGTGCTGCTATACCTGCCGCCCATCCAGAACTGGGCGGTGCAGAAGGTCGTTGCCGTCGCCTCAGAGAAGACAGGCATGACGATCACGGTGGAGCACGTCAATCTGGAGTTTCCGCTTGATCTGGGTGTCGAGGGCTTTAGGATGCTGCATCCCAACGACTCCTTACCAAATGTGACAGACACCATCGCAGACGTCAGGAAGCTGGTGGTGGACGTGCAGTTGCTCCCCCTGATGAGAAAACAGGTGATCATCGACGAGCTCTCGCTGCATCAGGCGAAGGTCAACACCAACGGATTCATCAGCGACGTGCGCATCAAGGGCGACCTCGACGAACTGTGGCTGTACTCGAAAGGCATCGACCTCGACAAGGAGCTGGCGGAGGTGAACGGCGCGCGACTGAAAGACGCCAACATCGACATCAACCTCACTGACACCGCTGCCGTCGACACCACCAAATCGACACTGAAGTGGCTTATCAATGCCGACAGCCTCAGCTTCAGCAACACCAACCTAAAACTGCACCTGCCAGGCGACACGATGAACATAGAAGCCTACATGGGACAAGCAGTAGCGCGCGAGGCCGTCGTCGACATCGGGCAGGGCATCTATAAGGCCAAGAGCATCGACTGGCATCACGGACGATTCAGATACGACAACAGATTCGAACCCGAGACAGACGGCTTCGACTATAACCACATCGCCCTGAACGACATCAGGCTGGGTGTCGATGCCTTCAGGTTCAGCCCTGACGGCATCACGCTCTTCGTGCGCAAGACCAAGCTCAAGGAGAAGAGCGGCATCGAGGTCAACGAGTTCACGGGCGGACTGACGCTCGACTCAGCCTATAACCACATCAGGTTGCCGCTGATGACACTCAAGACAGCCGACTCGAACATCATGACAGAGGCCGACATCGACTTCGATGCCTTCGATGAGAAGAATCCTGGCAAGATGAAGCTGCGCCTCTTCGCACAGTTAGGCAAGCAGGATCTGGAGAAGTTCACGGGCAGGCTGCCCCAGAAGTTCATGGAGCACTTCCCCAACCGTCCGCTGAACATCAGAGGCTCCCTCAACGGCAACATGCAGCACCTGGAACTGACAGGTCTCAACATCGATCTGGCCACAGCCGTACACGCCTCATTGAACGGAACAGCACAGAACGTGACAGACCTCAACAAAATGACAGCCGACATCAAGGTAGAGGGTCAGACCAAGAACCTGAACTTCATGATAGCCCTGATCGACCCCAAGATGAGCGGCATCTACCGCATACCAGACGGTATGGACATCAACGGCAGGCTAAGAGCCAACGGCACGCACTACGATCTCGACATGAACCTGAAAGAAGGTGGTGGTAACGTGAAGGTGAAGGCCAGTACCCTCATCCCACTCAGCCCAAAGGGAGAGTTCGTGACAGAGCGGATGACCTACAACGCAGACATCAGCATCAACCAGCTGAACCTGCACCACTTCCTGCCCAAAGACTCGATCTACACCCTCTCTGCCGACATCAAGGCCAATGGGCACGGTACAGACCTCTTCTCCAGCCAGAGCCGTCTGGATGCAAACGCTAACGTCAGCCTGCTGAAATACGGCTATATGAACCTCGACAACCTGACGGCACAGGCGACACTCGAAAACGGGCGCGCACAGGCCAGCATCACAGGCCACAACGAGATCTTCGACGGGAACATGGGTGTAGACATGCTGCTCAGTACGAAGAAGATAGAAGGCACCGTGAGTGCCGACCTGAAGAAAGCCGACCTCTACCAGATGCGCCTGTTCGACAAGCACCTGACCATAGGCACTCACGGCAGTCTGAAGATAGAATCGGACATGAACCAGACCCACTACGTCAGCGGGCGCCTCAACGAGGTGTATGTGAAGGATCTCAGGAAGACCTACAATCCTGGCGACGTGGGCATACTCCTGAAGTTGAACACAGACACTACCGTCGTGAGAGCCCAGAGCGGCGACTTCATCCTGAAGTTCGACGCCCAGGGAGGCTACGAGAAGGTGATCAGTCAGGCAGGCGTCCTCTCCGACTCCATCATGGCGCAGTTCGACCAGAAGATCATCAACCAGCCAGCCATCAAGGCCCTGCTACCCGTGATGAAACTCCATCTGGAGAGCAAGCGCGAGAACCCCGTAGCCAATTTCCTCAGAGCCATCGGCATCGACTTCAAGGAGATGGAGCTCGACTTGAACACCTCGCCTGAGACAGGTATCAACGGCATTAGTCACGTCTACTCGCTAAACTACGACAGCACCCGCATAGACACCATGCGCCTGAACCTGACGCAGAAGGGCGAGCGACTGTCCTATCAGGCACAGATACGTAACAACAAGCGGAATCCGCAGTTCGTGTTCAATGCCCTCATCGACGGACATATCCACGAGCACGGCGCACTGGCAGGACTGCGCTACTATGACGCCAAGGGCAAGATGGGCGTAAGACTGGGAGCCACCATCGAAATGGAGCAGGAAGGTCTGCGCCTCAGGATGATGCCCGAGCGCCCCACCATCGGTTATAAGGAGTTCAACCTCAACAAGGACAACTATCTCTTCATCGGCAAAGACAAGAAGATACAGGCAAAAGTCGACCTGGTGTCTGACGACAAGACAGGTGTGAAGATCTATACCGAGAATCAGGACTCGACGATGCTGCAAGACCTGACGCTGAGCCTGCACCGCATCAATCTGGGCGAAGTGACCTCTGTGCTGCCTTATATTCCGAAGATGACGGGTAGTCTGAATGGCGACTTCCACATCCTGCAGGATCAGAACGAGAAATTCTCCGTCGTTTCGGATATGGCCGTTGCCAACATGAGCTACGAGGGTTCACCCGTCGGCAACCTCAGCACAGAGCTGGTTTATCTGATGAAGGAAGATGACACCCACGCCATCGAAGCCCGCCTGATGCTCGACGAAGAGGAGTTCGGATTGCTCAGGGGCAGTTATCAGAACAAAGACGAGGGTGCACTCGACGCCGTCTTCACGATGACCCACATGCCGCTCTCCCTCGTCAACGGTTTCGTTCCTGATCAGATTGTAGGTCTCGAGGGCTATGGCGAAGGCGAACTGACCGTTAAGGGCAGCACCCTTCACCCAGAAGTCGACGGCGAGATCTATGTCGATTCAGCCTACCTCGTCAGCATTCCATACAGCGTCCGCATGCGCTTCGACAACGACCCCATCCGCGTCGTAGGCTCCCATCTGCTGCTTGAGAACTTCGGACTCTATGCCTATAATGAGGAACCGCTGAACATCATGGGCGACGTAGACTTCTCGAATACCGACCGCATCACCATCGACATGCGTATGCGAGCCCGCAACCTGCTGCTCATCAACTCGAAGCAGGAGCTCAAGAGCATCGCCTACGGCAAAGCTTACGTGAACTTCTTAGCCCGTCTACAGGGACCGCTGGAAGAGATGAACATACGAGGCCGACTCGACGTATTAGGCAACACCGACATGACCTACATCCTGCTCGACTCGCCCCTCTCCACAGACAACCACATGAACGAGCTGGTGACATTCACAGATTTCAACGACTCCACTCAGACCGTTATCTCGCGACCTGCGCCAAAGGGAGTAAGTGCCAACCTGAATATCAATATATCACAGGGCGCCCACATCGTCTGCAACCTCAATGCGAACCAAACCAACTACATCGACCTGATGGGTGGCGGCGACCTCCGTCTGAAATACGACTCTGATGGCCTCAACCTCTTAGGCCGCTACACGCTGAACAGCGGAGAGATGAAATACTCGCTCCCAGTGATCCCGCTGAAGACGTTCACCATCAAGGACGGCAGCTATGTGGAATTTACGGGCGACCCCATGAATCCTAAATTGAACATCACAGCCACCGAACAGGTGAAGGCGCCTATCACTGGCGACGGAGGACAGAACCGCAACGTGCTCTTCAACTGTGGTGTATCCATCACCCAGACCCTCAAGAATATGGGTGTGCAGTTCACCATCGAGGCCCCTGAGGACAATGGCATCAGCGGAGAACTTGCCACCATGTCGGCAGAGGAGCGCAGCAAGCTGGCCGTAGGTATGCTCACCACAGGTATGTATCTGGCTGACGGCAATACAGGCAGTTTCACGATGAACTCCGCCCTCAGTTCGTTCCTCCAGAGCGAGATCAACAGCATCGCAGGCTCAGCACTGAAGACCATCGATGTCAGCGTGGGCATCGACAACACCACCGATGCCTCAGGAACGATGCACACCGACTACTCCTTCAAGTTCTCGAAGCGCTTCTTCGACAATCGTCTGAAAATACAGATTGGCGGCAGGGTGTCGACAGGCAATACGTATGCCGAGGGGCAGAAGAACTCCTTCTTCGACAATGTGTCGATGGAGTATCGCCTGAACAAAGACGCCACACAATATATCAAGCTCTTCTACACGCAGAATGCCTACGACTGGCTCGACGGCTATACCAGCGAATACGGAGCAGGCTTCATCTGGCGCCGCAAGCTGAGCACTTTCCTGGACATCTTACGCTTCTGGAAGAAAGAGCCTCAGCCCATGATGAGACAGCCTCAGTCCACCATGCGGCCATCCACAGCTCCACGCGACAGTATGGCTGTTGACACTGAAAGGTAAAAAGGTAAAAAGAATAAAGGTATAAAATATGAGAGAGAATAATCATCAGGGCATATTGAGAAAGGTAAGGGCAGCAATCCTTTTACCCTCTTACCTTTTTACCTTTTTACTTTTTCTCGCCTCGTGCTCGATGACGAAAGGCATACCTGACGACGAGCAGCTCTTCACGGGTCTGACGAAAATCACCTATGCCGACGAGAAGAAGGACGATCCCAATGAGGAGCACCTCGCCACCACGAAGGAGGAAGTGGAGGCAGCCCTCGCCACAAAGCCCAACGGTGCGCTCTTCGGCAGCAGCTACTACACCCTGCCTTGGTCGTGGCGCCTCTGGGTCTACAACAAATACTCTGGCAAGGACTCTGGCTTCGCGAAGTGGATGACCAAGAGCTTTGGCAAACCCCCCGTGCTGATGAGTCAGGTAAACCCTGCCCTCCGTGCCTCTGTAGCGCGCTCTGTGCTTCAGAACAACGGTTACTTCCGTGCCGATGTAACCTACGAGCTGGTGCCCCAGAAGAATCCCAAGAAGAGCAAGATCGCCTACACCATCCATCTCGATTCTCTCTACAGGCTCGACTCCGTGTCCTACGTTAACTTCCCCGCTCCTATGCAGGCACTCATCGACTCCACCAGCGAGGAAGGGCTCATCAAGCACGATACGCCATTCAGCATCGCCTCGCTTGATGGGGAGCGCGCACGTGTCAGCACCCTCTTCCGCAACAACGGCTACTTCTACTATAACACGGGGTATGCCTCCTATCTGGCAGACACCTTCGCCGTAGAGAACAAAGCCCAACTGCGTTTCCAGATGGCCAACGGTCTACCTGAGGAAGCCATTAAGAAGTGGTATATCGGCAAGATCGACGTACAGTTCCGCAAATCTATGCGCGAACAGCTCAACGACTCCATCAAGCGTCGCCATCTGACCATCCATTTCAACGGTAAGAAGCCCCCCATCCGTCCAAGCGTTATCCTCAAGGATCTTCGCCTGCGACCCCGTCAGGAGTACAGCTACGAGAAGCATCAGGAATCAGCGAGTCTCATCAACTCCAATGGCCTGTTCACCAGCACCGACTTCCAGTTTACACCCCGTCCTGATACCGACACCCTCGACTTGCGTCTGAACTGTGTGTTCGACAAGCCTTACGATTTCTATATCGAGGGCAACGCCATCGGGCGTTCGAATGGGCGCTTCGGTCCTTTGGTGAAGATAGGTTTCGCCAAACGTAACGCCTTCCGTGCTGGAGAGAAGCTCGACATCAACCTTCATGGCTCCTACGAGTTTGCGCGCAGCGGAGGCTCGGCTTCCAGCAACTATCAGTATGGTGCTGATGCCTCACTCGAGTTTCCGCGTCTGCTTATACCTTTCTACAATTCTGATCGCATCCGCCGCGACAAGAATGGGCGCCCCATCCGTCGCCGCCGTTTCTACACGGCCCCCTCTACCATCGCCAAGGTTTCTTTCGATATCGTCCGTCGTCCTGACTATTACAAGATGCAGATTTTCTCAGGCGAGTGGACCTATCGCTGGCAGAAGACGGCCACAAGCCGCCATGAGTTCTCACCCCTCACGGTGAAGTACCAGTTCAAGAGCTCTACGACGGAGAAATACGCCGAGATGGTCATCAAGAATCTTTATCTGAACCGTACGTTGGGCGACTACTTCATCCCGAAGATGCGTTACACCTATATTTATAATAGCCCCAAGACGGTGCGCAACCCCATCCGCTGGGAGACGACCCTCGAGGAAGCGGGCAATCTCGTATCGCTCATCGACGTGATACGAGGGAAGTCGTTCAACGAGAAAGGCAAGGAACTCTTCAAGAATCCCTATGCACAGTTTCTCAAGGTGGAGACCGACTTCACCAAGACCTGGTCTGTAGGCGAGGAGTCAAGTCTCGTGGGACATGTGAATGCGGGCTTTATCTTCAACTATGGAAACAGCTCCGATGCTCCCTTCAGTGAGGAGTTCTACGTAGGCGGTGCCAACAGCATCCGCGCTTTCCTCGTGCGTGACATCGGTCCTGGTGCTTTCTCCGACTATGGCTTCAGGGATAAGCAGACTGCCTTCCTCTTGCGCAATGGAGACATGAAGCTGGTGGCCAATCTCGAATACCGCACGCCTCTCTTCGGCAATCTCAAGGGTGCCGTTTTCCTCGATATGGGAAACATCTGGCGTATGGGGCATCTGGACCTGGATATTCCCGATAACTACTATGACGACGTTGATGAGGAAGATCTGCAGCAGCCCCAAGAGGATGTAAGCTTGACGATTGGTAATCTTGAAAAGATGTACTTCAAGGCCTCGCGCTTCCTGAAGGACATCGCCATCGGCACAGGTGTTGGTCTGCGCTACGACCTCGGGTTCCTCGTGATCCGTCTCGACTGGGGGGTCGCCATCCATATCCCTTGTGAGAATGGCGTAAACCGCTATTTCTTCAATGCTAATCGCTTCAGGGATCTCCATACGCTCAACTTCGCCATCGGCTATCCGTTCTGATTTTTTCTGCAGTTTAATTATTTTTATGTTTCTTCTGTTCTTCTGTCTGAAAATTTATTTGTAACTTTGCACGCAATTTAATATAACTCATAAAAAACAAAGCTTATGAAACCAACTCTTTTTCTGCTTGCAGCAGGTATGGGAAGCCGTTATGGCGGCCTGAAACAGCTCGACGGACTGGGCCCCAACGGTGAGACTATCATGGATTACAGTATTTACGACGCCATTCAGGCCGGCTTCGGCAAGATTGTTTGGGTCATCCGTAAGGATTTCGAGGAGCAGTTCCGCACGCAGATCCTTTCTAAATATGAGGGGCAGGTGCCTTGTGAGCTCTGCTTCCAGGCACTCGACGCACTGCCCGAGGGCTTTAGCGTACCTGAGGGTCGACAGAAACCTTGGGGTACCAACCACGCTGTGCTCATGGGTAAGGACGTCATCAAGGAGCCTTTCTGCGTCATCAACTGCGACGACTTCTACAATCGCGATGCCTTTATGGTCATCGGCAAGTATCTGGCCAACCTCCCCGAGGGTGCCAAGAATCAGTATGCGATGGTAGGTTTCCGCGTGGGCAACACCTTATCAGAGAACGGCACCGTAGCCCGTGGTATCTGCTCGAAGAACGAAAAGGGCCACTTGACCACCGTCGTAGAGCGCACGGAGATTGTGCGTTGTGCTGAAGACGGTTCTAACGCTGGTGCAGCCTCAGAGCCCATCCGCTACAAAGACGAGAACGGCAAGTGGGTGACCGTAGCCGACAACACCCCTGTATCGATGAACATGTGGGGCTTCACACCCGACTACTTCGAGTATTCAGAAGCCTACTTCAAGGAGTTCCTCAGCGATCCGAAGAACATGGAGAACCTGAAGGCCGAGTTCTTCATCCCGCTGATGGTCAACAAGCTCATCAACGAGGGAACAGCCACCGTCGAGGTGCTCGACACCACCAGCAAGTGGTTTGGCGTTACCTATGCAGCTGATCGTGAGGCCACCGTCGCCCGCATCCAGAAGCTCGTCGATGAGGGTGTCTATCCCAATAAACTGTTTTAAATGAATATCAACATCATGACTGAAGATCAGCTGGTTCAAATGAACCAGCTGATTTCTAATGCGAATACCATTCTCATCACCTGCCATAAGAGTCCTGATGGCGATGCCATCGGAGCCACTTTGGCTTGGGCAGAATACCTCACCTCTATCGGCAAGGAGCCTACGATGATTGTTCCCGATCAGTTTCCCGATTTCCTGACGTGGATGCCTAACAGCCAGAAGATCGTGCGCTACGACAAACATCGCGAGAAGTGCGACATGCTGTTTAAGATTGCCGATCTCATCTTCTGTCTCGACTACAACACGCCGAGTCGCGTTGATGAGATGGAACAGTCGCTCGTCAGTTCTCCCGCCAAACGTGTGCTCATCGATCATCACCTGAAGCCCGATGTGCCTGCCGTCCTCACCATCTCTCAGCCTGAGGCTTGCAGCACATGCGAACTGATTTTTCGCATCGTATGGCAAATGGGCGGCTTCGAGCAACAGACAAAGCACTTTGCAGTGCCCGTCTATTGTGGCATGATGACGGATACTGGCGGCTTCCTCTACAACAGCACCCGCTGCGAGATTTACTTCATCATCAGCCAGCTGCTCACCAAGCACATCGACAAGGATCGCATCTACCGCAATGTCTACCATAACTACTCCGAAGACCGCATCCGCCTGATGGGCTATGTGCTCTATGAGAAACTGGTCTACATTCCCAAGTACAATGCAGCCTTCTACACCCTGACCAAGGACGAGCTACATCGCTTCCACTTCATCAAGGGCGATGCCGAGGGACTGGTGAACATCCCTCAGCAGATCAAGGGTCTGAAGCTCTCTATCTCGCTGCGCGAGGATACCGACAAGCCCAACATCATCTGGGTGAGCCTGCGCTCTGTCGACGATTTCCCCTGCAACCTGATGGCCGAGCAGTTCTTCAACGGTGGCGGGCATCTGAATGCCTCTGGCGGACGTATCAACGGCACGATGCAGGAAGCCATCGAGACGGTCAGAAAAGCCATCGAGGCCTTCAGCGACAGGCTTAAATAATTAAAATAAACAAAAAAAACAGAGTTAATCTGCATAATCTGTGCGAAAATAAATTCTTTTTCGTAATTTTGCCGGCAGAATGAAGAAAATACTGTTCATATTGATGACGCTCGCAGTCGTGCTTTCCAGCTGTAACGACTATGAGACCTATGGCGACAAAAAAGAGAAGGAGCGCAATGCCATTGCGAAATTCATCGCCGACTCATCGATTGTGGTGATATCCGAAGACCAATTCAAGCAGCAGGGCATGACCACCGATGTGAAAAGAAACGAATTTGTGAAGTTCGACAAGAACGGCGTCTACATGCAGATTGTGCGCAGCGGCTGCGGAACGGGATTAGGCACCCAAGAGAGCACGACGCTCGTCTGCCGCTATCGTGAGTTCAATATCCTCAACGATACGATACAGTCATGGAACGATACGCCCCAGTTCGCTGCCAAGCCCGATATCATGAATGTCACCCGCAACAGCGGCACGTTCACGTCTTCGTTCACCAGTGGTGTCATGTATACCCTCTATGGTGGTTCTGTTCCTTCAGGATGGATGGTGCCCCTCTCCTACATCAAGGTGGGACGTCCTCAGTCGATTGATGAGGAATGTGCCAAGGTGCGCCTCATCATCCCCCACTCTCAGGGTCATGCCACCGCTTCCAGCAATGTGGTGCCATTCTATTACGTCATCACGTTCCAACGTCAATCATAAAAACAACATATAATATGACACTTATTAAATCCATCTCTGGTATCCGCGGTACAATAGGCGGACCAACTGGAGATACACTCAATCCCCTAGACATCGTCAAGTTCACAACGGCCTATGCCCAGTTTATTGCAAAGAATTCCAAATCCAGAAAGATTGTTGTAGGTCGCGATGGCCGTATCTCTGGTCTGATGGTGCGCAACGTCGTCGTTGGTACCCTGATGGGTATGGGCTACGACGTCATCGATATTGGCTACGCCACCACGCCCACCACCGAGTTGGCCGTCCGCATGGCAGGTGCCGATGGCGGCATCATCATCACCGCCTCGCACAACCCCCGTCAGTGGAACGCCCTGAAGCTACTCAACAGCGAGGGCGAGTTCCTCACGGCTGCCGATGGCGCTGAGGTTCTGAGTATGGCCGAGAAAGAAGATTTCAACTATGCTGAGGTCGACAAACTAGGCACCTGCACTATCGACGACAGCTACAACCAGCGCCATATCGACGCTGTGCTGGGGCTGAAACTCGTCGACCGCGAGGCTATCCGCCAGCGAAAGTTCCGCGTATGCGTAGATACCATCAACTCCGTAGGAGGCATCATTCTACCAGAATTGTTCCAGCAACTGGGTGTCGACTACGAGATTCTCAACGGCGAGTGTACAGGCGATTTTGCCCACAACCCAGAGCCCCTGGAGAAGAACCTGCATGGCATCATGGATCGCATGAAGAGCGGCGACTTCGATCTCGGTATCGTGGTCGATCCGGATGTCGACCGTCTGGCTTTCATCTGCGAGAATGGCGTGATGTTCGGTGAAGAGTACACCCTTGTCAGCGTGGCCGACTATGTACTGAGCCATACTAAGGGTAACACCGTATCCAACTTGAGTAGCACCCGCGCCCTGCGCGATGTCACCGTGAAGCACGGTGGCCAGTACACGGCAGCAGCCGTGGGTGAGGTCAACGTCACCACGAAGATGAAAGAGGTAGGTGCTGTAATTGGCGGCGAAGGCAATGGCGGCGTCATCTATCCTGAGAGCCACTATGGTCGCGACGCCCTCGTAGGCATCGCCCTCTTCCTGTCGAGTCTCGCCCAGAAGGGCTGCACCGTCAGCGAGCTGCGCTCTACCTTCCCCGACTATCAGATTGCCAAAAACCGCATCGACCTCACCCCCGAGACTGATGTCGACGCCATCCTGGTGAAAGTGAAGGAGATGTTCGCCAACGACAACTCGGCTACCGTCAACGATATCGACGGTGTGAAGATCGACTTCCCAGATCGATGGGTTCACCTGCGCAAGTCCAACACTGAACCTATCATCCGCGTCTATAGCGAAGCGTCAACGATGGAGCAAGCCGACAACTTGGGCAAGCAGCTCATGCAGGTAGTCTACGATATGCAGTAATCCCACTCATACAATAATCCCTCGGAGATTTTCCGAGGGATTATTATTTTCTATTAAATCAGTTGCTGAGCGCGCTCGAGGGCGTTGTTGATGTGCGGACAGATATTGTCCTCGCCCAACAGTTTGTCGAAACCAGCCTTGTGGAGCACGGCCTGAACCTTCGGATTCACACCCGAGAGAACTACCTGGATGCCCTCACCCTGCGACATCAGACAGAGGTTTGTCAGATTGTGAATGCCCGTAGAGTCTACGAAGGGGACCTTTCGCATACGGATGATGCGCACCTTCGGCTGCTGGCGCTGGTGGCGCAGGGCAGCCATGATCTCCTCAAAGCGGTTGCCTGCTCCGAAGAAGTAAGGACCGTTGATCTCATAGACCTCAACACCATCGGGAATCGTCAAGTGCTCCAGGTTGCCCAGCTCGAAGTCGCTGTCTTCCTCCTCTGGATTGATCTCGTCGCTGATTACCTTCACATCGGTAGTCTCAGCCATACGGCGCATGAAGAGCAGACAAGCGCAGATCAGACCAACCTCGATGGCAATCGTCAGGTCGAAGATCACCGTCAGCAGGAAGGTCACCCACAACACGACGACATCGCTCTTGGGGTTCTTCAGGATGCCCAGGAAACTTCGCCAGCCGCTCATGTTATAGCTCACGATCACCAGCACACCAGCCAGACAGGCCATCGGGATGTACTGCGCCAGCGGCATGAGGAACAGGAAGATGAGCAGTAGCACAGCCGCATGCACGATACCAGCCACAGGTGTGCGTCCGCCGTTGTTGATATTGGTCATCGTACGTGCGATGGCACCCGTAGCGGGGATGCCACCGAAGAGCGGACTCGCAAGATTGGCCATACCCTGAGCTATCAGCTCCGTGTTCGAGTCATGACGATCGCCGATAACACCATCAGCCACAGTGGCAGAGAGCAGCGACTCGATGGCACCAAGAATGGCAATCGTGATCGCAGGCGACACAAGTCCCTTGATGACGTCCCACGAGAGGGCGGGCACCTGGGCACCAGGCAGCTGGCTCGAGATAGAGAACCTGTCGCCGATGGTCTCGATAGTGCCAACGCCCATATACTGTTTCAGCAGCAGGGCGCCAATGGTCATCACGATGATAGCTATCAGACTGCCAGGCAGCTTGTTCAGCACACTGTTCAGTCGCGCCAGCTTTGGCCAGAGGGCGATAATTGCTACCGATCCGATACCCACGCCTGCACTCCACCAGTCGATGGTGGGCAGCGCCCCCACGTAGGCTATCCACTTCTCTATGAAATCTGAAGGCACACTCGCCATCGTCAGTCCGAAGAGATCCTTGATCTGTGTGGTGAAGATGGTCAGGGCGATACCACTGGTGAAGCCCACCACAATCGGATATGGTATATACTTGATGATCGTACCCAGATGGAGCACACCGAACATGATGAGGAACACACCAGCCATCAGGGTAGCTATGGTCAGCCCCTCGAAACCATACTGCTGGATAATGCCATAAATAATAATAATGAACGCGCCCGTAGGACCACCGATCTGAACCTTCGAACCTCCGAACACCGAGACGAGCAGACCTGCTACGATGGCCGTGATGATACCCTTCTCAGGTGTCACACCCGAGGCAATACCGAAGGCAATAGCCAATGGCAATGCCACAATACCCACGATGATACCTGCCAGCAAATCGGTCGTGAACTGCTTACGGTCATAATGCCGCAAAGTCGAAAACAACTTGGGCTTAAATGTCAATTTATTCATCTTTTCTTCACTTGTTATCTTGAAAACAGGCTGCAAAAGTACTAAAAAAAATAAAAAAAAAGCCTTTTTTGTAACAAGCTATTCGAAATTAGCTTAATTTTGTTGCCGAAAATCAAGATTCTATTCTATCAAATCATTAACAATTACAAACATTTTATGCATATGAAGAAAGTATTATTCACCATCGTTGCTGTCATCGCCATTGGCTTTACAGCTTGTACGAGCAAGCCCCAGGCACCCGCAGAGGCTACCGAGGCCGAAGTAACCATCAATGCCGACGACGAGGCCGCCGCTACCATCAATGCCCTCTCTGAGCAGATCGAGGCTCAGGATGCCAACAAATTCCAGCAGGTTCTCGCCACTGTACAGGAGAAAGTCAAGGAGTTCCTTGCCAACAATCCTGAGGCTGCCAAGGAGTATGTTGCCAAGATTCAGGACTTCCTGAAGGAGAACGCCGACAAGATCAAGTCGTTCGTAGGCGACAACGAGACCGTCAACAATGCCATCAATGCACTGACAGCAGCCCCTGCCGATGCCATCGTTAGCAGCCTGAACTCTGCGGTTGAGGGTATCAACAATGCTGCAGGAGATGCAAAGGAAGCCATCAGCAACGCTGCCGAGGATGCCAAGGACGGTGCTGCCGATGCTATCGACAATGTTGCCAACTCTGCAAAAAAAGCTATCGGTAAATGAGACGACTACAGATAACCATCTTCGCACTGCTGATATCCATCGGCAGTGCGATGGCTATTGATAACAATACAGTCGAAATAACGTATAACGGCGAGAATGCCGTTGTGAACGTGGCCGATAATATCAGCAGCTACGTCAGCGTGGAGGTCGATCGCAGCTTCGTGAAAGTCATCCAGGCCGAGACCGTCACAGAGAGTGCCCCAGGCGAGATCTACTACATCCTTTCAGGCTCGTCCGACAACGGCAGCTTCTACCTCAGCGGCAGCTATAAGTGCAGCGTTACCCTCAACGGACTCACACTGACCAACCCCAGTGGCCCCGCCATCGACATCCAGAACGGCAAGCGTGTCAACCTCCGCCTCGAGAACGAGACTACCAACAGCCTTACCGACGGTGCTGGCGGCGACTGGAAGGGCTGCTTCGTCTGCAAGGGCCACACCGAGTTCAAGGGCAAGGGCACGCTCACCGTCAACGGCAAGACTGCCCACGGCATCTGGAGCAAGGAGTATATTGAGATCAAGAACTGCACCATCAACGTGGAGAGTGCCCTGAAGGACGGTATCAACTGTAACCAGTACTTCCTCATGGAGAGTGGTACAGTGAATATCATCGGGCCTAGCGACGACGGTGTACAGGTGTCGCTGAAGGACGAGACCCCTACTGGCGAGACCACGGGCCACGAAGATGAAGACTCAGGCAACTTCTACATGACGGGCGGCACCCTGAAGATCACAGGTCACGGAGGCGTCTGCATCAAGGCCGACGGCAGCATCAGCTACACAGGCGGCACGCAGGACTTCAACACTTCCGATATCATCGAGAATGCCGCTACAGGCATCCGCAGCGCCCTCAAGGCTCAGGGCGACGACATCAAGGCCGCCTACGACCTCAGTGGCCGACGCCTGCAGGAAGGCTCACAGCAGAAGGGCATCGTCATCGTCAAGGAACGAGGAACGACGAAAAAGGTGATTCGCTGAAAAATACGGGGCATTCATTGAACGGATTTGCCCCGTTTTTTAATTTTATATAACTTTGCATTCCTTTTAATATGGGAATGAATATGTCATTTAAGAAAGAACATCGGCAAGAGACCATCATCTATCTTGTTTTGTGGGCACTGCTGTTCATGGCTCCGGTGATGAGCCTCTCTGTGCGCAGTGCCAATACCGGCATCGACTTCGACTGGAGCGAGATCTTCACTGTCTGGAAGCAGTATGCCCTCTACTTCCTCGTGTTCCTCATCCACAACCACCTGATGGCGCCCATGCTCGTCTACCGCCAGCAGCGGTGGCGCTACCTTGCCCTCAGCGCAGCCATCATCGTCATCTTCCAGGTCTATCAGTGCAACCACCGCCCCGATTTTCGCCAGCGCAAGGCCCGCCGTGCGATGATTGAGCAGATCGACCACCAGCGACCACCGATGCCGCCTGATCACCGCGAAGGCGACTTCGAGCCACGCCCTGATGACCACGAAGGCTTTGAGCCCCGCCCCGACGGTCCGCGCCGCGACGGTCTGCGCCATGAGCGCCGCCAGCACCCGCCGCTCATCTTCGGCCAGCACGACCTCGTCTCCATCATCATCCTTGTGCTCATGCTCGGCATGAACCTCGGCGTGAAGCTCTATTTCAAGCAGCGCAGCGACCAGAAGCATCTCGCCCAGCTCGAGCGTCAGAACCTTGAGAAACAGCTGGAGTATCTGAAGTATCAGATCAACCCCCACTTCTTCATGAACACGCTCAACAACATCCACGCCCTCGTCGACATCGACCCCGAGAAAGCCAAGTCCACCATCCTCGAACTGTCGAAGATGATGCGGTTCATGCTCTACGAGGGCAGCAAGTCCGTCGTGCCCCTCGAGCGCGAGATGACTTTCCTGCAGAACTACATCACACTGATGAAGCTGCGCTACACCGACAAGGTGCGCATCAGCGTCGACGTGCCTGCGTCGCTGCCCAATAAGGACGTGCCGCCACTCATGTTTATCACCTTCGTAGAGAATGCCTTCAAGCACGGTGTCAGCTACCGCCAGGAGTCGTTCATCGACATCGCGATGGCCATTGCCAGCGACCGTCTCACCTTCACCTGCGTCAACTCGCGCATCCCCAAGGAGGAAGACAAGCACGGCGGCGTAGGCCTCGCCAATGTGCGCCAGCGCCTCGACCTCATCTATGGTCAGAACTATCAGCTCGACATCCGCGACGAGCAAACATCTTATACCGTCAAATTAACATTACCACTATGATCCGAGTATTAGCCATCGACGACGAACCGCTCGCCCTGCAGCAGCTTGTCGCCTATATCCAGAAAATCCCCTTCCTCTCGCTCGAAGGACAGTGCCAGAGTGCCATCGAGGCCAAGGAAATCCTCAACAGGGAGAATATCGACGCCATCTTCTGCGACATCAACATGCCCGACCTCAACGGCATGGAGTTCGTCAAGTCGCTCGCCTACCCTCCCCTCATCGTCTTCACCACCGCCTACTCCGAGTATGCCGTCGAGGGGTTCCAGGTCAATGCCGTCGACTACCTGCTCAAGCCCTTCGGTCTTGACGATTTCAAGCGCGCCGCCAATCGTCTGCAGGAGCGCCTCGCTGCCCCGGCAGCCCCAGTGGCCAGCATCCCTGCCGACAAAGACGACGACGACACCATCTTCGTGAAGACCGACTACCGCGTGGTGAAGGTCGCCATCTCCGACATCCGCTACATCGAGGGCATGAGCGAGTACCTCAAGCTCCACCTCAAGAGCGATCCCAAGCCCCTCATCACCCTGCTCTCCATGAAGAAAATCGAGGAGCATCTCCCCGCCAACTTCATGCGCATCCACCGCTCATACATCATCAACCTCAAGGAGATACAGGAAGTCAACAAGAACCGCGTCATCATGGATGCCGACACCTATCTCCCCATCGGCGACAACTACAAGGAGGCGTTCAGCGACTACCTCAACACGAAGTTCCTCACGAAATAGAGCTGCCCGAACTGTGAAAAAAAGTTGATTTAAAATTTTTTATCACAGCCAGCCCGTCGACCTACTGAAAATTTTACTAACTTTGCTCACTGAATCAGAAACAAAACTTATCTACTCTTATTAAAACAAAACAAAAACGTATGAAAGATTTACAGATGTACATCAACGGCCAGTTCTGCAACAGCTCGAACGGTCAGTGGATTGAAGTGTTGAACCCCTCTACCGAGGAAGTGATCAGCCGTCAGCCAGAAGGAACTATTGAAGACGTCAACCGTGCACTCGACGCAGCGCACGCAGCCCAGAAGTCATGGGCCAAGACACCCGCCATCGAGCGTGCCGGCTATCTGCTGAAGATGGCCGAGGGCATCCGCAAGCGCGAGCAGGAGTTCACCGAGATTATCATGCGCGAGCAGGGCAAGACGCGCAACTGGGCCTCCATCGAGGTGGGCGCCACCATCGCCTATTTCGAGTACATGGCCAGCTTCGCCCGCCACATCGAGGGCGAGATCATCCCCAGCGACCGCCCCAACGAGACCATCCTGCTCACGAAGAAGCCCATCGGCGTCGTAGCAGGCATCCTGCCCTGGAACTTCCCCTTCTTCCTCATCGCCCGCAAGGCCGGAGCAGCCCTCATCGCTGGCTGTACCATCGTCGTCAAGCCCTCGCAGCTCACCCCCGAGAACTGTACTGAGTTCGCCAAGGTAGTCGCTGAGACTGGCCTGCCCGCAGGCGTCATCAACATCGTCACGGGCAAGGGCAGCGTCATCGGCAATGAGATGGCAGGCTCGCCAAAGATCGACATCGTCAGCGTCACAGGTTCCGTCAGCGCAGGCGAGAGCATCATGGCCGCCGCCGCCAAGAACATCACGAAGGTAAGCCTCGAACTGGGCGGCAAGGCCCCAGCCATCGTCTGCAAGGATGCCGACCTGGAGCGCGCAGCCCAGTGGATCGTCGACAGCCGCATCGGCAACAACGGCCAGATCTGCAACAATGCCGAGCGCGTATACGTACAGAAGGAGGTGAAAGAAGCCTTTACGAAGATTCTCGTCGACAAGATGAAGGCCGTGAAGGTGGGCGATCCCTGCCAGGACGACAGCGTCGACATGGGTCCGCTGGTAGAGGCCCGCGCCCTCGAGAGCGTCGCCGAGAAGGTGGAGCGCGCCATCAAGCAGGGTGCCAAGCTGCTCTGCGGAGGTCAGCGCGTAGGCCAGAAGGGCTACTTCTATGCCGCCACCGTGCTCGACAACTGCACGCAGCAGATGGACATCATCCATGAGGAGACCTTCGGTCCCGTCATCCCGCTGGTAGAGTTCGACACCATCGACCAGGTCATCGCCTGGGCCAACGACTGCGAGTACGGACTGGCATCAAGCATCTTCACCAAGGATCTGAACATCGCCACGAAAGCCTGCCGCGAGCTCGAGTTCGGCGAGACCTACATCAACCGCGAGCACTTCGAGGCCATCCAGGGCTTCC
>CAMHAM010000036.1 GCA_946183415.1 uncultured Prevotella sp.
CAAAAAGTTCTTCGACGCGCGAAGCGGCAAAGCCGAGCGGCTCAGGATTTGGCCATGTCAGATTTTTCACTTACCTTAGTGCTGCAAATCAAGACAAGCAAAATCATCAATGACATGGCAAAGGTACAACAAAAATCTGAGAAAATCAGCGCTTTTGGCGGAATATTTTTCGTCTTGGACAAATTTGACCGTATTCTGTCCTCCGTAATCGACTCCCACCTGGGGCTTCGCAGTAAGTTGATAGGCTATCAGTACAGCGAGATTATACGTGACGGCAATGCGAACGTGCGCTTCATGCAGGCAGAGACTCACCGGCGTTTCTTCGAGATGATGAGGTCGTTCGGCATTCATGTCAGGAGCTTCCGTGCTGACTGCGGCTCCTATAGCGAGGACATTGTGAAGATGGTCATGGAGCATACTGACAAGTTCTACATCCGTGCCGAGCGGTATGCAGGTCTGTACGAGAAGGTGAAGCGGCAGACAGGCTGGACTACGGTGGAGATAGGATTCCAGCAGTACGACGTGCAGTCGTTCCCCTTCGAGAGTTTCGAGGACGTGAAGCATTGCCGCCTCGTCGTGCAGCGGCAACGCAAGCAGAAGGGAGAGCAACTTGACATTTTCGACGGCGAGTACACATACCGCTGTATATTGACCAACGACTGGGGCATGACAGACGAGGAAATCATACTGCACTACAACAAGCGGGGTTCTGCAGAGCAGGTCTTCGACCGCCAGAACAACGACTTTGGATGGGCACACCTGCCGAAGTCATTCATGAACCAGAACACCGTGTTCCTGCTTATCACCGCCATGGCTGCAAACTTCTACCGATACATCGTGGCATTGCCGCTCATGGCTGTTCTCTTTGGAATCAAGGCCACAGACAGAGTCAAGAGTTTTGGGCAGTCACTGGGACAGGCGTATGGGGCATACCCAAGCACCTGTCCCAATGACTAATATAGGTTGATTAGAATTCATACACTTTAAGATCCTTCTGCTTGCCATCTGGGTGGCGGAACTTTAAGATAATCACCTTTCCGCTCTTCCCGCTGAGTCGTTGTTTGAGATTCTCATAGCAGGCATCGCAAGCCTCGATGACCTTGGCGTCGTTACCGCCTTGGATGGGGTCCATGCCCACGGAGAAGCGGATGGCGGTATCGAAGGGGCCGGCGGCATCCGAATAATCGAAGTCGGTGCTATGCGCCCTGTAACTGTAGAAGTCAGCTCCGTTGTTCATGCCTTCTTCTTCGAGTTTATCACAAGCGGTAAACAACACTGTTGTCATTGCGCAGCAAAGGACGGCTGCGAGCGTCATCATAATCTTTTTCATACTCTTATATTTTTTATTTATTTTCAAACTTATGCAAGGCATTGATGATTTGCTGGCGCTTTTCACTGGAGATGCTGACCAGACGGAGGGTTGTATCATCAGTCAGACGATAGGAGATGCCTTCCTGGAGGAATTTTACATTCCAGACGAATTCGGAATTTTTGCGTTCAGTGATGTTTCCTTGTTCATCCATCAGCACCAAACCGTGCTTGAAGTCTGATTTCTTTTTACCGCTTTGACTATCATAAAGCATTGTGGCCCATAATCCGTCAGGTTGTTCCACTGTCCAGTCATGGCAGGCCAGGATGGTGTATGTTTTGCCGTCGGCCTGATCGGTCCACAGCCACACCTTGTCCTTCATCAGCTGCTTCTGTTTTGCCATCAGCGTCTCATACGATATGGCATAAATTGTCAGAGCATCCTGCATACCTTCAGCTTTTTGTCCCTCTGGCAATTGGTCGTTGAGATTTAAAGCCTCACGTATGGCCCTGACGGCATCGACATCACCATAGGCGTACCCCCCCATAGTATAAAGCAACCATTTCAGTGAAGCAAGGAAGGCAATGCGTGATGGTATGGCTGCATTTTCATAGCCCAGTTCGTCAACGTATGCACGGATGGCCTGATCATAGCAGCCTATCATCTGATCGGCATTTTTATTATACATCCCTAAGTTAGCCATGAGTTCGAACGACTTGCCGAGGATGGTATCGCGCCTGACTGTCTGGCTCTTTGCAATCTCAAGGGCACGAGTGGCATACTTTTCTGCCTCTTTCGGATTGGGGGTGCCTTTAGACTCGTTCAGATAGAACTTTGCCGCATCGTATTGCTTCTTCCAATCTTGTGGGGCATCATCGGCGGCCTTTGCCAGACGCTCACCTTCCTTGATGGGCGATTCTGCCTCTTGGGCGTTCACTACAGTTGTTGTCATTGCGCAGCAAAGGACGGCTGCGAACGTCATCATAATCTTTTTCATACTCTTTGTGTTTTATTTATACCTAATATATTCCGTTCTCGTTTAATTTCTCGTGCAGACGGAAATTCTCGCGGATGAATCGCACCAGCATGTGCTGGCTGTCGGAGAGCCGCCAGCGGTAATAGAGAAGTCCCAGAATGAGCAGCACGACCAACAGTAGGAAGGCCGTGGCCAGAGCGCCGATGATGATAAATGTGATGTCCGTCATTTCTTCTATGTTTGAATTCGGGTGCAAGGCTGCGATTAAGCGAGGGCCGTGATGTTCACATCGATGGCCGAGCGTGAGCAGGCTCGCAAATTTTTTTGCAAAGGTAGTGGGAAAGACTGAAAGGCCTTCCCCACTGCTTGAAATGTTTTCCACAAATCTTGAAAAACTACTGTTTATGCGCTATTTTGCGAAATTCTGCTCTCGCTACTCTGCGAAATTGCATTCCGCGATTTCGCTCACGACTCGGCAGACTTCAAGCGAGCTTGGTCTGCTCTCGCTGCTCTGCGAAATTGCATTCCGCGATTTCGCTCACGACTCGGCAGACTTCAAGCGAGCTTGGTCTGCTCTCGCTGCTCTGCGAAATTCCGATGGTGTCATTGAATAGTTGGCGGCAAAGAGGCGGGCAAAAGTGGTGCGGTTGGTAAACCCGCTTTTCTCAATAATGAGTCCTATCGGGTCGTCGGACTTTTCCAGCAACTGAGCTGCATACTGTATGCGTAGGCGGTTGAGGTAATCGGCTGGCGTGGTGTCGGCACACTCGCGCAAGGCGGCATACACATATTGATAGTTGGTACCCAGCAGTCGGGCCAGTGTCTCGTGGTTTGTGTCAGAGTCGGTATATATCTCTGGGGACTTCATCAGTTCGCACAGGCGGCGATAGAGCAGTTGGTTTTGTGTCAGTTTTTCTTCTGGCTGAACCTGCAACTGTCGCTGTTCCTCGGCTTCGGCCTGCTCGCGCTGTTGTATCTGTTCGTAGAGGCTGCGGTTCTTCTCGGCTAACCGGCGGTTGTAGCGGTGGATGCGCCTGATGATGTAGATGGTCATCAACAGCAGCAAGGCGATGGCAACGAGAAGGATGCGATGTATCGTCAGAGACTGGCGCTTGCGGATGATTTCCTCTTCCTGCCTATTGATTTCTTGCAGCTGCTCCACGTCGGTCTGCTGTTCCTGCTGGCGTATGGAGTCTGTCAACAGCCGTATACGGTCACCCATCGCCAACGCCTCTACCGTGCGTCCCGCCTTCTGCAGGGCGTCGTACTTGTAATTGAGCAGGGTTTTGACATAGAGGTCGCTGATGGGTTCGCCATTTGAGCTCAAGATGGAGTCGATATCGTCGAACATACGGACGGCATCGTCGTAGCGCCCCATGATAGTCAGATAGACACCTTCTGCAGCCTTGTCAAGCGCGCCTAAACCTTGGAACTGCTGATATTCACGGTGAAGGGTCTCCGCCTGCTCTCGATGTCCATTAGCAGCATAGACCATCGCCTTGCTGATGGTCACGTTGTTGCGGCGCTTTTGCATCACCCAGTCGGGAGTGTTGGGGTAACGTATCAGACGCTTCATCGCTGTGTCCATTTTCTCTATCAGGGGTAGCGCTTTCTTTGGCATCTTGTTTTCAATATACAAATCGTTGAGTGAAAGCAGCGTGTAGATGAGCGGATCAATTTCACTAAAACTGGTGGCATGCTGCGTACTCTCCATTAAGATGTCTAAGCATTGCAGGAACAACCGCTCAGATTCCGCTATATGACCCAGTTTGTTCTCACAATCTGCCATCTTCGACAGAGCCCTGCACTTCATCTCAATATCTTTTGGCATTTTTCCGTCACCCACAAATGCAAGGATTTCCTTGGAAAGTGCGAGCGATTTTCCGTACTTGCCATCGGCGTATGCGCAGTCGCCCAGAATCCAGCGAGCCTTGCAATGAAGGTTGCTGTCGGCAGATGTGGTAACGGCATGCCCCGCCTCTGAGGCAATCGCTTTCTCAGCATAATAGGCCGCCAGCCGCCGACGGTCAGCATTCTCATAGATGATGGCTTTGAGGGTGTTGGCTCGAACCGCCGAGAACACCCCAGCCTCCTCAGCGCTATCCACACGGACCAAAGCATATTCAATGTTGGTTAATCCCTCATTGACAATCTCTTCGCTCAGCGCTATTGCATCCTTGCTACAATCGTGATTCGTGCAGTCCGTGCAGTCTGTCATCAAGACCAACATGGCGCATAATATTATAAGGTGTATCGTCCGCTTCATTCAATTGCATATTAAAGACCGCTGCAAAGATACTAGTATTTTTCCGATTTTTATGTCTTCATTTGTTTTTTTGTAGAAAAGTGATGATTATTCAAAAAGTTTTCTTATCTTTGCGCCTATAAACTATTCTTAGCTATGCAACAGTACAGAACATTTTGGCTCCTGCTAACCATGATGCTGGTAGGCGGCTTCACACTGACCTCGTGTGTGGACAACAAGGATGACGCCAATGAAGGCGGTAGTGGCGACAATTATAAGAATTACGTGGAGCGTATGTATCCCGTCGTAGATCCACAGAACAGTCCCCAGGGTATGGTGATGCTGCGCTTCTACGACGACATGCCCAGCGTGGCTTACGTCAGCATCAGCAACTTCCAGAGCATCATGTATCCCGGCACGACGGTGCAGGTGGTGAAGACTGCCGAGCATCAGTACGCCCTGGCCAGTCCTTGCGGCACGGCTAAGGTGGACACCGATAAAGATCTCTTCATGAGCAACGACTACGAGGCGTTCACCAACATGATGGATATGGTGCAGCCAGGTATGCCTAACACTATCTACGACGCCCTGCCCATCATCCGCTGGAAGTCGCTGGACGCTTCACCCAAGCAGGTCGATGTGACGCTGGACTATGGCAAATACGGCATCGACATCAGGGAGGACGGTGAGAACGTCTATTTCCCCTTCGCAACCATTGCCGACCTCTACACAGACAGTTACATGCATATGGCCGACTTCAACGGCGAGACTGTGATGGTGGCTCCTGATGGCTCCTATTCTCTGGAAAACGGATATCCCTCATTCTTCATCACGCCTATCCTGAAAGAGACACGTACGGCAGACATGGCCGACTTCGCCTATCGCAACCTCTGCTTCACGCTCACCAACTTCTTCGGCTATCCCGGGCGCACGCTTCTTGAAAACAAGGGCTTGAAGGAAAAGGGTCTGGATCAAGCCCTGCAGGACTACGGAAAGGCGGGTCAGATGACGCGCGAGCTGCTGCAGTCTACCAATATGTACGACTTCATTTCCGGCACCGTCACGCTGGGTTGTCTCCTCAATGATGGAGGCCACACCAATACAGACATAACACTGATGAGTGACTTCAGTGGCAATCCCACCTTCTTATCGACGCTCAACGGTATCATAGACACTAAATGGGGTGAATTTTGGGACATTTGTCCTGAATATGTTCCTATCTATGAAAATCTGGTTGGTCGTATTACGCTCGCCAACCATTTGAACGAGGCTCGTGCCAAAGCGTTAGGCGAGGACGTGAACTACTATAAGGTTGGCAACACAGCCTATTGTCAATTCGGCACCTTCCTATGCGATGATTCCGGATGGCGTAAGTTCTACAAGGGTGAAGGCCCCAAACCCACCATCGACCAGTATCCCAACGACTGGTTGGTCATCCTCGTCGACGCACTTGAAAAGGCGCAGAACGACCCCGAGGTCAAGAACTTTATCCTCGACATATCCGCCAATGGAGGTGGCTCGTCAGACATCGTGCTTTTCATCACCTCGTTGTTTGCCAACAAATCCGACTTGTACTACGAAAACGTGCTGACAGGACAGAAAATGAAGAGCACCTTTGAGGTAGACCGCAACCTGGACGGCAAATTCGACGAGAAAGACAAGGATGTAAAACTAAGGATGAACATCGGCGTGCTCACCAGCACTTTCAGCTTCTCGTGTGGCAACCTGCTGCCCGCACTCCTGAAAGACTACGGCATCTGCCTGCTCGGCAAGAAGTCGGGAGGCGGATCCTGCGCGGTGCTCTACAGCCCCTCAGCCGATGGCTTCGGCTATACCTACTCCACGCATCGTAATCGCCTCAACAACATGAAAGGCGAGAACATCGACGAAGGCATCGAGCCCGACTACCCGTTGGAAGTCGACGAATTCTTTGATATTCCAAAGATCGGCAAGCTGATAGAGGAATTCTACAGCCGCTGAACACTGGGGACGAATAAGCCCCAGCCAATCGGCTGGGGGGGCTTGTTACTTTTTCTGCTCAGCTGCTTTCAGGTCTTTATAGAGCGCGTATTTGGTGTTGTGCAACTTATTGATGATACCTCGCTCGTTGGTCTCGAACTCCTGCTCAGAGTAGATTTCTTCACCATTGCGAAGGAAGGTGAAACTTAAGCTGCCCTTATAGATGGTGGAATCCTGGCTGATGGCCATGGCAATGAGGGTGAATTCAGGATAGGTGGCTGCCATCGCATTGATAATGGTCTGGCGGACATAGTTCAAACTATCAGTAATGACATTGGCAGAATCGGCTGCAAGACTATCGGCATGAGCCTGGGCAGCAGACTGCTGACCTCCCTTGGAGGTGCAGGATGCAATGGCCAAAACGACCATAAGAATCATACAAAGTTTCTTCATTATTTCTGTTATTTAAAATTTTGCGTGCAAAATTACAATAAAAAAATGAATCTCCCACCGTTTGGCGGAAGTATTTTGCCCACCATACGACAAATAGACATAAATCAATGTCAAATTGTCAGCATTTATTCCCTCGGCACAGAGATTGTTCTCTTTTAGACAGAAGCACATAATATAGGAGGATTTAGATATGACACTCGACAAATTTACAATCAAAGCACAAGAGGCTGTTCAGACAGCCGTCAATACGGCCCAGATGAACGGTCAGCAGGTGATAGAGCCTGTACACATCCTAAAAGGTGTAATGGAGAAGGCGAAAGACGTTACCAACTTCGTCTTCCAGAAACTCGGGGTGAACGCCCAGCAGATAGAAATGCTCACAGAGCAGGAAATCAAGCACCTGCCGCGCGTGCAGGGCGGACAACCCTATCTCTCTAATGACAGTAACAATGTACTGGTACGCGCACAAGAACTATCACAGAAGATGGGCGACGAGTTCGTGGCTTGTGAGTCTGTGTTACAGGCGCTGCTCAACGTCAACTCTACAGCCTCGCGCATCATGAAGGATGCCGGCTGCACGGAGAAGGAGATGCAGCAGGCGGTGGAAGCCCTCAGACAGGGACAGAAGGTGAGATCGCAAAGTGCCGATGAGAACTATCAGAGCCTGGAGAAATATGCCAAGAATCTGGTGGATCTCGCCCGTCAGGGCAAACTCGACCCAGTGATCGGCCGTGATGACGAGATCCGTAGGTTGTTGCAGATACTTTCACGACGCACGAAGAACAACCCTATTCTGATAGGTGAGCCTGGTACAGGAAAGACGGCAATCGTAGAAGGCCTTGCAGGTCGTATCGTACGTGGCGATGTGCCTGAAAACCTGAAGGACAAGCAGCTCTATTCGCTCGACATGGGTGCACTGGTGGCTGGTGCTAAATATAAAGGTGAATTTGAGGAACGACTGAAGAGCGTCATCAACGAGGTGACAAAGGCAGAAGGCCGCATCATTCTCTTCATTGATGAGATACACACGCTGGTAGGTGCTGGAGGCGGCGAGGGAGCAATGGATGCCGCCAACATACTGAAGCCGGCTCTCGCACGTGGTGAGCTCAGGGCTATCGGTGCCACGACCCTCAACGAGTATCAGAAGTACTTCGAGAAGGACAAAGCCTTGGAACGCCGTTTCCAGACGGTGATGGTGGATGAGCCTGATGAACTCTCGGCCATCTCGATCCTGAGAGGACTGAAGGAGCGCTACGAAAACCACCACAAGGTACGTATTCAGGATGATGCCTGTATCGCTGCCGTCCAACTCTCAGAGCGCTATATCTCCGAGCGTTTCCTGCCTGACAAGGCAATCGACCTGATGGACGAGGCTGCCGCCAAACTGAGGATGGAGCGCGACTCTGTACCAGAGGAACTGGACGAGATTACGCGCCGACTGGCTCAGCTGGAGATAGAGCGAGAAGCCATCAAGCGGGAGGGTGACGAGTCCAAGATTGCACAACTCGACCGCGATATCGCTGAGCTGCGTGAGCAGGAGACACAGTTCCGCGCCAAGTGGGAAGGTGAGCGACAGCTTATCAACAGGATTCAGCAGGACAAACAGGAGATGGAGAACCTGAAGCTGGAGGCAGAACGTGCCGAGCGCGAGGGCGACTATGGCAAAGTGGCCGAGATACGCTACTCAAGGCTGAAGGCACTCGATGACAACATCAAGGCTATCCAACAGCAACTGGCCTCAGCCCAGAATGGCAACTCGCTGGTGCGCGAGGAGGTGACAGCAGATGATATTGCCGAAGTAGTATCGCGCTGGACTGGTATCCCCGTAACTAAGATGATGCAGAGCGAGCGTGAGAAGCTGCTCCACCTGGAGGAGGAACTCCACAAGCGCGTGATAGGTCAGGACGAGGCGATCACAGCCGTCTCAGACGCCGTGCGCCGCTCGCGTGCAGGCCTGCAGGATCCCAAGCGTCCTATCGCCTCGTTTATTTTCTTAGGAACCACTGGTGTAGGTAAGACGGAACTCGCCAAGACACTGGCAGACTACCTCTTCAACGACGAGACGATGATGACACGTATAGATATGAGTGAATATCAGGAGAAATACAGCGTGAGCCGACTGATCGGTGCGCCTCCAGGATACGTAGGTTATGACGAGGGCGGACAGTTGACGGAAGCCGTGCGCAGGAAACCTTACTCGGTGGTGCTCTTCGATGAGATAGAGAAAGCACATCCGGACGTGTTCAACATCCTGCTGCAAGTGCTTGATGACGGACGTCTGACGGACAACAAGGGACGGACGGCCAACTTCAAGAACACCATCATCATCATGACCTCAAACGCCACGCGTGAGCAGCTTCGTGCGACCATGCGACCTGAGTTCCTGAACCGTATCGATGAGATTATCACCTTCACGCCACTCACGAAGGAACAGATTAGCGACGTGGTGCGCCTGCAGATGAAGAAGGTAACGGATATGCTCGAGCCACAGGGTATCAGACTCGAGATCACGGATGCGGCTGTGGCCTACCTCGCTGAGGAGGGTTACGATCCTGACTTTGGAGCTCGTCCCGTCAAGCGTGCCATCCAACAGTTCGTACTCAATGACCTCTCCAAGAAGCTCCTTGCCGATGAAGTCGATCGCAACAAACCGATCATCATCGATGAGTTCGGAGATGGGTTGGTCTTCCGCAATTAAAAAGAAATCATCCGCACATCAGCGGATGATTTCTTTTTTGCCATTTCGGATATAAAGGCCTCGTTGCGTTGGTTTGCCTTGCAAACGACGCCCTTGCAGATCGTACCACGCTCCTTCCCCTTCTCCTTGCGAGAGGGCCGGGGTGAGGTTTGTGGACTCCTTCATAAAGTCAAAGGAGATGGTACCATCACTGTCCATCCGGATATTCGAGATGGCTTTGCTCATAAAGGACTTGCCCTCGGCATTCTTCTTAAAGACAGTAGAGGCAGGCGAGGATCCATCGTTCAGGATATCGTTCATCACCTGGGTCTCTGGGTCGATAAAGGGATAGCTCGAAGTACTAAGATAACGGCAACGCAACCCATCCTTCATCGTATATTTATCCGAGGCCTGACCTGTATTGGAAGGATCCCAGGCACGATAATCCTTACCATCGGCATGGAAGAGGTCGAAGCGATAATGGGCGTCGCTGACATTGACCTCATTATTGGCCCAGGAACTCTTGAGGTAATCGACATGAGTAATGAGCAGACCATTGCCTGGACAGCCATAGTCCCAACCTTCCTGCTGACGATTCTCCAACAGATAATATTCGTCGTCATAACCCGAGTTACGTACCAGATAGACATCGCCTCCCTGACTCGCGGGTTTCATGCCCGTAACCGTGGTGGCGGCAGTCAGTTCCTTGGGTTGCTTCCAACCCAAGTACAATTTCTCCATGGCCGTAAGATTGACAGGGCACCAGCCTTTACCGGTATAGTCTCCACCATCCATCAAGTCCCACTCATCCACTGCCGAGAAAGTGGTGGCAGGCGCCAACGGATAGATATCGGGCAGACCCAACGTATGACAGAATTCATGGACAAGGATGCCGATACCACACATGCCGCCATCTTTCCACAACTCGCAAGAGACAGAAGCAAAACGGGAATAGATGCCGCCTGGCATCAAACAAGTGACCGTACCTGTATTAGGCCAGATATAACCTGACTTAAAATTGCCTGAGGGTCCTGCGGCCACAAAGATGATCTGATTGGCTAGATCATCGTTATCCCAGTCGTAAATATGGAAATCGGTCGTCACGCCGCTGTTAGACAGTTTCTTACAAGCGTCACGTACGATTTCTGAGCCATGAAAACGGGAACCATGACCACCAGCATTGAAGTCGACCTTGATAGGGCCATAGATATCAAACTGGAGGTTCACCAGCCCACCCGACTGATCGCGGAAATAATCCGCCACACAACCTGGACCTGCTCCCTCGTTATAACCTTTCTCATTAAAGACACGGTCATAATAATGGGCAGGATCTTCCATCTTGAAGTCACAGTCCTCGAAACTGATGAGTACCACAGGCTGCCGATACACCTTATCTCTTTCGAAGGGAAAGGGTTCCGCCAGAGCATAATTCTCGCCACGCGTCTTCCCCTCAAAATGCGTACAGGAATAACGCTGCGCCCTGGCTGTACACACAGCCAGGCACAGCATCACCCATATCAATAGCCTTTTATTCACTTCTTCGGGCACCACGGTTTCAACGTCTTGAAGAAGTCATTACCCTTATCATCAACAAGGATGAATGCAGGGAAGTCCTCAACCTCAATCTTCCACACAGCCTCCATACCGAGCTCTGGATACTCTACGCACTCAATGCTCTTGATAGAACTCTGAGAGAGCACTGCTGCTACACCACCAATGGAACCCAGATAGAAGCCGCCATACTTCTTACATGCCTCTGTCACCACGTCGGAACGGTTACCCTTGGCAATCATCACGAGTGATGCACCGTTAGCCTGGAACTCATCTACGTAAGGATCCATACGATTGGCTGTGGTGGGTCCCATCGATCCACATGGATAGCCCTCTGGTGTCTTGGCTGGTCCAGCATAAAGCACAGGATACTTCTTGAAATAGTCGGGCAATCCCTCACCTGCATCCAGACGTGCCTTCAGCTTAGCGTGAGCAATATCACGGGCTACAATGATGGTTCCCTTCAAATTCACACGGGTAGATACCGGATACTTTGACAGTTCTGCACGAACAGCATCAATACCCTCGTTCAGGTCTATCACGATGGTATTCTGTCCCTCACCTGCCTTCGCATATTCTGCAGGAATCAGTTCTGAGGGGTTAGAGTCCATCTTCTCAAGCCAGATACCGTCGGCATTGATCTTTGCCTTGATATTTCTGTCAGCTGAACAGCTAACGCCCATGCCAATCGGGCAAGAGGCACCATGACGAGGCAGACGAACCACACGGATATCATGAGCCAGATACTTACCACCAAACTGAGCACCCAGACCAATCTTATGAGCTTCTTTCAGCAGTTTCTGCTCAAGGTCTACATCACGGAAAGCACGACCAGTCTCATCACCAGTAGTAGGCAGACCATCATAGTACTTGATGGAAGCCAGTTTGACAGTGAGCAGATTCTTCTCTGCTGAAGTACCACCAATCACGAATGCGATATGATATGGAGGACATGCGGCTGTACCTAAGCTCTTCATCTTCTCTACGAGGAAGGGGATGAGTGTACCCTCATTCTGGATGGTAGCCTTGGTCATTGGGTAGAAGTAGGTCTTGTTGGCTGAACCACCACCCTTTGCCACCATCACGAACTTATACTCTGCACCCTCTGTAGCTTCAATGTCAATCTGTGCAGGGAGGTTACAACGGGTGTTCACCTCGTCATACATATTCAGCGGAGCGTTTTGCGAGTAGCGCAGGTTATCCTGTGTGAAGGTGTTGAAAACACCCAGGCTCAGCGCTTCCTCGTCCTCGAAACCAGTCCAGATCTGCTGGCCCTTCTCACCATGAATGATGGCAGTTCCCGTATCCTGACAGAAGGGCAGGACACCACGGGCAGCCACCTCTGCATTGCGCAGGAACTGCAGGGCTACATACTTATCATTCTCAGAAGCATCAGGGTCATTGAGAATCTGAGCCACCTGAAGGTTATGCTCACGACGCAGCATGAACTCCACATCATGGAAGGCCTGCTGGGCCAAAAGGGTCAAAGCCTCTTTGGAGACCTTCACGATTGTCTTTCCCTCAAACTCGGCGGTAGTTACGCCTTCCTTACTTAACAGACGATACTCCGTCTTGTCTTCGCCCACCTGAAACATCGGGGCATACTTAAATTCAACTGTTTTTGCCATAAAGTAAATTGTTTTTAATTAATATGGTATTCTAATGTTTTTTACCAACCAAACACTTCTTCTGTTGTCAGTCGCTTGACGGGACCGATCTTCTCAAGTGCCTTCATATCGAGATTCTTCTCATCACCGAGGATAATATAGCGATAAGCCTTGTTGGCCATCATCTGCTTCTCAAAGTCAACAATATCCTGTAGGCGAACCTTATCCAAATGCTGGTATATCAATTCGTTGAGACTGGTATCAAGTCCCATTCTGAGAGCATTCAGATAGGCGTAGAAGATGCCCATTTTCGTGGTACGAGCACTAGCCAAGCGCTTGGCAACAGCCTCTTTGGCTATCTGGAAGGCAGTCTCGCTGACAGGCATCTCATTGAGGATCTCATTGAAATGGGTGATACAGTCCGCCATCTTGTCATTTTGTGTGATGATATGTGTCATCACAAACTCCTTGCGATCCTTCCTCGAAGGATGGTAATAGTAGGCATAGGCGTTATAGGCCAAGCCGCGTGCCTCGCGCATCTCCTGGAACACAATGCCATTCATGCCGCCACCAAAATATTCATTGAACACCTCCTGAATAGCAGCCTCCTCTGGATTCCACGTGCGTCCTTCGTTGTGATACATACGCATATATATATTCTTGGCATCGTAGGGGGCTATCAGCACCTCGTTATCTGTCGCAGGAATCTCAAGATAGGGTTTGTTCTCTGGTACTGCAGCCAACTGCTTGGCAGAGACATGCGTCAGGTCGATAAGTCGTGCAATCTCCTTTTCTTCCATCGGGCCATAGTAGATCACCTGGTGTGCATAGTTGGCAAGCCCTTTCAACAAATTGGTGAACAGCTGGGGATCAGCCTCTTTCAACGCCTGTTCACTCATCACGTCACGATAACTGTTGCGCTCACCCGCGATGGCATAGGCATACAAATAGGAGAAACAAGTGCCCTGACTCTTCTTCGCATCATCACGGCCTTTCAGAATCAGCTCCACCATCTGGTCGTAAGCCTCCCTGTCAGCCTTGGCATGTTGCAGCAGATCCTCCAAAAGAGCAAGTGCCTGAGGCATGTTCTCATGCAGGCCCGACAGGCTGACGGTGATATTCTCAGAACCGACATTCACACTCCAGTCGCAAGCCAGCTCATAGAACTTCTGACGGAAGTCAGCAGCCGTCATCTTGTCTGTGCCCAGATATTTGATATAATCAGCTGCGATATCGTAGCGGTTGTCTGCACTCTGTCCGAAATCATAGTAGAACACCAGATTGAAGAGGCCGTTCTCCTTGTTCTTCACGTAATAGAGTGGCAGATCTTTTTTGGTTTTCAAGATGGCGAGATCCTTTTTCAAGTCTACGAAATGAGGCAGGATAGGCTCTACCTTCGCATCCTGAATAGCCTGCACAAAGGCACTCTTTTGATCACGATTAGCCTGAATAGGGGTGATGGCAGGCTTGTCGATCTTCTTCTGCAGGCTGTCGATGCCCTGCTTCTTGAAGATGGAAACATAGCCATCGGTGAAGAACTGGTTGGCAAAGGCCACCAGCTCCTGCTTCGTGATCTTAGAGATGCGGTCGATACTTTCCACCTCTTGTTTCCAGTCCACTTCATCAATAAAGGCCCCAACAAACATGCCTGCACGCCCGCGATTGCTCTCCAACAGGGAATAGTGCGAGCGTTTCATGTTGTTGATGATACTGGGCAACAGGTTATCAGGGAAGTCGCCCTTCTTCAACTTATCAATCTCAGCGAGCATCAGGCCCCTCACCTCTTCAAGGGTCTGACCTTGTTTGGGAGTCCCCATCAAGAAGAACCCACCATGGTCATGCAGCAGCTCGCTACCACCTGCTGCACGCTGTACTTTCATCGTCTGGTTCAGATCGAGGTCGAAGAGTCCAGCCCTGCCATTGCTCAGCACGTTCTCCATCAGTTGGAGGGTATCAGCCTGCAGCGAATTAGCCTGTTTGGCACGCCAAGCCACCCATATCTGCTCAGCCTCTTGCCCGACTATAGTCGTATCCTTAGGTGCCGTCAATGGTGGCAGCGGGGCGAAAGTGGGCTGTTTAACATCAGCTCCAGGTGTCCAACTGCCAAAGTACTTCTCGATGATGGCAATAGTCTTGTCTGGATCCAGGTCACCTGCCATACAGATGGCTACATTATTGGGACGATACCACTTGCTAAAGTAGTTCTTGATATTCGTTATCGAGGGATTCTTCAGATGTTCCTGGGTGCCAATGGTTGTCTGTAGTCCATAGGGATGATTCGGATAGAGCATCTTACAGGTGGTTGCATAGAGCTTGCGCATATCACTCGACAGTCCGATGTTATACTCTTCATACACAGCTTCAAGCTCGGTATGGAATCCACGGATGACCATATTCTGAAAACGGTCACTCTGTATCTTCGCCCAGTTCTCAATCTCATTGCTGGGAATGTCCTCCGTATAGCAGGTCACATCGTTTGAGGTATAGGCATTCGTACCCTCGGCACCAATGGCAGCCATCAGTTTGTCATACTCATTGGGAATAAAATACTTGGCAGCAAGCTGACTCACGGAGTCAATCTCATGATAAGCCTGTCTGCGCGCTTCTGGGTCTGTGAGTCTGCGATAGGCCTCATAACGCAGTTCGATCTCTGCCAGAAGCGGAGCCTCAGCCTCAGCATTGTTAGTACCAAACTGCTTGGTGCCCTTAAACATCAGGTGCTCCAAGTAATGAGCCAGTCCGGTGGTCTCGGCAGGGTCATTCTTCGAACCTGTACGAACAGCTATATATGTTTGAATCCTCGGTTTCTCGTTATTCACCGATAGATACACCTTCAAGCCATTCTCCAAGGTATAGATTCTTGTCTGCATCATATCCCCCGGCACTGTCTCATAGTCACGTGCCGATAAAGGTAAAATGGCGAAAAGGCAAAAAAGCAAAAGACAAATCTTCTTCATTTTCTTATTCCTAAATAACATTCCACGATTATCAATTCTCATAATCAATCTCATGATCGAGCTTCTCTACAAAGTCATCAAAGACCTCGCGCTCGACATCACCCATGGAGAACTCCTTCTCAGCATCCTTGCGGATCTCAGCAATCCAGGCGCGACGGGCTTTCACATAATCTTCATGAATCCGCTCACAGGCTGCCGCATCAAGACCATCAAGCTTATAGTAGTCGAGAATCATCTGGTAACTCCACGCCCAACGGTAGTCAGAGTAGTTATTGTTAATCTCCGAGAAACGGTCAAGCACCTGCTGGATATTGTCGATGGCACCACTCTTGATATCATTAATCAGTCGTTTCTCCTCACTCTCAGGCAGCAGCAGACCACTCAGATCCACCCATTTACCCTTACCGACAGCACTGACGGGCTTACCGATATATCCCTCCTTCTGGGCACGTTTCAGCACAGCACCCATATAGATACGCAGGGCAATGTCGTAGTACTTCAGCCCCTTCTTCAACGAACTGCAGGCAATGACATATTCATGGAAGTTATAGTTCGACACATTGTCACCTGAGGCATGACGCAGGTCCTTCAGGATCTGGATTCCCTGGATAATCTCTCCCACCGTGAATGGCGACAGCCAGTCGAAGTTGATAATACTCTTACGCGACTGGCGTGAACGCTTGTCACGCTTTGGCCATTTCTTGATATCACGATAGAGACCCACTGTCGTAATATTCCGACCTGGCACAAGCACCATCTCATCACCATAGGCAATCAGATAGGAGAAAGGCAGGTTACGAGTATCGGGATGGTGCATCAGCTTACCGAAGCAGACACTGAAGGCACCAATCGTGGCAGGCATCAGGATATAGGCGCCTGAGGCTGTCTTTGTTCCTCGCTCCAGCGTACCCCAGTGCATGGGTCCCATCTTATAGGCATGGTTTGAGAAGTTGGTATTGGAGCCTGCATTATAGAACGAGAACTCACCACCAATCAGCAGTGAACTCTTATGGTGCGAGGCTGAGAAGGGACCACAGAAGGCTGCACAAGCTTCACCGTTAGCCATAAACGAATTGGCAAAGAACAGACTGGCCTCTGCCGTAAAGCCATTGGTAATCTGGCAGGCCTCACCCACAAAACAGTCCTGCATCTTCACGGAGTTGTTGATCGAACAACCGTCACAGATAATCGAGTTCTCACAGATAACACCTGTTCCAATGAATACTGGAGCATCCATCGAACTCATCACCGTACACTCTGACAGACGGGCAGCACCACTGATCTCACAGTCGCCCTTAATAATCGTGTTGGTGATATCCTTCGCATTGATGATCTTCACGTTATTGCCGATATAGCCACGCTCAGGACGCGACACACGAAGTTCGTCCTCTATCATCTGCTGCATGGTGTGCTTCAATTGCTTATCGCTATTGTATTTCACCATCAGAGCTGCCAACTGACTGTTCAGCTCTCTGAAAATGGTCACATTACCATCTCCCATCTCATTGAGAACGGAGATCACCGAACCTTCTCCGAAGGTAGCGTCATCGGTAGTCTCCAGTGTACAAATGTTCGAGATGTAACAGTCGTTACCGATGGTATAGTTATTGATGTAGTTACCCACTTTCTCTATCAGGCAGTCGTTGCCCACAGTGACATTCCTCAATGTAGCGTCATTGATACCAGAATGCTTGAAGAAACCTTTGGACACCTCCACCATCTTATGGAAGGCACCCAGTCGGATATCACCATAGAAGATAACGCGGTGGAAGTTATATGGCTTAAAATCATCCGCCACCATCACCTTCTGCCAATCCTCTGCCCAGCAGACATTGTTCTCCAAGATCTCAATCTCAGTCTGTGTTAAGTTTCTGTACTCACTCATAGTCTTGATATAAAAAATCGTTATAGGGATATTTTTGAACATGCAGCTCACGCACTCGCTTATAAAGGGTTTCGCGCAACTGCTCAATATTCTCTTTTTGTTTGGCAGAAATAAACATGCACTCCAGATAGTGCTGGTTCTCGCCCGTCTTCGCCATCCAGGTCTTTTTCAGATCCTCCAGGGTGTAGTTCTCTTTCTGGACAGGTGTCAGGTCGTCTTCATCCTTTTCCACCCAAGTGTAGGCATCAATCTTGTTGAAAACGAGCATGGCTGGTTTATCAGCACAACCCAACTCCTTCAAGGTTTCCTCAACCACTCTGATTTGTTCCTCGAAGTCAGGATGCGAGATATCTACCACATGCACCAGCAGATCTGCCTCCCTGACCTCATCGAGAGTGCTCTTAAAACTTTCTACCAAGTCAGAAGGCAACTTACGGATGAACCCTACGGTGTCTGCCAGCAAGAAAGGCAGATTATCGATAGTCATCTTCCTCACAGTCGTATCGAGGGTGGCGAAGAGTTTGTTCTCAGCGAACACCTCACTCTTGGAAAGCAGATTCATCATCGTCGATTTCCCCACATTGGTATAGCCCACCAGGGCTACACGTATCAGTCGACCACGATTCTTTCTCTGTGTGGTCTTCTGCTGATCTATCTCCTTCAGGCGCTGCTTCAGCAGTGTGATACGCTGGAGGATGATTCTTCGGTCCATCTCCAACTGGGTCTCACCAGGTCCTCGAAGACCTACCGAACCTTTTCCACCTCCGGAACCCGATCCACCACCTTGCCGCTCCAAGTGAGTCCAAAGTCGCTGCAATCTGGGCAACATATAGCGATGCTGTGCCAACTCCACCTGAGCCTTGGCCTCAGCTGTCTGGGCTCTCATGGCAAAGATATCCAAGATCAAAGAGGTCCGGTCAAGGATTTTCACCTGTAGTTCCTTCTCGATGTTTCGTATCTGTTTAGCCGAAAGCTCATCATCGAAAATCACCATACCCACTGGTTGAGGTCTATTCTCATTCCACATTCCTCCTTCCTCATTCCTCGAGTCTAACCACTCGTCATACTCATCCTGACATTGCTTGATATATGCTTTGATCTCCTGCAGTTTTCCACTACCCACATATGTTGTCTGACTCGGGCCACCCACTTTCTGGGTAAACCGTTTCACAGTGACAGCTCCGGCTGTATCTGCCAGAAACTCCAGTTCGTCAAGATATTCTTTGGTCTTGGCCTCGTCCTGCTCCTTGGTAATCAGACCCACCAAAACAGCAGTCTCAGCCTTTGCCTCTGATATTACAAATTCCTTCATATTGGCTACAAAGATAATGATTTCTACCCGCGTCTGAAAAAAATCCGTGTTAATCCGTGTTAATCCGTGCCTAAAAACAAATTTTCCTTGTATTTTTGCACCAAAATTTAATAAAACCAAAAACAAAACATTATGAGAGTAATTATTCAGAGTGACTATCAGAAAATGTCACAGTGGGCAGCAAACCACGTCATTGAGCGAATCAACAAGTTCAACCCGACCCCCGACCATAAGTTCGTGCTTGGTCTGCCAACAGGTTCATCTCCTGTAGGTATGTATAACTACCTCGTAGAGGCCAATCGCGCTGGCAAGGTGTCTTTCCAGAATGTCATCACCTTCAACATGGACGAGTATGTCGGTCTGCCTGAGACGCATCCTGAGAGCTATCATGCATTCATGGCCCGAAACCTCTTCGATCATATCGACTGTCCGAAGGAGAACATCCACATCCTCAACGGTAATGCCCCTGACCTCGCAGCAGAGTGCAAGCACTATGAGGAGATGATCCAGGAGGCAGGAGGCATCGATCTGTTCATCGGAGGTATTGGCCCTGATGGTCATATCGCCTTCAACGAGCCAGGTTCATCACTCAGCTCAAGGACTCGCATGAAGACCCTCACCACAGATACACGTATTGCCAACTCCCGTTTCTTCGGTGGCAACCCCGAGAACGTACCTGCACATGCCCTGACTGTCGGTGTAGGCACAGTGATGGACGCCCGTGAGGTAATGATCCTCGTTAATGGCCATGCCAAGGCTCGTGCCCTGCAGGCAGCCATTGAGGGAAGTGTCAACCACATGTGGACCATCTCTGCTCTCCAGATGCACGAGCATGGTATCATTGTCAGCGACGAAGAGGCTGCTGATGAGCTGAAGGTTTCTACCTATAAGTATTTCAAGGATATCGAAAGCGAGAATCTGTTATAATGAGAAAGTTAATCTTAGCAATATTGATGACGTCATCAGCCTTAGCATGGGCTGATGACGTTTGCGTTTCATCACCTTCCGACAAGCTGAAGGTGAATGTTAGTGATGCAGGTGGCCGATTGTATTACTCGGTAACATTCGACGGTCAGGAGGTGTTACAACCTTCTGCCCTGGGTCTCAAGACCTCTGTGGGAGATTTCACAAAAGGCCTTTCAATTGTTGACACTCAAAACTCAACTGTCAGCGAGTCTTACCAGATGCATGGCACCAAGGCATCTTCAGCCTCTTACAAGGCCAACACCCTGACACTGAACCTCCAGAACAAGGACGGACGCACCTTCAGCATTCTCTTCCAAGTGTCCGACCATGATATCGCCTACCGCTATCAGATTCCCCGCCAGAAAATCAATAAAATAGAGTACAAGCGCGCACGTATACTCTCCGAACTCAGCAGCTTCAACTTCCCAGAAGCCACCACCACCTTTATCTCTCCACAGATAGGTCCCGAGACAGGTTGGGAACAGACCAAGCCCTCTTACGAAGAAGGCTACTCTGCGGATGCTCCTATGGCCGTAGAGTCACAATATGGCCATGGCTACATCTTCCCTGCCCTCTTCCATCTCCCCAACGCCTGGGTTCTGGTGAGTGAGACAGGCGTAGGTTCCAACTACTGCGGCTCTCATCTCTCAGACTATCAGGCAGGCATAGGCTACACTGTTGCTTATCCCGATAAAGGCGAAAACAATGGCTTTGGTGCCGACTTTGCAGGCATTCCCTTGCCAGGAGAAACCCCTTGGCGCACCATCACAGTAGGCAGCAGCCTGAAACCCATTGTAGAGACCACCGTCAGCTACGATGTGGTAAAACCGCTCTATAAGCCTTCCTGCGACTATCAACCAGGCCGTTACACCTGGAGCTGGCTCATTTGGCAGGACAATTCCATCAACTACGATGATCAGGTGAAATTTATTGACCTCGCCTCAGCCATGGGCTTCGAGTATTGTCTCGTGGATAATTTCTGGGACACCCAGATTGGTCGTGACCGTATTGCAGAACTCTCCAAGTATGCCCAGTCCAAGGGTGTCCGCCTCATGCTCTGGTATAACTCCAACGGCTTCTGGAACGACGCCCCACAGGGTCCACGAAACTGCATGAACACAGCCATTGCCCGTGAACGTGAGATGAAGTGGATGCAGAGCATCGGCATCAAAGGTATCAAGGTCGACTTCTTCGGAGGAGACAAACAAGAGACGATGCAGCTCTACGAGGACATCCTCTCCGATGCCAACCGCTATGGCCTGCAAGTCATCTTCCATGGTTGTACTATCCCTCGCGGTTGGGAACGTATGTATCCGAACTACGTAGCCTCAGAGGCAGTCCTGGCTTCAGAGAACGTTTTCTTCAACGAGGGCGCAGCCATCAAGGAACCCTTTGACCTCACTCTCCATCCCTTCTGCCGCAATGCAACTGCTGCCATGGACTGGGGAGGCATCATCATGAACAAGTTCCTCTCGAAGGACAACAAGAGCCGCCATCCTCGTCATACGACCGACATCTTCGAGATGGCAGCAGGCATCATCATGCAAACCTCAGTACAGTGTGTAGCCATGCAACCCAATAACCTCAACGAACTACCTCAGTTCGAACTCGACTTCCTGCGCAGCATCCCCACCACTTGGGAAGAGACACGCTTCATGGATGGCTACCCAGGCAAGTACGTAGTCCTCGCCCGCAAAGCCACCAATGGCCAATGGTACATCGCAGGTCTCAACGCCCTCAAAGAACCCTTGACCCTCAACCTCAACCTGAAGGATTACCCCGGGCTCTCACAACTCTACATTGACAACAAGAAATGCGAACCCACCCTCAATCCTCTCAAATTGGACAAAAAGGGCTGCATCAAACTAACCCTCCAGCCCAACGGTGGTTTGATCCTCAAATAAATAAAGAATCCCAGCAAAAACTGCTGGGATTCTTCATTTCTTATCAAGCTGCTCATAAACAGAATTGTTCGAGATGTATTCTGGAACAATTTCCTTCATTTTCTTGACCGTTGCCATGTCATCAAAACGCTTGGAGATATCAATCAACTCATCAATATCCTTGCTCACCTTCTGATAATCATACTCACGAACCTCAGCAATACGAATCTTCTCATGGAACGTCGGTTTGGTTCCCTCCAGTTCATTGAGCACCTCCTCATAGAGCTTCTCACCCGGACGCAGACCAGTGAATTTCACCTCCACATTCTTGGCACCCGACAGCTTGATCATCCTCTTTGCCAGATCAGCAATCTTCACGGGCTGTCCCATGTCAAAGACGAAAATCTCACCGCCATTACCCTTCGTACCAGCCTCTAACACGAGTTTACAAGCCTCAGGTATCAGCATGAAGAAACGCACGATATTCTCGTCAGTGACAGTCACAGGTCCACCCTTCTTGATCTGTTCACGGAACAAGGGGATGACACTGCCATTCGAGCCCAGCACATTTCCGAAACGCGTGGTTACAAACTGAGTACGGGCAGAGGGGCCACCCAGCTGTGAGGCTGTGATAAAACTCATCTTATTGCCAAGAGTCTGCAGGAACGAGCTAAACTTCTTTTCCTTGATCGCCTGATCAAGACTTTGCACATAAATCTCACATATACGCTTCGAACAGCCCATCACGTTCGTCGGGTTCACAGCTTTGTCGGTCGAAACCATCACAAACTTTTTCACCCCGTATTTCACGCTCAGGTCTGCAATCACCTTCGTACCATAGATATTGTTCAGCACCGCCTCCGAGGGGTTGTCCTCCATCATCGGCACATGCTTATAGGCAGCTGCATGGAACACATAGTCCGGACGGAAACGTTTGAAGATACTCTCCATGTGCGCCTCGTTGCAGATACTCGTCACCACAGTCTCAGCTGGGATACCAGGATATTGGTTCTCCATCATCAGACGGATATCATGCTCAGGGGTCTCCGCCTGGTCAATGAGCATCATCGCGGCAGGCTTGAACTGAGCCACCTGACGAACCATCTCTGAGCCAATAGAACCTGCCGAACCTGTGATCAGCACTCGCTGACCTGAGAGCAGTTCCTCTACAGACTTCAGGTCTACACGAATCTCATCACGAGGCAGCAGATCCTCCACACTCACCTCCTGCAACTGGACCTGACTGGCAACACCAGAGTCACTCTGGTCTTGATTTTCATCCAGTTCCTTGGCATTCTGAGCCATGTAGATCTTTGCGCCAGCCCCGAGAATGACATCCTGAAGATCTTGATTCTGACGGAACTCCCTCGTGCGATAAGGTGCCACGAGAACACCCTCGATATCATTGTTCTTGATAATCTCAGCCAGATCGTCAAAGACGGAGTAGACACGTTCACCCATAATCTGCTGATGCTTCGTGTTCTTATGATGCGTGATGAATCCTTTGACCACGTAGCGCCTGGGGCGCTGGTTTTGGATATTCTTTGCCAGTCCTACACCACCCGACATCGCACCATAGATAAGCACACGGATAGCACGCGAATTCGAGAAAGCCACATCGTAGAGTGTCTTCACAAAGATGCGCAGTCCCCACATAAAGAGGGTAGCTATCAGGTAGATGAGGACAATACTCGTCGTATTGAAATGCACGAACAGGTGACCGGGCAACTGCGACATACCAAACTGTGCCAACAGCACCAGACACAGACTCACGGCATTGCCATAGACCACGCGCATCAAATCAACGAAACTCGCATAGCGCATGAAGCCCGAATACGTATGGAACAATCGGAAGCCCACCATGCTCAACAGCACAAAGCAGATGAGCGTGTTGAGCACCCTCAAGGTATTTTCAAACAACATGACGGCACTATTGAAAATCCAATAGGTCAACATTCCACTGCAAACGATAATGGCGCAGTCAATAAGCAGAATGCTCCAATACGGCAATGAATTCTTTGTAAAATACCAGTTTAATATCTTGTCAAACGGATTCTTCATTTCCAAATCATCTCCAAAACCGCTGCAAATTTAAGGAATAAATTCCAATATTCCAAATAAAAGGAACAATTTTTAGAATAAACCTATCAAATACTGACTAAGCATCTGCAAAGACCTTACCGTCAGCCAAGGTAATCTGCAGCTTGGTGTACTCACTGTGGAAATCGTTTTTCAACCGATCCAGGAACCTCCGGCTCTCCCATTTACACATAGGCAGGTCGTGCAACAGACAGTTACCACAAGTCTCCGGTGTTGTCGCCGGAACCTCGTTCTGCGTCAGGATCCACTCCAGACAAGTGATGGTCAACTGGCGCATGTCCTCTACGGTGTAAGAGCCCGTCATAATAATGTACATGCCCGTGAGGCACCCCATCGGTCCGACATACACCACATCATCCTTCGCCTCAGAATTCCTAAACCAGGTAGCCATCAAATGCTCCAGGCTATGCATAGCAGCAGGAGCTACGGCAGGCTCCTGGTTGGGTTCGGTGATTCTCAGATCGAAGGTTGTGAATCCCTTGTCTACCCTCGACACATAGATACCGGGCTTCAGACGGGTATGATCAATAGTAAAACTCTGTATAACTTCCATTTTCCTTAATACTTTTACATTTGAGCTGCAAAATTACGAATATTCACGCAAACATACAATTATTTTCGCTAAAAATTTGGTGGATTTCAAATTTTCTCTTACCTTTGCAGGTGATATTTCATTTTAAATCTAAAATTATGAAACATTTTCAACTTGCCTGTATGGGCGCAATTTTGACCCTCAGTGGATGTACTGAGGAAGTAATTAACACAGTAAACGAGACATCGGGGCCAGTCCAGACGTTCTCATTACTTAAGTTCAACACGCGTGGCGAGGGCGACATCACCACCCCTGGGTATCTATTTCTATTTAAAGACAACAGTTGTGTGACGCGGCTGGACATGGGGGCAGATGGTCAGGTACCAGCTTTACCACTCTCCCCGGGTAGTTATGCCATCTATGCCATTGGCGGTGACGACATCGACAACTATGCCATCCCAGCCTCCGATGAAGCAGAATCTACCAGTGTGATACATCCGAAGACAGGAGCATCCATGGGTGATCTCTTGATGGGAAGTACCACCATCGAACTCGAGGAGGGAGAGACGGAAGAGGCTGCTTTGGAAATGCAACGCAAGGTATTCCAACTCGACCAGGTGACCGCGAAAAACGTACCCGACGAAGTCACGAAAGTCGAGTTAGCCATCTCCCCGGTCAGTGACAACATCCTGCTCAACGGAACGTATGCTGACCAGACGAGTACTTTGGTCGTGTCACTGAACAAAGGAGACGGAGGTATCTGGTCAGCCTCACCCCAGCGCTATGCTCTCCCCACCTCAGCAGCCCCCACCATCGCCCTCAGCTTCACGACAGCCGCAGGTGTTTCGGTCTATCGGAAAACAGTGGATGATGCCATCTCTGCGAATACGAAACTGAACGTGGAAGGCACCTATGCAGAGACACAGCCCAGCACCTTCTCAGCCACCATCACAGCACAGGCTTGGCCAGCCTCACCTCGTGAAATCAGTTTCGATTTTGATGAGACCGACAATGGCGCTTTGGGTTCTGCGCCAGTTGCCGGACAGATGCATGATGGATATTATGTGCTTTCCGTGAATGAGACCAACAAGACTGCAATCGTACTGGCCAAGACACATATCAGCTACACCGCCCCAGGCCAAAAAGCAGCTGATGCCCCTGAGGCAGACTGGATAGCCTCCTTCGTAGCCCCCATGGCCTCCCTCGAGAAACCCTTTGCAGCTATTGGTGACTGGCGGCTCCCTACTTTTGCTGAGTGCAGCTATTTCACAGCTGATGCCACTCAGGTCAGAGTTAGGAATGGCGCCTCTAGTGGCTACCTCTTCATGAACGACGATGGTCTCCGCTGGGGACAGACCATTTTCAAAGACGAGGGCAATGAGTTCAAGTCAGGCAACGGCTACAATTCCACCATTTACCTCCGCCCCGTTATCGAAGTATCCTATTGATTCCTAAACCTAAAAAAACAAAATAAAAACACTTTTATTCTTGTTTCCCCAATTAATTGACTATTTTTGCAGCAAAAACGAATAAGACAATGAAGAATATCGTAATAGCTGCAGGCTATGCCACGCGCTTGGGAGAGTTGACACGCAACTTTCCCAAGCCCCTTTTGAAGATTGGCCAGAGCACCATCTTAGGTCGTATGCTCGATGACATCGATCAGATTCCCGACATCGACGAGCACATCATCATCACCAATCACAAATTCGCCCCCATCTTCCAAAACTTCCTCCTGGGGTCAGGCCCCAAAACTAAGTATCCAAAAGATACTTTAACTCGGGGCCTGACCCCAGAGTTAAAAAAAACGGTGACGATTGTGGATGATGGGACGGAGACGAATGAAACTAGATTGGGAGCAGTGTGCGATTTGCTGTTTGCGATGGATAAGTTGGAGATTAATGATGACATGCTGGTAGTTGCAGCGGATAACCTGCTGTTTTTCAGTTTCCAGGAGTTTGTCGATTTCGCTCACGAGAAAGGCACTTCCTGCATCATGTGCCACGAGGAGCCCTCGATTGAGAAGCTCCAGCGCACAGGAGTAGTCGAGCTTGATGCCAACAACAAAGTGCTGGGCATGGAAGAGAAGCCTCTGGTGCCGAAGAGTCACTGGGCAGTGCCACCTTTCTATATATACTTAAGGCACGACCTCGACCTTGTGCGCAATGCTATAGAGAATGGTTGTGGTAAAGATGCCCCAGGCAATCTGGCCCACTACATGGTAGAGCACACCACAATGCACGCCTGGCCCATGAGTGCCGGTCGTTTTGACATCGGAAGTTTGGATACGTATTACGAAGCCGTAGAAAAATATGGAAAATAATTATCAATATCACATTTTCTCGCCTTATCGGGTATGTCCCTTGGGCGCTCATGTAGACCATCAGCATGGTCTGGTTACAGGTTTTGCCATCGATAAAGGCGTCGATCTCTGGTTTGACATACGCACAGACGGTCATGTCCATCTCGAATCAAAGACATTCGAGGGCGTAGTTGATTTCGATATCGAAGCACCGACACAGGTGAAAGAAAGGCACTGGGGCGACTATGCCCGAGGAGCCAAGTATGCGCTGAAGAAGCGTTTTGAACTTCAGCATGGTATCACGGGCGTGATTCAGGGCTCTCTGCCAGTAGGCGGCCTCAGTTCCTCTGCAGCAGTACTCATCGCCTATGTCATGGCGTTTGCCAAGGCAAATGACATCACCCTCCAGCCTTTCGAGGTTGTCAAGATTGCCTCAGAGGCAGAGCGCGAGTATATCGGATTGAACAACGGCCTGCTCGATCAGGCATGTATCGCCTTGGGCAAGAAGGACGGTCTGCTCTTCCTTGATTGCGACTCTAACGACTGGCGCATCATCAAACGGCATCCCGACATGCCTGATTTCGAGATTGGCATATTCTTCAGCGGGTTGACCCGTTCGTTGGTAAACTCAGACTACAACCTGAGGGTGTACGAGTGTAAGACAGCAGCCTGGAACATGCTAGCCTATACCGATCAGCCGCTGAAGACTTTCGATAAGACCTTCCTGAGGGATATTCCTAAGACGACCTTCGAGAAGACACGCATTGCCATGCCTGCAAGGTTTGCCCGTCGAGCCGAGCATTTCTATTCAGAGTACAGACGAGTGCGCCAGGGCGTAACAGCCTGGGAAACAGGCAATCTGAAACTTTTCGGCAAACTCTCGTTTGATTCTTGCGAGAGTTCTATTCACAATTACGAGTGCGGCTCCCCCGAGCTCATTGCCATCTACGAGATTATGCGTTCGCTTCCTGGAGTCTATGGTGGACGCTTCTCAGGAGCAGGTTTCAAAGGTGCTTGCATCTCTCTGGTCGATCCTGTCCGTAAAGCCGACATCGAGCGAGAACTCACCCAACGCTATCTCGAGCAATTCCCCGAATACGAGAAAACATTCCAAGTATTTTGGGTACATCCCGACAATGGCGCCCGTTTTATTTAGACATCATAACAAATTGATATGCAAAAGATAGATTTAAACCACAAGACAATTCTGGTAACAGGCAGTGCCGGTTTTATCGGTTCAAACCTGGTAAAGCGTCTTTTAAAAGATCTACAAGGCGCAACCATCATTGGCATCGATAATATGAACGATTATTACGATGTCACCTTAAAAGAATACCGCTTACACGAAATCTCCCTCCTGGGGTCAGGCCCCAAAACTAAGTCGGAAGGGACAGGTCCCGACTTGACTTCGGGGCCTGTCCCAAAGAACAAGTGGAATTTTGTCAAAGGCGACATTTCCTCGAAAGAGACCATCGAAAGACTCTTTGAAGACTATCGCTTCGATGTCGTGGTCAACCTTGCTGCTCAGGCTGGTGTCCGTTATTCAATTACCAATCCCGATGCTTATATCCAGTCAAACCTCATAGGATTCTACAATATCCTCGAAGCATGCAGGAATTATCCTGTTGAGCATTTAATCTACGCTTCTTCATCCTCTGTTTATGGCGGCAACAAGAAAGTTCCCTTCAGCACCGACGACCGTGTAGACAATCCCGTTTCCCTCTATGCAGCCACGAAGAAGAGCAACGAACTCATGGCTCACTGCTACTCCAAGCTCTACGACATCCCCACCACTGGTCTCCGCTTCTTCACCGTCTACGGACCAGCAGGCAGACCCGATATGGCTTACTTTGGTTTCACCAACAAATTGTTGAAGGGCGAGACCATCCAGATCTTCAACTATGGCAACTGCCGCCGCGATTTCACCTATGTCGATGACATCGTAGAGGGAATTGTGCGCGTGATGCAGGGAGCCCCAGAGCGCAAAAAGGGTGAAGACGGTCTTCCTGTCCCGCCTTACGCTATATATAATATAGGTGGAGGTCAGCCTGAAAGTCTGTTGGATTTCGTCCAGATTCTCCAAGAAGAATTGGTACGCGCAGGAGTCCTGCCCCAAGACTTCGACTTCGAGGCCCACAAGCAGTTAGTGCCCATGCAGCCTGGAGATGTCCCGACCACTTATGCAGATGCAGCAGCCCTAGAGCGCGATTATGGTTTCACTCCCAAGATCACACTCCGTGAAGGTCTCCGCCATTTTGCCGAGTGGTACGCCCAGTTCTACCGCCAGCTTTCCTCTGGGGCCAGGCCCCAAAACTAAGCGCTGGGGTCAGGCCCCGGAATTAAGTATCCAAAAGATACTTTAACTCGGGGCCTGACCCCAGAGTAAAAAAAATCCCGATAAAATTTGGAAGTATCAAAAAAAACTTCTTAACTTTGCAACCGAATAAAAACTTAAATTTAGCTAAGAAATGACACGACAACCCAGACTATCAAGTCAAAGCGGCATCTACCATGTGATGCTCAGAGGCGTAAATCGTCAACAGATCTT
>CAMHAM010000037.1 GCA_946183415.1 uncultured Prevotella sp.
TGTTCTACGACAACGAGAAGTATTTCCAGTTTGTGGAGAAAGCCCGTGCGATGGGCATCACCATTCCTATCATTCCAGGCATCAAGCCTTTTGCCAAACTGACACAGTTGACGGTAGTGCCAAAGACCTTCCACTGCGACATTCCAGAGCCGTTGGCCAGAGAGGTCGTGAAGTGCAAGACTGATGAAGATGCCCGTCAACTGGGTATCGAATGGACCACAGCACAGTGTAAGGAGCTCTACCAGCACGGGGTCAACAATATCCATTTTTATACAGTATCCGCAGTGGATTCAGTTGTGGAAGTGGTGAAAAGACTGAGGAGTGAGAAGTGAGGAGTGAGGAGTGAGGAGCGAAAAGATAATCATTCTATGGGGTTCGACGAGGTAATTGGACAGCAGGAGGCAAAGGAACGGCTGATGCAGATGGTAAAAGAAGACCATCTGCCGCATGCGCTGATGCTCTGTGGACCTCAGGGCAGTGGCAAGAAGGCATTGGCGCTGGCGCTGGCATGCACACTGCTCGACAATGGTACGCCTGGTGCGAAGGCCATGCTTCAGAAACTGGAGCACCCTGACCTGCACTTCACCTACCCCACCATCAAACTGCCATCGATGGGCAGCGAGCACATGCCCGTGAGCGACGACTTTGCCAAGGAGTGGCACCAGCTCATCACCGACACGCCCTACTTCACGATGGATGAGTGGATGCAGATGATGGAAGGCGAGAACCAACAAGCCATCATCACTGCCGGAGAGAGTGATGAGCTGGTCAGGAAACTAAGTCTGAAGTCAAGTCAGGGCGGCTACAAGATAAGCTATGTCTGGCTGCCCGAACGCATGAACATCGCTTGTGCCAATAAGCTGCTTAAACTGATCGAAGAGCCTCCACAGCAGACCGTTTTCATCATGGTGAGTGAGGAGCCCGACAAACTGTTGGAAACCATCCGCAGTCGAGTTCAGCGCATTGATATAAGGAAGACCGACAACGAGGACATCCGACAGGCTCTGATTGAGCGCAGAGGTATCGACGAGGATTCTGCCAGACGTATCAGTCGACTGGCTAACGGCAACTGGCTGAAAGCTTTGGAAGAACTGCAGGTGGGCTCGGAAAACGAGCTGTTCCTCGATATGTATAAGACACTTATGAGACTGGCCTATCAGCGTAAATTGAAAGACCTGCGCAAGTGGAGCGAGCAGATGAGTGCCATGGGACGAGAGAAACAGAAGCGATGGCTGACCTACTTCCTGCGCATGACAAGGGAGAACTTTATGTACAACTTCATGCAGGAGGAACTCTGCTACATGACCCAGGAAGAGGAGAACTTTGCCAAGAACTTCGCAAGGTTCGTCAACGAGAAGAATATACTGCCCATTACCGATCTGGCAAATCTCGCCATCCGCGACATCGGGCAGAACGCCAACGCGAAGATTGTGTTCTACGACTTTGCTCTGCAAATGATCGTACTGCTTTTACAGAAAACATAGGCAAACCTAGGAACACCTAGTATACCTAATAAATAAAGATTTTATGGAGAAAACAAAAGAACATATCGTAAAGGTGGGCTGTGACAGAGGACTCTGTCATCAGGCCGTAGGACGACAGGACAGACAGTTGAATACCTACGACTGGCTGGCTGATGTACCGGGGAACCTTGAGACCACAGACCTTGTGGAAGTGCAGTTCAAGCACACCCGTAAGGGCTATTACCACAACGTGAATAACCTGGAGCTGAAAAAAGGAGACATCGTGGCTGTGGAGGCCAGTCCGGGGCATGATATCGGCATCGTGACATTAACAGGCAGACTCGTCAACCTGCAAGTCAAGAAGGCCAACCTGAAATCGGCAGATGACATCAAGCGTATCTACCGCATCGCCCGTGAGACCGACTTGCAGAAGTGCCGCGAGGCCAAAGCACGCGAGCACAGCACAATGATTGAGAGTCGAAAAATAGCCAAGGGTCTGGGGCTGGACATGAAGATCGGTGACGTGGAATATCAGGGCGACGGCAACAAAGCCATCTTCTACTATATCGCCGACGAACGTGTGGACTTCCGTCAGCTGATCAAGGACCTGGCTGCAGCCTTCCACGTACGAATCGAGATGAAGCAGATCGGTGCGCGTCAGGAAGCAGGGCGAATCGGTGGTACAGGTCCCTGTGGACGTGAACTCTGCTGTGCCACCTGGATGAAGAACTTCTCGAGTGTGAGCACGAATGCAGCCCGATTCCAAGACATCTCGCTGAATCCCCAGAAACTGGCAGGTATGTGCGCTAAGTTGAAGTGCTGTCTGAACTACGAGGTAGACAACTACGTGGAGGCAGGCAAGCACCTGCCTGGTAAGGACATCATTCTACAGACACAAGATGCCGACTACTATCTCTTCAAGAGCGATATTCTGGCAGGCCTCGTGACCTACTCAACAGACAAGAACCTGGCTGCCAACCTTGAGACCATCACTGCAGAGCGTGCCAAGGAAATCATTGAGATGAACCGCAAAGGCGAGAAGCCCCTTACGCTGGACGAAAACGGAGCCAAAAAGACAGAGACAAAGCATGTGGACCTCGCCGGAGGCGATATCAGCCGATTCGACAAGGCGAAGAAAAAGAAAAAGAAGAAAAAGCCCAGCAATAACCATCAGGACAACCATAGAGACAAAGGTCATGCTTCGGAATAATCTGAAAGGCATTATCGGCACACTTCTATTGACGGCTGTATGGGGTATGACTTCATGCAGCCGTCAGCAGACGGTATATGCTAACTACGAGCATATTGATGATACAACATGGGAAAAGACTGATACCATCACCTTCGACGTGCCACCTGTGAAGACAGCAGGCACCTACCAAGAAAAACTGGGACTAAGGCTTTCAGACGACTTCCCCTTTCTGGCGCTATCGATGGAAATAGAAATCCGGGTACAACCCAAGGGTATATTGCATAGCAGTCGGCACAAGTTCAGTGTCATAGACCAAGGTGGCAATCCCAAGGGGAAGGGATTGAGTCTGCAACAATATACCTTCGACTTTGGCGATCTGGAACTTGAGGAGGGCGACTCACTACATATCAGCATGGCTCACAATATGAAGCGTGAGATACTGCCAGGTGTCGTAGACATCGGCATGATACTCATCAAAAAATAGGAAGGGGGATTTATTGGCGCACCATATTCCTGCTAGCATCGATGCGCAGGAAGATGAAAAGCAGAATGGTGAAACCCCAAAGCGACGAACCACCATAGCTAAAAAATGGCAACGGGATGCCGATGACAGGTGTCAGCCCCAGTACCATGCCCACATTGATAAACACGTGGAATAAGAAGATGCTGAGCACACAATAGCCATAGACACGTCCGAAACGATAAGGCTGACGCTCAGACAGATAGATCAGTCGCAGGATCAATGCCAGGAACAACACTAACACACCAGCAGAACCGACAAAGCCCTCCTCTTCGCCAACCGTGCAGAAGATAAAATCAGTATCCTGCTCTGGAACGAACTTGAGCTTCGTCTGTGTGCCATTCAGGAAGCCCTTACCCTCAAGGCCACCTGACCCGATGGCAATCTCACTCTGATGGACATTATAACCCGCTCCCTTGAGATCCTCCTCGAGACCCAGCAACACATTGATACGCACACGCTGGTGAGGTTCGAGTACATGGTTAAGACCATAATCAGCCAGATTAAAGAAAAGCAACGAACCCAATGAGAAAATGGCAATCCAGAGATAATCGCGGTAGCGCGTCATCAGGAAGCGCCATACGAGATAGAGAATCAGCAAGACGCACACGACCGTTTCAATATAAGAGATGTCGAACGGAATGACGTAGAGCGAGAACAGCAATGAAAGCAGCATGATGCCCATACTGATACCCAGCAGGCGCAAAGCCTCGCGACGATCACGGCAATAGACAAAGATCAGTGCCACCGTGAACAATTGGATGAAAATGAGCACGACAAGCGTACCCACCGACGTAGGTGTATAAAAAAGCATCACATCGGCAAAACGGATACCCACCACAAAATACAACACCATAGCCACACCCGCAAAGAGAATGCTGCCAGGCATACCCTCACGATAAAGCATCAGAAAGAAGGACAGGTACACAAGTGCCGAGCCCGTCTCGCGTTGCATGATGATAAAAAACATCGGCACAAGAATAATAGCCAGTGTGAAGGCAGCGTCCTTCCACTTCTGTAAACTGAAGCCATAGATACTCATGAACTTTGCCAGCGCCAAAGCAGTGGCAAACTTTGCAAACTCGGCAGGCTGAACACGCACAGGACCCAATACGAGCCATGAGCGAGAACCCTTGATAGTATGTGGATTGAAGATTGTGCCGAAAAGCAATAGGAGCATCACGCCAAAGATGATAAAGGCGAACATATCATAGTAACGATCATCAAGCAACAGGAGCACAAGTCCTAGTACGATCGAAGTACCTATCCATACAATCTGCATACCAGAGCGGGTACTCAGACTGAAGATATCAGTATCGCCGTAATCATAGCTTGCACCACAGACGCTGACCCATCCAAAAACGAGTAGCACCAAGTAGATACCTATTGTCCACCAGTCGAGCGAGCGTAAAACGCCTTTTTCCTTACCTGTCTGTCGTACCATAAGCGATGCGTCGTTCCTGAATGCTCTGTGCTTTGGCCAAAGAGGCTTCAGAGAGCTTTCCCTTGATATACTGTTCCATAAGTAGGCCACCGATAGGCACACCATAGGTGGCACCCCACCCTCCGTTCTCCACATACACGGCAACGGCTATCTGGGGATTATTCATAGGTGCAAAACCCATGAAGACAGAATGGTCGTGGCCTCGGTTCTGGGCTGTACCCGTCTTACCACAGGCCTCGAAATCGTATCTGGCCAACTCGTGACACGTGCCACCGAGTGCTGAAGAACGCATGCCCTGCACAACATAGTCATAAGCAGTGCGCTCCGCCTTAGTATAGTGACGGCGAGTAAATGCTGTGTCGATAGGTTCCCCTTGCACTTTCCGCACCACATGAGGCACGTAATAATAGCCACGGTTAGCAATTGTTGCACCAAGATTGGCTATCTGCAAGGGAGTGAGCAGCACCTCACCCTGTCCGATAGAAATAGAGATGACTGTCAAGCCGTTCCACGAACCCTTGTAGGCCTTATCGTAGAACTGCGAGTTGGGTATCAAGCCACGCTTCTCTCCTGGGAGATCAATGCCCAGTTTGTAGCCAAAGCCCATCGACACCATATAGTCACGCCATGTATCCATAGCCTTCTGTACACTGCCGTATTTCGTGATGTTCTGATTTAGCATGTGATAAAGCCCCCAACAGAAGAAGCCATTGCACGAGGTACTCAATGCTGGTACCAATGGTAATGGAGCTGCATGTCCGTGACAACCAACATGGAGACCTCTGAAATTGAAACCGTGGGCACAAGGATATTGGGTGGCTGGAGTGATAATACCCTCAGAAAGGAAAGTAAGGCCTTGGGAGGTCTTAAACGTGGATCCTGGAGGATAAAGTCCCATGATACTGCGATTGAGCAAGGGTTTCCAGACATCCTGCGAGAGAACACGATGATTCTTCGAGCGTTGACGACCAACCATCAGACGAGGGTCATAAGAAGGCGACGACACCATGCAGAGCACCTCGCCTGTAGAAGGTTCGATAGCCACGATACTACCAATCTTACCTTCAAGCAGACGCTCACCCAGTTTCTGCAGTTCGAGATCAATGCCAAGGGTCAGGTTCTTTCCCGGCTGTGCCCGTTGATCGAGTTCCCCGTTACGATAGCGTCCCTGCACACGACCATGGGCATCGCGCAACAGGATCTGAATGCCTTTCACACCACGCAGTTCCTTCTCGTAGGAACGCTCAACCCCCAACTTGCCAATATAGTCGCCTGGCTGGTAATAATCATCCTCCTCAATATCAGATGGCGACACCTCTGCTACATCGCCCAACACATGAGCTGCTACAGGGTACTGATATTGGCGAACAGTACGCTTCTGGACATAGAAACCGGGGAAACGGAACATCTTCTCTTGGAACATGCTAAAATCCTTGTCTGAGAGTTGACTCAGGAATACCTGTTCCGTAAAACGCGAATAGCCAGGATTACGGTTACGATCCTTTATTGCAGCCATACGCTTGTCGAACTCCTCATGTGAAATGCCCAAAGCATGACAGAACTCAAGGGTATCGAGACGCCCCTTGATCTCGTTCATCACCACCATGATATCGTAAGAAGGTTGATTATAGACCATCAACTTCCCGTGACGATCGAGGATAGCACCGCGGGCAGGATATTCTATCTTTTTAAGGAAGGCGTTGGAGTCGGCACTCTTCTTGTAGTCATCACTCGTAATCTGGAGTGTGAACAGACGGATAATGTAGACGACCACTATCAAGACAGCCACCCCACCTATCACATAATGCCGATATTCAAGATTGGAATCCTTCACCTTGAGCGAACACTTTCTATGGCCATAATAACCAACAACGTCAGCACTGCACTAGCCGCTGTATGACCTAACCACAATAACACATTGAAGAAACTGAACGACTCGAGACCGAAGAACACCAGACAATAGAGAAGCACAAGTGAACCCGAGAACAGGACGTACTTAGAGAATCCAAGCGACGAGATCGACACCTCCATATTATCGGCAGAGTCGCGTGGAACAAACAGTTCCAGCAAATAGGGCTGCACCATGGCAATAAGCGTCAGCGAACCAGCTGCCAGGCCAGGTGTACCTGAAAAGGAATCAATAACCAGACCAAGAAAAAAACTGGTAAGCATAGCTGCCCACTTGGGGGTACCACGACGGAAAGTGATAGCGATATAGATATAGAGCAAAGGAATAGCCAGGCCAAAGAGGTGAATATGATTCAGGAACAACACCTGAACCAACACAAGCACCACACACTGTGCCAGACGGATCATCCACTCAGTCGTCATATCGTTATCTGTTCTGTTGTTTGAAAATCAATGAATCCGCTGCAGCCTTCTGCAATGCTGCTCGCTCTGCAATTCCCTTATCGCTGATGACACATACATCGCGCACACAGCTGAAATCCGTACTCAAGCGTACCTTCAACTTATACGACAATCCGTCGCGCGAGTTATAAGCTTGCTCTATCTGACCCACCATTACCCCTGAAGGGAAGATGGAGGAGAAACCACTGGTGACAATCCAATCACCCAACTTGAAACGCGCATGACGAGGCACATCCTCGACATAGGCTACAGCAGGATCTTCGCCATACCAGCGCAGATAGCCAAAGTAGCCTCGTCCACGGATGGCACAGCTGATGCGTGACGAAGAAGCATTGAGCACAGGAATGACTACCGCATAATGATCGCTTACCAGATAAACAACACCCACGACACCATTGCCACAAGCCACTCCCATATCGGGCTCCACACCGTCGGCACGACCTTTGTCAATGGTCATCAGGTTCTCCATCTTGTGAACAGAATTGTCGACCACCTTTGCGGGAATCACCTCGTACTGACTGAGAAACTCCAGCCCAGTACGCTCAAGTGCTGTGGTATCCCTTGTCAGATCGTCATACAGACGGCGCAACTGGTCAACCTGTCGTTCCAGATAAAAGTTACGAAGCGTGAGCTCCTCGTTCATCCGGCCATAGTTGAAGAATGAAAACACATTGCTTTCCCACTGGTAGATCTTCCCTATAACAGTATTAGCCGACGAGAAGAATACACTATTCTGGTAACTGTTGTACTTAAACAACAGAACACCACTGACAACTTCCAACAATATGAAAATTAGCCAGTGATGATACTTTTGCAGGAAATCCAGCAGGTTGCGCATTCCCTATATGTTTTTACCTCATCAAGAAGTTAAAACGATCAATATTCTTCAGCGCTATACCTGCGCCCTTTGCAACACTGTGGAGGGGATCCTCAGGCACATGGAACTGAATATGCATCTTATCCGTAAGACGCTTGTCAAGACCACGCAGGAGGGCACCACCACCAGCCAGATAAATTCCATTCTTTACGATATCTGCATAGAGTTCTGGAGGTGTATTCTCGAGGGCAGAGAGCACAGCGTTCTCAATCTTTGAGACAGTCTTATCAAGACAATGAGCAATCTCCTGATAGCATACGGGCACCTCCATTGGCAATGCCGTAATACGGTTAGGACCATGAACAATAAAATCCTCGGGAGCCTCCTCGCCCAAATCAGTGAGGGCAGAACCCACATTGATCTTGATACGCTCAGCCATTCGCTCGCTGACCTTTACGTTGTGCTGACGATACATATACTCCTGGATATCTGCCGTCAGGTCGTCGCCAGCTGTACGGATGGAGTTATTGGCCACGATACCACCCAGCGAAATCACTGCAATCTCGGTAGAACCACCACCGATATCAACAATCATATTACCCTCGGGAGCCTCAACATCGATACCAATACCAATAGCAGCAGCCATTGGTTCGAAGATCAGATACACATCACGGCCATCAGCATGCTCCGCAGAGTCACGTACGGCACGCAGTTCAACCTCAGTAGAACCAGAGGGCACGCCAATCACCATACGCAGTGAGGGCGAGAACAGACGGCTGCCAGAGTGAACCATCTTAATCAGACCGCGAATCATCTGCTCGCAGGCAGAGAAGTCGGCAATCACGCCATCACGCAAAGGACGAACGGTACGAATATTGTCGTGCGTCTTCTCATACATCATCTTAGCATCGCTACCAACTGCAATCATCTTGTCGGTACGACGGTCCAAAGCAACGACTGAGGGTTCGTCGACCACAATCTTATCATCGCTGATAATAATCGTATTGGCCGTTCCCAGGTCCATTGCTATCTCTTGTACAAAACTGAAAAATCCCATATAATCCTTTTGCCTTTTTCTTTTATACCTTCTTATTTTTCAAACCATGTATGGATGGCTGTATCATAGTGCGAGCTCACGCCAAAGGCACGAGTAGCAAACATACGGCGATCCTCGATATCAGTCTGAGCACCCTTTTCGTTCAGGATATTCAACAGCACGCCGTATTCAGCCTTGCTCGGCACGATCACTACATCTTTGAAGTTCTTGGCACCAGCACGGATCAGTGAGATACCACCGATATCAATCTTCTCGATGATATCCTCCTCAGAAGCACCACTTGCCACAGTCTGTTCAAATGGATAAAGGTCTACGATTACCAAATCAATCTCAGGAATCTCATACTGCTTCATCTGCTCAATGTCGCCTTCGTTCTCACGACGGCCAAGAATTCCTCCGAACACCTTCGGATGCAGTGTCTTCACACGACCACCGAGGATAGAAGGATAAGTGGTTACATCCTCCACCTTCTGGCACTCGTAGCCTAATGACTCGATAAATTTCTGCGTACCACCTGTTGACAAAAACTTCACACCTTCCTCATTCAGTTTCTTGAGGAGTTCGTCAAGTCCGTCCTTGTGGAATACCGACACCAAAGCGGTCTTAATCTTCTTAGTTTCAGCCATTTCTATTTTCTTATAACGTTATAACAATTGCTTTTGGGCTGCAAAGATACAAAAAGAAAACGGATTAATCTTCATTTTCACAAAGAAAAATCAGATTAATCCATTAAAAATAAGATAGGTCAATCTTTAATCCAGATGAAACACTTCCTGAATGGGGATTGTGACAGGCGAATTATCGGGATTCACCTCCATGATGTCGGCCATCATATCCCACCACTTCTGGGTGATAGGATCTACGTTCTCTGTATCCTGGGAATTACCCTCACCCTCGCACTCCTGATAGCCGAAGAGGATATTAGTATCCTTGTCCCAATAAATGCTGTAATTGCTTACGCCTCCGTCCTTGATCATTTTCACAAGCTCAGGCCAGATGGCAGCATGACGCTTCTCGTACTCTTTCTCACACCCCGGTTTCAGGTACATCTTAAATGCAAATCTTTTCATAAATCTTTCAATTTTATCATTATACATTTTTTGTTCTTTGCTTCTCTTCAGTTTCCATCGGGCTTAGTGGCATCTTGCTTCTGTGCCTGATACCACACAAAAGTATCCGGATCGTCAGGACGAGTGACATCGAAGTCCCGCCATTCCGGCTTCAATTCGCTGATAAAAGGTAGCTGCAGTTGCTTCATCCCCATCACCACCATCTTAGCCACCTCATAGGCACCATAGGGATTGAAGTGGGTATTATCGGCCAACGGCTTGTCTTGTCCGGCGAAGGTATTGGCAGGATAGTGCACTAAAGCCCGCTTGCTGCCCTCAAAGCCAAGGGTCTCAAAGAAAACACGCGTCATATCGTGCAGCTCTATCACGGGAACATCCTCACGCTTGGCCACCGAACGCATGGCATCGGGGTAGTCAAGATGGGTCTCCAGAATTTTGGTATGCGTAGCCTCATCGAAACTGCGGCGCTGCGTCGGGGTGATGAAGATGATATGACCGTGGGCAGAACGTACCCGGTCGATAAAAGTCTTCAGACCGTGGGCAAAATGATACCAGGCACCATCGCCTGGACGTTTCTCCTTCTGGTCATTATGACCGAACTCGCAGACAACATAGTCACCTTTCTTCAGCATCGACAGCACCTTGTCTAAACGGTGTCCGTCGAGAAAAGTACGGACAGTCAGACCACTCTCGGCATGATTCGAGATCGCCACCTTGTCGGTAAACCAACGTGGAATCATTTGCCCCCATGAGGCCCACGGTTCCAGTTCTTGATCCACCACCGTCGAGTTTCCACAAAGGAAGATAGTCGTGGCCGTTGTGTCAGGCTCAATCCGGATGCGCTGTACAGCCGGTGCTGGGCCATTGAATTCGAGTGTCAGCAGCCCGTCCCAGTTCAGATAGTCGAGCTCGCGGGGCTTCAGACTGACCTTCCCGCCACCAGGTATCTCCTGCGAGCGTTTATTGACGATAAAACTATATGTCTCAAATTTGCCCTTCTTCGTCACACTGTTCTCCACCATCAGGCGGCGCGACTCGGCCCGCACCACCGTCTGGGCAGCCTTCTTCTTGTTGCCCAGAGTGACAGTCACTTTATAGTTACCATCCTCTACGGGCACGGAGAAGTAGAACGGTTTCTCGCTTGCCTTGTTCATCAATGTATCAATCACCTGTGCCTGTGAACCGACAATACACAAAGACACAAAAACCCAAAGGATTAAGCACTTTTTCATCTGTGAAATCTATATTTTTTATCGTTCCAAGTCTTCGTTAATCACATCCTCAAGGATGATATCAGGACGCTCGTCAGGGCGCATCAGTTCAAACTTCACGTTACGAAGGCGCAGGCCATCGACATGACGGGCAAAGAGTCCATAGGCAGGTGTCGGCCCAGCCCAGCGCGGTTCGGGATAATTTGTACCTTGTTCGCGGTAGGGCTTGTCCACCTTCTTTCCCCCACCCCTGTATTGGATACGGATATTACTCAAGGATACGTTCTTGATCGGCATTCCCTCCATACCCGTAACGATGATGCCAGCCAGCGAATCGCAGTCATCAGCTACCACATTATTTATATATATATCCCGTGCTGATGAGACTTCGGTACGTTCCTTCGGTCCACGGTTACGGCAACCCGTCGTTATGTAGATGGGATAGTGGTGTACATGACTCATTGAGATATTGTCCACCACGACATTCTCCATCTTGCCCTGGTCTACCTCCTCGAATGCAAGTCCGCTGCTCCACATGCAGGTGCAGTTTGAGATTGTGATGTTCCTGTAGCCACCGTTCGACTCGGTGCCGAGTTTGATACGACCACAAGCCCAGTTCACCTTCTCTGGCACATAGGTCCCGTCAAGGAAGGTACCAAGTTTATAGCCCGCCACGATACAGTTTGTAATCAGGATATGCTCGCAAAGCACAGGTTGCTTCAGGGCATACGAACTCTTCAGCACGATTCCGTCGTCGAAGGGTGTGTTCACCTTTGTATTACTTACGGTGAAATATTTACAACAGTCGATGTCGATACCGTCGCGGTTGGTATCGATAGTCACATTGTCGATGGTGCCGATGTCACAACCCGTCGCGATGATGGCGAAGTGACCGCCACGGAAAATAGTGATGTCGCGTATCAGCACGTTACGACACAACTTCAGGGCAATGGCTTTGTCGCCTGTGCCGATGCTGCCTCCAAGCACATTACCTGCCTTCTCAGTATCATGTCTCGTCAAACCTTCGCCGTCAATCATGCCACGTCCCGTAATGGAGATATTCTGCTGGCCTTCCGCCCAGATGAGTGAGTTGTGGAAATAGGTGTGCCCGCCATCCTGATACTCAGGGGCACCAAACACTTCACTCTCGTCGTAGACTTTCATCTCAGCAGGAGCAGCCAAGATCTTCGCTCCAGCCATCAGGTGGAGTTCCACATTACTCTTCAGACGAATACTGCCACATAGGTAAGTACCTACAGGTAGCACTACTTGTCCCCCACCTGCAGTAGTGGCAGCATCGATAGCCGCATTGATGGCTATATGATCAAGCACCTTGCCGTCACCCTTTGCACCATAGTCGCGTACATTATATACATTAGCAACTGCCTGCAAGGCCAACAAGCCCATCAATAATACCGTTAGAACCGATTTCTTCATTTTGTTATTCATTGTTTGGGTGCAAAGTTATATATAACAAGTGGAAATCATCCCCAATTTTTGATAATCTACCTATAATCTTTGACAAATTAATCAACAAGGCTTGCTACAATAATGGATTTTTCGTATATTTGCCAACAAAAAAACGAAACCAATACAACTGTGACAATGAAAATAAAACTATTACTATCCCTGTTATGGAGTCTGGCACTGAGTAGCAACGGGCAACCGAACTACGATTTCTCGAAACTAAAGCATGAGAACCTAAACCGCGGCGTCGTTGCCATCCGTGACAACGGCAAAGTAATCGTCAGCTGGCGTACCCTCGCCTCCGACGAGACCGCCGAGGCCTTCGACCTCTACCGTAATGGTATAAAGCTGAACCAGCTACCGCTCACCAAGAGCGGCACTTTCTTCATCGACGAACAGCCTCTCCAAACAGATGCCATCTATGAGGTTCGCGGTGGCGGAAAGAACGGTTCATACTTGCTGAAGGCCAACAGCCCTGAGGGCTTTATCCCTGTGAAGTTGCAAAAGCCGGCCGATGGACAGACGCCTGACGGCGAGGCTTTCTCCTATAGTGCCAACGATGCCTCTGTGGCCGATGTCGACGGCGACGGACAGTATGAGATCATTCTGAAATGGGATCCCTCCAATGCCCATGATAATGCCCACGATGGTTATACTGGTCCTACCCTCTTCGACTGCTACCGTCTTGACGGAACGCGCCTGTGGCGTATAGACATGGGTATCAACATCCGCTCTGGAGCCCACTACGTGCCCTTTATCGCCTATGATCTGGATGGTGACGGGAAGGCAGAGTTTATTGTGAAGACCTCTGACGGAACGCGCGACGGATTGGGACAGATCATAGGCGACAGTCTGGCAGATTACCGTCATCGTGCACCTGAGAACGCCCAGAATCCGACACCAGAGCGCGAATGGTCAAAGTATAACAAGCAGGGACGCCCCAAGACTGGTCGAATTCTCACAGGAGCTGAATATATCACCGTTTTCAATGGTCTTACTGGCAAAGCTATGGATACCAAGCCTTATATTCCTGAGCGTGGGAACCTGAAGGACTGGGGCGACGACTATGCCAACCGCTCTGACCGCATGCTTGCTGCTGTAGGTTATCTTGATGGCCAACACGCCTCAGCCATTTTCTGTCGAGGCTATTACACACGTACCGTCCTTGCTGCATGGGACTGGGACGGTCGTGAATTGAAGCAACACTGGGTATTCGACACGGACGCCCCTGGCACTGGTAAGGACGGTAAGCCCCATAGCACCTATGCCGGACAAGGTAATCACAACCTCCGAGTTGCCGATGTAGACGGCGACGGCTGCGATGAAATCACATACGGCTCGATGGCTGTCGACAACGACGGCATTGGACTATACAACACTGGGATGGGGCATGGTGATGCCATCCATCTCATGGCCTTCGACCCCACGACAGATGAGCTGCAGGTGTGGGACTGTCATGAGAACAGACGCGACGGTTCTGACTTCCGCAAAGCCAAGACGGGGGAGATTATCTTCCAATTGCCATCAAAGAGTGATGTAGGACGTGCCATGGCTGCTGATATCGACCCTGAGAATCCTGGGGTGGAAATGTGGAGCACCGACAGTCACGGCATCCGCAATATCAAGGGCGAGATGCTCTACAAAGCCATGGACCCTGACGATCCACAGCACCAGCAGCACCTCAAATTGGGCGACCGTTATCTCTCCGTGAATTTCGGCATCTGGTGGGATGGTGATCTCCTGCGGGAACTACTCGATCATGAGACTGTTTCAAAATACAACTGGCAGCAGAAGACCATTGTCGATGTCAAGCACTTCGACGGGATTGTCTTCAACAATGGCACTAAGTCTAACCCCTGTCTCGCGGCTGACATTTTGGGCGACTGGCGCGAAGAAGTCATAGCCCGCACACCCAACTCCGATGAGCTCCGTATCTTCATAACACCCATCCCCACAGACTACCGTATCAACTGTCTGATGGAGGACATTCCCTACAGGCTGTCAACCGCAGCCCAGAATGTAGGCTACAACCAACCTTCAGAACCTGGTTTCTACCTAGGTCCTGATAAGGCGGTCAATAAGTTTCTGAAATAGAAGTTGCTATTTAACGACTTCACTGATGGCCTCGCCCACACAGGCGTTAGGCTGCTGAATGTGCAGCATCTGCGTGATGGTTGGTGCAATATCCGTAATATGCACCTCGCGGCTGGTGCTGCCATGCTCCACCTTCCAACCATAGAACAACAAGGGGATATGAGCATCATAGGGGTTCCACTCACCGTGAGTCGTACCTACAGGTGATGAACTCTTGCCAAACTCATACCAGCCTGGCTCTAAAATCAGCAGGATATCACCAGAACGACGCGGATGATAACCCATCAGTGCCCTGTAGCGTAACAGATCAGGCAGACTTGAGATCTGTATCTTCTCAAAGTCGGCAGCAAACACCACGTGAGGTGCCGTCCTGACAAACTTCACGATAGCCTCTTTCACCTTCTCTATGTCCAGCCCCTGCTGGGCAATATATGCATGGTCGAGGAAGATGCGATATGAATTAACCATCGCGACCACCTTCAGGCTGGCGGCCTCACCCAGCTGCTCCTTCAGATACTGATCCAGCTTCGGTGCATACTCATCCAACACCTTCCAGGCACCACCGTTCAGTCCGTGATCCTGCATCCACTGGAAATTATGCGCTGCACCATGATCGGCTGTCAGGAAAGCCAGATAGTTACCCTCACCCACCTGCTCGTCGAGTGCTTTCAGCAGACGTGCGATGTCCTTATCGAGTTCCAAATAAGCCTCATCGGTATGTTCTCCACGCGTACTCCACTCATGGCCGATCACATCAGTCTGTGAATAGCTGACACAGAGCATGTCAGTGGTTTTGCCCTTACCCAGATTTTCGCCTTTCAGTGCAGCTATGGCCATGTCGGTGGTGATGTGACCACAGAGCGGATAGAGTCCAACCTTGCTACCCACCTTCTGCAGCTCTTTGTTCTTCTTCAACACCTTGTTATATTCTTTTGCCCACTGAGGCAGTTCATTCATATAATAAGTACTGGTGATAAACTGCCCATTATGGGTATCGAGCCAGTAGGCAGCATTCGCACTGCGACCTGCAGGCAGGATAGCTGCACGGTCCTTATACGACACACCAATCACTTTCGCCTCAAAATCTGTATGCATTCTGATCTGGTCGCCAATGGTCGAGGCCAGCAGATTACGCGGCGACATGCAGCCCTTCTTCCTGTTATCGGTGCCCACAGGATCCACGCTGTCGTCTTGCGTGCAATATACCTTCTGCCCGTCAATCATAAAGTCATTGCCGCATATACCATGGAAAGCAGGAGACGCACCCGTATAGACTGATGTGTGGCCGATGGCTGTTACCGTGGGTAAATAGTTAATCAAGCAGTTGTCACACGAATACCCATCGTCCATCAGACGGCGAAGACCGTCTTTACTATACTGGTCATAATAACGCGACAAATAGTCCCATCGCATCTGGTCTACCACGATTCCAACCACGAGTTTCGGACGCTCGTTAACGTCTGTATGAGCCATGATCTGCATCGTCGCACAAAGCATCACAGCCAGTAACATCAATCTCTTCATATTATAGATATCTATTTAAATATGGCTGCAAAGGTAGGAAAAAAAAAGATACTTACAAAGAAAAATTGGGAAAAAATACAACCCCGCATCCTGAATGAACAGGGTGCGGGGCCTAACGCATACTAACTTATAATGATTTGTATGAATCAGTCAGCGAATTAATAGCCAGGATTCTGCATAGCAGCCTTTTCTTCATCAGACAGCTTAGCACCACTCTCGTTGGTGATACCATCGAGGAATGACTGTGGAATAGGACGGAGGTAGTGCTTCGAAGCATCGAAGTTACCAATACCCTGACCTGCACCGTCGTTGAAAGCATGCCAGCGAGCATCCAGTGTACGGGTACGTACGAGATCCTCGTAGCGATGACCCTCGCCGATCAGCTCACGGCTGCGCTCGTCGAGCAGGAAGCACATCATCTTCTCTGCATTCGAGTTGCATTTCAGTGCCTGATAGATACGCTGCTCGTTAGGCATGTTGTAGATATCATCGACACTGTTCAGGTGCATCACGCTCTTGGTCTCAGCAGTGGTCTCTTCGATGTTGTTCGACTCGTAATAGGTGTTAGCGTCGGTATAGATGACACCATCGGTATTTGCCACACCGTTACCCAATGGGTTATTCAGATAAGCCTGACCACCATCGGGGCTCTTAGAACGATCCTCACCCTCGTAGTATCCAGCACGGTCGCGGAGCATGTTCAGATAGGTGATAGCATCTGCATAGTGACCCTCGCCCTGACGGATATAAGCCTCAGCAATCATCAGCACGTCCTCAGCAGAACGGGCAGTGATGGCATCACGGCAACCAAACTGTGAGTTATAGCCATTACGCGATCCGTCACGCCACTTAGAGATAGCCACGCTACGGTTGTGGGGATACAAGGTGTAGTAGTTACCTGTACGCTCAGCCTTGTTCACGTTCCAGTTGAAGTCCTCGTCAGCATAGTAACGGATGAAGGTATGGGTATTCATCAGCTTACCATCTTTCAGCACACCAATGTCGCTACGTTTGCCGTCAATGTCGGTGAAGCGCTTGTCCTCAGGAGCATTGACGATATACTTGATACCTGGCTCACCGCCCTTGAAGCGTCCCTCACCAGCTACAGCGCCAGCAGGGAAGTAAGCAGCCTGACTCTCCTCCCATTTAGGAGCGGCACTACCCTTGTTAGAGTTGTAGACAGTGATGAATGACTTCCAGAAACGGCTGTCGTTCACACGGTCGAACACCTCCATAGCATACTCTGTTGCACTGACATAGCAGAACTCACGACCTCCTGAGATATCACGCACACAACCTGCGAGGTTCTGATAAACAGAAGGATAGCAGAGGTGCATCTGGTTACCGAAACGGCCCCAAGAGTCACTGTTGTCAGAGAACTGTGCAGCAAGCACTACCTCGCTCACGCTCTCGTTCACGTCATTGGGCTTGGTATAGTTCCAAAGATCGAGGAAGTTGTCGCAGAGCGGGTGAGCAGTCAGAACCTCTTTACCATACTTGATCACAGCCTCAAGGTCTGCAGCCTTATAACTGCTGTTCCAGCTGTCATTAGCCTCAGATGCACGGAAGAGGTGGCTCTTAGCGAGGAAGTGAGCAGCGGCAGACTTCAGCAAACGACCAGTCTGTAGCGAAGAGGTGGGCAGGAGGTTGTATGCCTGCTCGAAGTCGGCGATGATCTGCTTGTAGCAGTCGTCGGCAGAGGCACGCGTGAAGTAGGTTTCCAGGCTTGAAGAAGGCTGGAGCTTCAGGGGCACGCCGCCAAAGAGCTTCACGAGCTCGAAGTAGCCGTAGGCACGGAGGAAATAACCCTCACCCAGACGGGTGTTGTAGTTCTCCGATGACTGGCTGTAATACTGCGGCACGTTAGCAATCACGATGTTAGCCTGCTCAATCAGTCCGTAATAAGTGTTCCAGACCGTTGCGAGATCGCCCTCCGTTGAGTTGAGCGCAGAGCTATAGTGGTTATAGGCAGCAATATCATTGTTACCACCCGTGAATTCATCGACACCCATGTGCCACATCTTATAGGCCCACTGGTATTCATAACGGAACTTCAGCGCCTGATAAGCACCAGTAACGAGCGCGTCGAGACCATCCTGAGTCTTGAAGTACTCAGTGTCGTGCTGAGTGATCTGTACCTCATCGAGGTAAGAGTCCTTACAGGATGAGAATGTCACTCCTATTGAACCGGCAACAAGTGCCGCAATGCATAATTTATTTAGTTTCATATTGCAATCTTCTTTTTAGAATCCAATGTTAAGACCAACAACCCAGCTGCGGATAGTCGTAGTGGTACCAAAGTTGGTGGTATTGTTATCGTAGCTGAGCATATCGGTGTCGAGCCACTTGCACTTAGAATAGATGGTGAATGGGTTCATGGCCTGAACATAGAGTTTCAGAGAGTTCAAGCCCAGAGGAGCCAGCTGCTTCTTATTGAAGTTGTAGCCCAGCGAGATGTTACGCATCTTGATGTAAGAGCCGTCCTGATAGTTCATAGAACCAGCGTAGGTATCGGCACTCTGACCATTGGTACCAGGTCCGTAATACTCAGCACCTTCGTTCTCGCCAGCAACCCAGTAGTCGAGGCTACGCATAGCATAGCGGCCGTCGAGGTTGACAGAGCCTGCAGGTACGGTGAACTTCCAGCGAGCATAGATGAAGAACGAGAGTTCGAATCCCTTGTATGTGAAGGTATTGCGCCAGCCGCCGCTCCAGCGAGGACGAGCCTTACCCACGATAGCACGGTCGTTACCGTCGATCTTTCCGTCGTTGTTGATGTCAACCACGCGAATCTGACCAGGCTTGCGGCCGTATGTAGCAGCCTGTTCTGCCTCGGAGGTCTTCCAGATGCCGTCGTAAACGTAATCATAGTAGACACCGATTTCCTCGCCTACGAACCAGTTGCCGTAGCCAGTAGTTGTATTGATGATCTCATCAACGCCATTGGCAAGCTTCTCGATCTTGTTGCGGTCGAGCGACCAAGAGAGGATAGAACTCCACTCGAAGTTTCTGGTCTTCACGGGCAGTGCATTGATCTGCAGGTCGATACCCCAACCAGAAGACTCACCTACGTTAGCCATTGTACGGGTGTAACCTGTCAGAGAAGGAATCGTAGTAGACATTAGCAGATCCTTGGTCTTTGTGCTGTAGACATCAATCGAGCCACCCAGGCGTCCACGGAGGAAACTGTAGTCGATACCGAAGTTCCACTGTGTAGTCTTCTCCCATCCAAGGTCGGGGTTGGCCATCAGGGCCGGACTCTTGGCATTAGGATCAGAGGGTACATAGCCCACCTCAGGTGTCTTGCCCCAGGTATAGGTAAGATCCTGAACGGCCCCCTTCGTGGCGTATGCTGCGATAGCAGAGTTACCAGAGATACCCCATCCGAGACGGAGCTTCAACTGGTCAATCCATTTCACGTTACGCATAAATTTCTCCTGCTCAATACGCCAACCGAGTGATACAGAGGGGAAGCTGGCCCACTTGTGACCTTTAGAGAGCTGCGAGGCACCATCCCAACGCATAGAGGCAGCAAGCAGGTAGCGGTCCATCAGCGAGTAGTTGATACGAGCCATGTATGAGCTCATCGAGCGGTCTGTCAGACCTGTTGAGTAGTCTGTAGGATCGTTGTTAGAGTGAGCGTTGAACCACAACTCTTCAGAGGTAGCCACATTGGCACGGATGTTACCATACTCATAGTGGAAGTCAGAAGCCGACTGCAACAGGGTGACACCGATGGAGTGGATATCAGCAATAACCCTATTATAATTAATAATGTTATCCAATGTGTAGGCTACGCGCTGGTAGGGGTTGTAAACCATCTGGTTGCGACCTGCACCGTTGATACCCTCAGCGGCGTTGGCTGTACCAGCACGGAAATACTGGAGTTCAGGACCGAACTGGATGCGATAGGTCAGACCGTCGAGGGGTTGCCAGATCTTACCAAAGTTCAGCTGGCCATAGGCACTACCGTTGATACGGAAGTTCTTACGCTGGTTCTGAGTATACTTGAGTTCGTCGATAGGGTTCTGGATGTTTACATCACCAGTAGGATACTCGATGTAGGCACCTGTCTCATCGTAAGGAACAGACCAGGGCAACATACCGCGCAGAGCGTTGTAGTAGTCACCAGCACCAGTGGTCGACTTCGTGAAGCTGTAGCCATACTCCTGAGTACCGTAAGAAGCGTTCATCGTCACACCCATAGTGAAGTAAGGCAGTACCTTACCCTCGAACGAGGTGTTGAATGTGAAGCGCTGGTAGCTCTGGCCTGGCATAACGCCCTTCTCGTCGAGATAGCCGAATGAGCCGTAGCCCTTGAACTTATCAGTACCGCCCGATGCGCTCAGGGTGTGCTCGTGGGTGATACCCGTACGCTTACCGGCACTTTCCCAGTCGTAGGAGCCTACCTTGGAATAATCGAAAGTAGAGTGGTCTGCGCTCCATCCCTTCTCGATATTGGCCCAAGAAGCAGGCACGTTACCGTAGATCTTATAGTCGAGATCGTAGTTGGGCGTACCGTCACCATAGGCTCCACTGTTGAAGTAAGCATAGCGTGAGTACTTCAGCCACTCAGCAGCCGACATCATCTCCGATACGTTGTGCAACGTAGAGAAGGTCACGGTACCTGAGTAGTTCAGTGTCACCTTTCCTTCCTTACCTTTCTTGGTTGTAACGAGTACAACACCATTGGCACCACGGCTTCCGTAGACAGCGGTAGAAGAGGCATCCTTCAGCACTTCGATTGACTCGATGTCGGCAGGGTTGATATTCTCGATACCACCATTCTGGATAATCATACCGTCGACTACGTAGAGCGGACCATTTTCAGCACTGATAGAGCGCTGTCCACGCACGGTGATCGAACCTACCTGTCCAGGACGCTGGCTGTTGGTGATATCCACACCGGCAGCCTTACCCTGCATAGCCTGCAAAGCGTCTGTCACTGGCATGGCGGTCAGCTCCTTTGAGTCCATGTGGGCGAGAGCTCCCGTCACATCACTCTTTTTCTGAACACCATAACCTACAACAACCACCTCGTCGAGCAGCTGACGGTCCTCTTCGAGGGTTACATTGATTTGACTCTTACCAGCTACGGCAACAGTCTGGTTGCGGAAACCTACGTAGCTGAATACGAGGCTTGCATTCTCTGGAACATTGTTCAGGCTGTACTTACCGTCAAAGTCGGTAATCGTACCTGTAGAAGTTCCCTTTACCATGACGCTGGCACCGATGACTGACTCACCAGCCGCATCAACCACTGTTCCTGACACTTGTTTCTGGGCAAATACACTCGAGGTGCAGATGGCCATCAGAGCCAAGAACATCAGTCGTCGGAGTACATTGGTACCCGACAACAGCTTGTCTGTAACTTGATCTTTTCTCATACAGTTAAATAGTTAGTGTACAATTAATGTTGTTATTTGTTGTTTATTTTGGCACAAAGTTAGTACTTTTTCGCAAACGTTTACAAAAAATATCAAAAATTAAAGACGTAAAAGCAAATTTTATGGGTTAAGTAGCACAAAGGGGCACCAAAGCGCCCCTTTGTGTGTCGAATCTACACCTATTATATATTATATTAGATTCATGCCAAGCTGTTTGCACTGTTGGCGCATATCGTCAGGCCAGATAGAAGCCTGAATCTCTCCAATATGACCTTTATGCAGCAGCACCATACAGAGTCGGCTCTGTCCGATACCGCCACCGATGCTCAAGGGCAGCTTGTCGCTCAACAGCTGCTGATGGAAGTACAGCTGCTCGCGCTCCTCCTTGTGCTCCAGCTTCAACTGCCTGAGCAGGCTCTCCTTATCCACACGGATACCCATCGACGAGAGCTCAAAGCTACGACCCAGCACGGGATACCAGATAAGGATATCACCATTCAGTCCCTGGCGCCCGTCCTCGGCTATGGTCGACCAGTCGTCATAGTCAGGGGCACGTCCGTCGTGCTTCTCACCGTTCGACAACTTTCCACCTATACCTATTATAAATACGGCACCATATTGCTCGCAGATGGCATCCTCGCGCTCCTTTGGTGTCTTGTCTGGATACATCTGCAGCAGTTCCTCTGCATGGATAAAGTGTATCTTCTCAGGCAGGAAAGGCTTGATCTGCGGATAAGTCTCACAAGTCAGGTATTCCGTTCTGCGGATAGCAGCATAGATGCGCTCCACCACGCCCTTCAGGAAAGCCTGCGTGCGATCTTCCTTGCGGATGACGGCCTCCCAGTCCCACTGGTCCACGTAGAGCGAGTGCAGGTTGTCGAGCTCCTCATCGGCACGTATGGCGTTCATGTCGGTATAGATGCCATAGCCTGGCTCTATCTTGTACTCTGCCAGCGAGAGCCGCTTCCACTTGGCCAGTGAGTGTACCACCTCAGCCTGTGCATCGCCCAGGTCCTTGATGGGAAACGTCACGGCGCGCTCCACACCGTTCAGGTCGTCGTTGATACCCAGTCCCTTCAACACGAAGAGAGGGGCTGTCACACGGCGCAGGCGGAGCTCCGTCGAGAGGTTCTGCTGAAAGAAATCCTTAATCAGTTTGATGCCCAGCTCCGTCTGCTTCATATCCAGCAGCGGCTCATACATCACAGGTTTAATTACTTGTCCCATATTACAGTTTATGCTTAATTTGGCCGCAAAGATACGAAATAAATATCAAAGTGCAAGCAAAATAAGAGAAATTTTTGCAAAGATGTTGCGAATCCTTGATTTTTGGTAACATTTTGCGCACGTCCCATATTCCTTAAAAGATTTTAATTCTTATTTCTTAATTCTTCATTCTTAATTAAAAGCAGTAATTTTGCACACGAATCAAAACTGCACCCGTAGTTTAAAGGATAGAATAACGGATTCCGGTTCCGTTGGTCACGGTTCGATTCCGTGCGGGTGTACATTACTAAGTTGCAACACATGAAGATATTAGCAGTTATCCCCGCAAGAGCAGGCTCGAAGGGTATACCCAATAAGAATATCCGCCTTGTAGCCGGGCGACCCCTCGTATATTATTCCATTAAGAATGCCCAGATGTCAGAGTATATCACCGATGTCGTGGTAACAACCGACTCTCCCGAGGTGCGCATCATCGCCACCCAGATGGGAGTGGGACATAAGTGGAGAGACGAGCGGCTCTGCGGCGATGCCGTCACCCTCGATGCAGTAGTGGCCGATGCCATCCCCGAGGGCCAGTGGGACTATATCGTGACCATGCAGCCCACATCGCCCACACTGAAGGCAGAGACCCTCGACCGCGCCATCAAGTATGCCATCGACAATGATCTCGATACACTCATATCGGCCATCAACAAGCCTCACCTCTCCTGGGGCGAGAAAGACGGTCACAAGGTGCCCAACTACGAGAAGCGCCTGAACCGCCAGTACCTGCCTCCCTGCTATATGGAGACAGGAGCCTTCGTCATCTCCAAGCGCAGCGTCGTAACACCCGAGACGCGCATTGGCAGCAAGGTCGATGTCTTCGAGGTTTCCGAGAGCGAGTCGCAGGATGTCGACACCTTCTCCGACCTGCAGAGCGTGGCCAAGGCCCTCAGCGAGCCAAAGGTCGCCATCTATGTCAACGGCAACAATAAGCGGGGCATCGGCCATATCTACCGTGCACTCGAGATTGCCGACGAGTTCTATGTCAAGCCCGATATCTTCTACGATAAGAACCAGACCGATCCCAAGGTGTTCGGACATACTGCCCACACGCTGAAGGCTGTCGACGGCATCGCTGAGCTCTTCGACATCTGCCGCCGCGAGCAGTACACCATCTTCATCAACGATATCCTCACCACCTCCATCGACTATATGATCGGACTGCGCTCCGTGCTGCCCCATGCCAAGCTCATCAACTTCGAGGACGACGGTGAGGGCATCCAGAAGGCCGACCTCGTGATCAATGCCCTCTATGAGGACGATGAGTTCCCCCAGATTCATGCTGGTGAGGAGTATTACATCTGCGGCAAGACGTTCATGTTCTACGAGCCCATCAAGATCAAGGAGCAGGTGGAGCGCGTCTTTATCTCCTTCGGAGGGGCCGATCCCCAGAACTACACCGATCGCCTGCTGCGCATCGTCACCAAGCCCGAATATACCGATATGCACTTCGTGGTAGCCCTCGGGCGTGCCAAGCACAATGTCGAGGAACTGCTCGAGTATAACAGCTACGACAACCTCGATGTCTACTACGATGTGGCCAATATGCCCGAACTCATGTCGAGCTGCGACGTGGCTGTCACCTCCAAGGGGCGCACCAGCTTCGAGCTGGCCCTCCTGGGCGTGCCCTCCATCGCCATGGCCCAGAACCACCGCGAAGAGAAGCACGGATTCGTGTGCAATGAGAACGGATTCTCCTACATCGGCCTGAATCCCACCGACGAGATCATCGAGGCCACGCTGCGCATGTATCTCCGACTCTCGAAAGAGAGCCGACAGCACTATCAGGACATGCTCCTGAGCCACGACCTCCGCAGCGGTAGAAAGAAAGTCATGAATCTCATTAATAACCTGTAAACATTAAACATCAAATAACTATGCGTACTACAAAACCGTATCTGATTGCAGAAATGGGCGTAAACTTCTACGACACCGCCCGCGTCATGAATATCTCACCCCTCGAGGCTGCCAAGCTCTATATCGACGCAGCTGCCGAGGCTGGCATCGACTGTGCCAAGTTCCAGTCTTACAAGGCCGGCACCATCGTGTCGAAAAACTCACCTGCCTACTGGGACACCACCAAGGAGCCCACGAAGACACAGTACGAACTCTTCCTCAAGCACGACCACTTCGGCGAGGCGGAGTATCGCGAGCTCTGCGACTATACCCACGCCAAGGGCATGGACTTCACGTCGACACCCTTCGACTATGCCTCAGCTGATTACCTCGAGCCCATGGTCGATTTCTATAAGATTTCATCCAGCGACCTCTCCAACCTGCCCTTCATCGACCACATCGCCCGCAAGGGAAAGCCCGTGTTCATGTCCGTAGGTGCCGCCTATCTCTCAGAGTGTGACGAGGCCATCCGCGTGCTGAAGGATGCAGGCTGCAAGGATATTGTCATCTTCCACTGCGTGCTCTCCTACCCCACTGATCCCGCCAATGCCAACCTCCGCATCATCGAGACACTGAAGAAAGACTTCCCCGATGTGCGCGTAGGCTTCAGCGACCATGTCGCCCCCGACGATACGATGATGACCCTCGCCACAGCCTATCTGCTCGGAGCTGAGGTCATCGAGAAGCACTTCACCCTCGACAAGACCCTCCCAGGCAACGACCACTACCATGGTGGCGACCCCGAGGACTTCAAGAAGGCCATCCGCAACTTCCAGTGGATCGACAAGGTATTAGGCTCACCCGAGAAGACCGTACTCGACTGCGAGATTATCCCCCGCCGCGAAGCACGCCGCTCGCTGGTGCTCACCCGCGACATGAAGGCAGGCGAAGTCATCAAGGCCGAGGATCTCATGCCCAAGCGCCCTGGCACAGGCATCTCGCCACGCTTTGCCGAAATTGTCATCGGCCGCAAAGTCACACGCGACCTCGACGAAGATACAATTCTCACATGGGACATGGTGTAAGAAGTGAAAAGCTATATGGATCTTGTTGAGCGATTTATAAATTACACGAAATTCGATACCCAGTCGGCAGAGGATAGCGACAGCGTGCCCAGCACCCCGAAGCAACTTGTCTTCGCCGACTATCTCAAGAAAGAACTCGAGAGCGAGGGACTCAGCAATGTGGAGATCGACGAGCGTGGCTATATCTACGCCACACTGAAAGGCAACACCCACGCCCCCACCATCGGATTCATCTCCCATTACGACACCAGCCCCGACTGCTCAGGCGCAGGCGTCAAGCCCCGCATTGTCAGCCATTACGACGGCAGCAACATCCTCCTCTCCGAGGGCATCATCAGCAGCCCCAGCAAGTTTCCCGAGCTGCTGCAGCATGTGGGCGAAGACCTGATAGTCACCGACGGTCATACCCTGCTGGGAGCCGACGACAAAGCCGGTATCGCAGAGATCGTGCAGGCCATGTGCTATCTGCGCGACCATCAGGAAATCCGTCATGGCGATATCCGCATCGCCTTCAACCCCGACGAGGAGATTGGCATGGGCGCTGCCCACTTCGATGTTGAGAAGTTCGGTTGCGAGTGGGCCTATACCATGGACGGTGGCGATGTGGGCGAGATCGAGTTCGAGAACTTCAATGCCGCTAACGCGCGCGTATATATAAAAGGTGTCAGTGTCCACCCCGGCTATGCCAAGGGCAAGATGGTCAATGCCAGTGCCCTCGCAGCAGAGTTCGCCACGATGCTCCCCGACGATGAGACCCCCGAGACCACAGAGGGCTATCAGGGTTTCTACCATCTGCTGGGCATCGAGAGCCATGTCGAGCAGGCCAAGATGAACTACATCATCCGCGACCACGACCGTTCAGCGTTCGAAGCCCGCAAGCGCTTCATCAGCCGCTGTGCCGACACCATGAACACGAAGTACGGCGAAGGCACCGTCACCATCGAGCTGAAGGATCAGTACTATAACATGAAGGAGAAGATCGACCCCCAGATGCACGTCATCGATGTCGTGGTCCATGCCATGCAGGAGTGCGGCGTTGCCCCCAAGATCAAGCCCATCCGTGGCGGCACCGATGGAGCCCAGCTCTCCTTCCGTGGTCTCCCCTGCCCCAACATCTTCGCAGGCGGAGTCAATTTCCACGGCCCTTACGAGTTCGTCAGCATCCAGTCCATGGAGAAAGCCATGCAGGTCATTGTCAAGATCTGCGAATTAACAGCCGATTATAACAATTAACTCTTTATATTTTGTTCTTAGGTTTTAACATAGATGCTTGGATCACCATCATCACAGTGCTCTCCATGTTCACAGTACTGCTGGTCACCAAGCTCCGCTCCGACCTGGTATTCCTCGGAGCCATTGCCATCCTCTTTGTCACTGGAGTCCTCAATGCCAAGGAAGCCTTCTCAGGCTTCAGCTCCACGTCAGTAGTGGTCATCGGCGTACTCTTCGTCGTTGTATCAGGCCTGACGCATACAGGCGTGCTCCAGTGGATCGTGAAAAACCTACTCGGACAGCCCAACAGCTATTCGAAGGCCGTTGTACGTCTGATGCTGCCGGTAGCAGCCCTGAGCTCCTTCCTCAGCAACACCACCGTCGTGGCCCTGTTCGTGGGCATCGTGAAGATGTGGTCGAAGAAACTCGGCATCTCCCCCTCCAAGCTGCTGATCCCGCTGAGCTACGCCTCAGGCTTGGGAGGTGTCTGCACCCTGATTGGTACCCCGCCCAACCTGATCATCTCCGGACTCTATGCAGATCATACCGGACAGGCGATGAATGTGCTGGCCACCACCATCCCGGGACTCTTCTGCCTCTTCGTCGGAGTCCTCTCCATCATCGCCATGCGTAAGCTGCTGCCCGACCGCAAAGCCCCAGAGTCAGCCTTCGAGTCAACCAGCGACTATACCGTCGAAATGCTCGTACCGTCCTACAGCCCTTACATCGGCAAATCCGTCTCTGCTGCAGGACTGTGCGATGTCAAAGGCGGCCGTTTGATTGAGATCATCCATTACGACGAAGTCATCTCGCCAGTGCCCGATAATGAGATCATCTTGGGTGCCGACCGTCTCATCTTTGCCGGACAAGTCGATGAGATTCTCGATCTCCGCCAGAGTCATGGCCTGGTGAACGCCGATCATGTGGTGTTCGCGATGGACGAGTTAGACCCTAACCGCCAGCTCCGCACGGCATACGTCACCTTCGGCAGCAGCCTGATCAACAAGACGATCGGCGAGAGCACATTAGAGAAAGATAACAATATGATCCTCGTGGCAGTATCCCGTCGCGGCCAGCGCATCGAGCAGGCCCCTCGCGATGTCGTGTTCCAGGCAGGCGACACTCTCTTGCTGGAGTGCCCACCGACTAACGACATCCAGACAGAGAAACTCGCCTCCACGCTCCAGTTCTTCGACAGCAACCAGGTGCCCAATATCGGCAAGAAGACCCTGATCTCCACAACGATCATGATGGCGATGGTGGTGCTCTCAGCCCTCAACGTCCTCCCGCTGCTGCAGTCTGCGTTCCTCGCAGCCATGGCCATGCTCATCTTCCGTTGCTGCAACCCAGATCAGGCCATGAAGGACATCAACTGGGATATACTCATGGTGTTTGCAGGCTCAGTAGTGCTGGGCATTGCCATCCAGAAGACGGGCATAGCCGAACGTCTCGCCTTTGGCATCCTCGATGTCTGCGGTTCCAACCCGATAGTCGTCATGTCTGCCATCTGCCTCGTAGGCACGTTCATCACCGAGTTCATATCCAACACAGCAGCCGGAGCCATGTTCTTCCCCATCATGTACCAGTCTGCCGAGCAGCTGGGCTACGAGCCCTTCCCCTTCCTCATCGCCCTGATGATAAGTGTCAGCTCCAGCTTCGCCACCCCAATCGGCTCCCCCACCCACATGCTGGTCTATGGCCCCGGCGGCTACCGCTTCAGCGACTTCATACGCATCGGACTGCCGATGAACTTCATCATCCTCGCAGCCAACATCCTGATAGTGAACATCATCTATCCGCTGACCCCATTACATTAACCCATCGGATAGCTCCCCCAATAATACTCCCCTGCCCAAAACCTGAGCAGGGGAGTTTCTTTTTCACTCGGGCCTGGCGCCAAAGTGGACCCCGCAGGCTTCGGGTCTGGCGCCAAAGTACAGTCGCCTGCGACTTTACTTTGGGGCCTGACCCCAGCAAGCATGCGACTTTACTTTGGGGCCTGGCCCCAGCGCAAGGCGATGTGGCGGCGGGGGAAGAGCGCAGTTTAACGCCTAGAGAGGACAAA
>CAMHAM010000038.1 GCA_946183415.1 uncultured Prevotella sp.
ACGAAGTTTGCTCCGATAATCGTTTCACCTGTCACCACACCCTTGTACTCGCGGATGGTGTGACCCTCAATCTGTTGTGTAGTAGTAAGTATCATAACTGTTTGTCTTTTATTGTATATGAATAATCATTGTTCTCGGATGGTTATGGACGGTGGAAGGTCGTACATCACCTTGGCATGGTTAGTACGGATAAGCTGACTTTCGAGGTGTCGGCCTGTAACACGGTCGATAACATCACGAAAAACTTGTCCGTTTCGATAGATTGTATCGCCTTCTCGGGAGAAGTATTCATTCTCTGCATGGATGTGGAAGGTGTGCGACTGGAGTTCAGCGGCACGTAGTTCTCCACAAAGATATTCACCATCCACCCATAGACGAAGCTGATAGGTGTTGTCAGTCTCGTTCTTCACGCGGTAGTCGATGTAGTTGAAAGAGATGCTGGTGCCCGTGCCGAAAGGAATCTTACGACCATAGTCAGGAAAGAGATCGAGGCCGTCATGGTGATGATGCTCAACAATAGTCAGTTCGCTATGCAGAATCATCCAGTGTATCAGGTTCGACAACTGGCAAAGTCCTCCACCGATGCCCTTTGACGGTTGTCCTTTTGCAATCGTCAGTCCCTCTTTGTAGCCTTTGCGCTCAGTGGTTCGTCCGATAAGCTTCCATACGGAGAATGTTTCTCCTGGTCGGACAAGTAAGCCGTGGATATGGGTAACTGCGAGGGCGAGGTTAGTGGCCTTGTTCTCCTGCAGATGCATATCGACATTGCCCAATCGGCGACGGATGAGCGACTTGTGCTGATAGACGAGAACGGGCAGAGAGTCTGGAATCCGTTCATGTGCGAAAACGGTCTTGCGAAAGAAGTCCTTCAACTTACGCTTCAGGATTTCTTTCTCCATCGACAGACGATAGGTGAAAGGCGATATTTCGCAAAACAGCTTCCTGCTCATTGCTTAGATGCTAATCATCGATTGCCTCAATATAGAAACTGAACGGACGGAAACCATCGTTGCAACTAATCATTGCACTCATCGGATTCTTCATCCAGCCGTCGTAAAAATTGCCTTTGCCTCTGGCCAGCGACTCCACGAACTCACGCATGGAGTACCATGCAGCAGGGCACATCCCCTCGGGCTGCTTGCCGTCAACGGAAATCCATTGCTGGCCCTCCGTGACGTCGCAAGTATGCTCGATAGGGTTTTCGTACTTTGCCATCAGGTCGGGATATACCGTCTGGCGTATTGCGGTGATGCGTACCTTCATTTACAGATTATTGACAATAGCCAGAATCTTCTGTTTGGTCTCGTCAGTCTTCTGCTCGTCTATCTTGGCAGTCACGATGCCGGAGTCCTCTGCGTGCCAGTAATTGCAGATATCATGGTACTCGGCAGTTGCGCCAGAGTAAACGCCGGGCGAATAGGAGGACATCAGAAGTGCCATCTTCTTCACTTTGGCGGGAGCATTGACACAGTACATGCGCTGGATGGGAGCCTGTATCTGAGCGTTGAGCGTGAAGTAATAGATAGGTGCAGCCAGTACCAGCACCTCGGCCTCGGCCATCAGCGGATAGAGTTCCTGCATGTCGTCCTTCTGAATGCAGGCGCCGTTACCCTTGTTGTGGCAGTACTCGCAAGCCAGACAGCCTGCAATCTTCTTGCGTGACACGTTGACCAGCGTCACCTTGTGACCTGCTGCCTCGGCAGCGTTCTTGTACTCTTCCGCCATCCAAGCGGTGTTGCCCTTGGCTCTCGGAGAAGCCTGTAAAATCAGAATGTTCATAATCGTATTGTATTTGGGTAACAAACATGAGCCAGAACTGCTTGCCTCATGTTATGACACGTCGTTGAGGATTGCCGAGGAGCATGACCTGAAAAGCATCGCTTTCTCCAATATCAGCACTGGGGTATATGGCTATCCCAAGCAGGAAGCCGCCCATGTCGCACTGAGCGTTATTTTCAGACATCTGCAGTCAGGTTTTCAAGGCGAAGTGACAGTGTGCTGTTTCTCTGAGGGTGACAAACACATATATGAGAACGCCTTGAAGGAGTATTTTCAGAAAGAGTAGCCCAGGGTAACCAATACCTGCTGGCGATTGTTCTTCACCTCCTGAGCGAAGGGCAGATTATCGTCATCGCTGCCAGCGAAAGGCAAGAACTGACCTTTCTTCGTCTGATACTGATAAGCCATATCTACCTTGAAATGGTCGAACGTGAAGCCTACACCAGCAGTAATGCGGTGGGTAGCCTTCCAATTGACGTAATCAGTCTCAGAAGAGAAGTAGTTACCCAACGACCAGACTTCCACGCCACGATAGGAATCCTGCTTGTACATGGGCGATACGAAGTTGTAACCCAGACGGATAGACATCAACGGAAGGGGCTTATACTCAGCACCAACTTTCACAGTATGTACGCCCTTGAGGGTCTGCTTGATGTGGTCGTTCATCTCCTTGTCCCTATCAGTCCTGGAGTAATAGGTGTCGTAATACCCGTCGTAGCCCTGGCCTCGCTTGATACGGGCATCGGTGGCTCCGTAGTCGCTAAACTCATAGGTAGCACCCAAAGCCAGATTGGTGCCGATGGTATGTCCGAGGCTGACACCGAACTTCCAAGGAGTACGGAACTCATACTTCAGCTCGTCGTGACGGGGATTCTCATCTGCCCAGTACTGACCATTCAGACGCAGACCAGTCTTATTGACAGAACGCAGGTCGTAGAAGATTGGTGTGTTGATGTACAGTCCGAAGCGGAATGGAGAGCTCTCAATAGGACGGATGACTGCACCAAACTTCACTTCGTAGCCAGAACCATCAATATCGCGTGAGTCTTCGAGTTCAGCTGTGTGCAGGATATTAGGCAACTTTGCTTCCTCTTGATCTTTTGTTCTTACGTTCTCAAAATAGTTACTATAGCCGCGATAGTGCACATCGTGGATGCCAACGGTAAGACCCAGATAGACGCGATCATTGATATTACCGCTGATATTGAGGTCAAACTCGCTGATATAGCCCTTGTTACCACGATTGAAGGTATAGTTGTCGCCATCGAAGCGATAGGCATCGGTATTGAACGAGCCATCTTTGAGGATGAGGTTCGTGTCGTAGAGTCCCTCGTGATAGAGCACATCCACCTGATTATAGGTCAGGTCGTCGCTGTTCTTGATCACACCCCCAGCGAACTTATCCAGCGTCAGTTTGCTCTGTGAAGCGCCGTCGAGACGATCCACCACAGAAAGAATCTGGTTGAAGTTACGGCTCTTGTGATAGTTGAACGCAAAGTTCAGGAAGCTGGAGCGACTCAAGCGGTTAGAGAAGACGAAACCCGCCTGGTCGAAGCTGACGTTGGTCTTATTGGCAGGTCCCCAACTCGAGACGTCACCCTGAGTAACGATTCCCAGCGATGCTGCGACATAGCTGCGACGGAAAAGACCGATACCGGCAGGGTTAGTGGAAATCGTCGAGATGTCAGCACCCAGAGCCTCCATCGCGCCACCCATTCCCACGTAACGGGCCGTACCGTTCAGATCCTGAGTAGACACTTCTGCCACTTCATATGTCTCCTGTGCAGCCACCGGCATTACTGATGCCAAAGCGATTGCTGCAAATAAAAACTTCTTCATCATATCTATAAAGCTATAAACTATAAACTCTTAACCATAAAGCGTAAACTATAAACTATCTATGGCGTCCAAATCCGCCACCGCCGCCTGAGCGACCACCTCCGCCGCCTCCGCCGAAGGAGCCTCCGCCACGAGAGCCGCCACCACCAAAGGAGCCGCCGCTACGAGAGGCGCCAAAGGAGCCATTGCTGCTACTTGGCATCCTGCCCATCGATGAACTGGGTCTGCGGCCACCATAGCTGGCACCAAAGGAGCCGCGACCTGCTGTACGGCGATCGCTTGTACCGAAGCTGGAGCGACCAGAGCCAAATGCCCTTCGTGGAGAATGATAGCGAGGCGAACGATAAACCGTGTAGCTGCCGCCATAATATACTGGATAGACACGATAGGCGTAATATGGACCATAGTACCAAGGATCGTACCAACCTCTATACCAGGGGCCGTACCAGCCTCTATACCAAGATGTACGGTACCAGGGGTCATACCAGGGGTCGTACCAAGGATCGAACCAGGGATCATACCAGCCCCAGTCATACCTGCCCTTGCGATAACCAGCCCAGTACGCTTCATTATTTCTCAGATCGTAATCATCGAAGCGGGACATCTTCTTCGTCAGTTCGAAATCACCTTTCTTCACCGAATCGGGATAGACACCCTTCTGGCCATTGAAATCGATGACATCGACTTTCGAAGAGTCGCCAGCAATCTCCGTGTACGAACTCTTCATACGACGATTGTACTCGTCGACAGAACGGTTACTGCCTTCATAATAGGTATCCTTGGGCAGACCGTAATTATCCGTCACCACATCTACACTCGCCTTCTTGGGTACGAAATAGAGATCATCGTCCTGAGCCATCATTGATAATGGTAAAAAGGCAAGAAGGTAAAATAGCATCTTCTTCATATTCAATCCTCCCAAATCTTATTCATTTTAATTACTTTTTCTTCTTTATACAGTTTCACGATGCAAAATTACAACGAATTTTAGTGCAAATTTAAGGAAAAACCCTAACTTATAGTAGGATTTTCCCTATTTTTTGTAATTTTGCCTCAAAAATTAACATCCTTATGAAGTATTTCGAAGTAGAATTCACCATTTTGCCTTTCTCTACGGATGCAGCAGACTTGCTTGCAGCTATAGCTGGAGAGGCAGGTTTTGAGACATTTGAAGAGACAAGTACAGGATTGATGGGGTATATCCAACAAGACCTGCTGGACGTCGGTATTCTCCAGGCATCGTTATCCGACTTCCCATTCGAGAGCACCTCGATCAGCTATGATATCCGCCCTGCAGAAGACCGCGACTGGAATGAGCAATGGGAACAAGAAGGGTTTGAGCCGATAGTTGTGGAAGGTGATTCGTGGAGTGAGGAGTGTGGAGTGTGGAGTGAGGAATGTCCTGTGATTGTGATTCACGATGGGCGACATTTGCCAGAAGAAAGCATGCCCGCAAATGCAATTCCCATCGAGATTGATGCAAAGCTCGCCTTCGGTACAGGCACACACGAGACCACCCGCATGATCTGCTCGGAACTAATCTCACTCCTCACTCCTCACTCCCCACTCCCCGAAACCCGCGTTCTCGACTGTGGCACGGGGACAGGCATCTTGTCTATCTGTGCCTTGAAACTTGGGGCTAGTGAGGCCATTGGCTATGATATCGATGAGTGGAGTGTAGACAATGCGCGCCATAATGCCGTCATCAATCAGGTTGACAATCGATTTACATCGTTGCAGGGTGACGTCTCTATATTAAATAAGGTGGAAGGAAACTTCAATCTCGTGTTGGCCAATATCAACCGTAATATCCTGCTCGCTGATATGGAGAGTTTCCGAGGAAAGATGGCCCCAGACGCTTGTCTGATCCTCAGCGGATTCTATACAGAAGACAGCCAGATGCTTATCGAGAAAGCCAAGACGCTGGGACTGAAGCTGACAAAACAAAAAGAAGACCAGAACTGGGCTTGTCTGGTCTTCTCGTTGTGATTAGGCGTTGCGAAGCTGACGAATCAGGTCTTTCTGATGCTCTGTCAAATTCGTAGGGAGCTTTACCTGATAGGTGATAATCAAATCACCGAAGGTGCCGTCGCCCCTGTCGTAGCCTTTGCCTCGCAGACGTACCTTCGTGCCTGGCTGTGTCTCAGGCTTGATCTTCATCTTCACTTTCTGACCGTTTGACAAGGTAATCATCACCTCGCCACCCAGCAGGGCCGTGTAGAGATCGATAGAGACGTTGGCGTTCATCTCGCCTGAGTGCGTACGGGTTGTTCGGCCAAAGTCAGAGCCGCCTGAGGAGAATCCTTGGAAACCGCCAAAGCCTCCACCCTGACGGCCTTTACGACCAAACAGGTCTTCGAAGAACGAGCTGAAGCCGCCACCATTCGTAAAGCCAGAGAAGTCGAAACCACCGAAAGGATTACCACCACCAGTGCCGCCACCGCCAAAGCCACCAAACTGATCAGCCTGTTTCCACTGCTCACCATATTGGTCATATTTCTTGCGTTTCTCGGGGTCGCCAATCACATCGTAGGCTTCCTGCAAGGCCTGGAACTTAGCCTGAGCCTTGGGGTCGTCAGGATGCAAATCGGGATGAAACTGCTTGGCCCGCTTGAGATAGGCTTTCTTGACATCCTTCTGGGGAATCGTCTTGTCTACTCCTAAAATCTTGTAATAATCAATAAATGCCATAATCTTTTCCCTCCTTTTCCTAATCTTTTTTACTGACAATCCAGCAAAAAGTGTGCCGAACTCATACTAAAAATAATTTTCTGAGGATTTGGTTGTATCATTTTAATTTCGTATCTTTGCAGCCAACAAAAGATAAAAACTTAATATGAAGAAAATATTCTTGCTGTCAATCATTACCTTCGGTATGCTACTGAACACTAATGCCAAGCCCGCCTCGAAGACCGTCCGTCTGAAAGTCATTGAGACCAGTGATGTACACGGGCATTTCTTCCCATACGACTTCATGGAAAAGAAACCTATTAAGGGAACACTTGTACGTGCCAACACTTATATTACCAAACAGCGACAGCAGTATGGCGACAACTTCCTGCTGATTGACAATGGTGACATCCTTCAGGGTCAGCCTTGCGTCTACTGGTCGAATTATGTGATGCCTGAGGATGAGAATCTCGCAGCCTCTGTCATCAATTATATGAAGTATGACGCAGAGACCGTTGGCAACCACGATATCGAACCAGGCCATAAGGTCTACGACAAGTGGATCCGTGAGGTGCGCTGCCCGTTGCTTGGTGCGAATATCGTCAAGGAAGAATACAAAAATGCAGAAGCAGCTCACCCCGATCATATCTATAATGGGCTCCACCCCTACTCTGTGCATTATAAGGACGGTGTGAAAATCTGTGTCATCGGCATGCTCACACCTGCTATCCCTAATTGGTTGAACAAATCGATCTGGAAAGGCATTGAGTTTGAGGAGATGGTAAGTTGCGCCAAGAAATGGGTAAAATACATACAGGAGGTTGAGAAACCTGATCTGCTCTTCGGTCTATTCCACTCAGGCAAAGATGGTGGCATCATCACTGAGGATTATGAAGAGAACGCCACTGCGGCTGTTGCTTACGAGGTTCCTGGTTTCGACATCATCTTCTTCGGGCACGATCATCAGGTACACAACGAGTGGATTACCAATAAAGAGGGCAAGCAGGTACTCCTTATCGACCCGTCGTGCTACGTGAAGAATGTGGCTGAAGCTGACATTGAGCTCACCTATAAGAATGGTAAACTGACAAAGAAGAACATCAATGGCAAGATTGTCAGCGTGCTCGATGAGGACATCGATCAGGAGATGCTCACGCACTTCACTCCGAAAATCGAAGCGGTCAAGAAATATGTAGACCGCAAGATAGGCCGTTTTGAGAATCCTATCTATACCCGTGACAGCTTTTTTGGCAACTCAGCCTTTACCGACCTCATCCACAATCTGCAACTACAGATCTCAAAGGCCGACGTGTCGTTCAATGCACCTCTGTCATTCAATTCTGTCATCAAGGCGGGAGATGTGACACAAGGCGACATGTTCAAGCTCTATCGCTTCGAGAATCTGCTGTTCGTTCTCCGCATGACTGGCGAAGAGATCCGCAAGCATCTGGAGTTCTCGTATGATATGTGGTGTAATACGATGACATCACCCGATGACCATGCGCTCAGACTCAACGATAACACCAAAGAAGACCAGCAGCGCACAGGATTCCAGTATTACACCTTCAACTTCGATTCTGCATCCGGCATTGACTACGAGGTAGACCTGACGAAACCCGATGGCGAGAAAGTCAGGATTCTGAGAATGTCGAACGGTGAACCCTTCGACGAGAAGAAATGGTATAAGGTGGTCATGAACAGCTATCGTGCCAACGGTGGCGGAGAGTTGCTGACAAAGGGAGCCGGTATCCCACAAGACTCGCTCGAAAGTCGTGTACTCTTCCACACAGATCTGGACCAGCGCCATTATCTGACAGAGGAAATCATGAAGATGGGAACCATCAATCCGCAACCCAATAGCAACTGGAAGTTTGTTCCTGAGGAATGGGTAAAACCTGCTTTGGAGCGTGACCGCAAACAACTGTTTGGCAAATGAAGACCTATTATTTCGTTTTCTGTAAAGAAGACCTGTTGCTGGAAAAGACAGACGACGGAGGCTATACCATCCCACTGCAGGAAGAGCCTCCAGTAGCAGAGAAGCCTTGGACACACATCATGAATATCACCCCGATGGAAGATGGTACTGAGGTGAAAACCTATCGTATTGACGCCCCCATCACAGATGATGAACGCTACGAGATGTGCGGACTGCGCCAAAGCTACTATCATCTTCCGAAGAATCTGTATCTGAAGGCTGGCAAATGTCAGGAACTTCTGTATTGGGATCAGAACACGAAATACTGTGGTGTCTGTGGTGCTCCGATGCGGATGGATACCGATATCTCGAAGAAGTGCACAGAGTGCGGGAAAGAGATATGGCCCCAACTGGCAACGGCTGTCATCGTCTTGATCCACAAGGGTGATGAGGTGCTGCTGGTACGTGCGAAGAACTTTAAGCGCGACTTCTTCGGACTTGTAGCAGGTTTCGTGGAAACAGGTGAGACGCTGGAAGAGGCTGTAGCCCGTGAGGCTTTAGAAGAAACTGGCGTTACCATTACCAATATTCGCTATTTCGGCTCACAACCCTGGCCCTACCCATGCGGACTGATGGTTGGTTTCAATGCGGATTACGTGTCAGGCGAAATCCATCTCCAAAAAAGCGAGATTGCCAAAGGCGGATGGTTTCGCAAGGACAATCTGCCGAATATCCCTGAGAAACTTTCGATAGCAAGAATGCTGTTGGATGCGTGGATAGAGGATTAATATTCTACAAGCTTCATCGTCATCTTACCGTGATAGTCGATCAGCGACTCAACCAGATAGCAGCTGACACCGTCTGGAATACAGAGCGTAGCATTGAAATGCAGTCCTGCTGCATCGATATGGCTGAACTCCATATCCCCCAAGATAGCATCCTTAAGAAAATCCTGAGGTACTTGATCTGCATATTGCTGTTTGCGGAAGTCTCTGGAGAATAGCTGCTGAGCACCCTTGAAGACGCTGATATGCATGATATTGTCGTAATAGACATTCTCCACCTCAAGTCCATCGTCATTAAAGGTCCGCTTGGTAACTTTGTATTTCGTGGGGTTGATGGCAATATACCAGTGATAACGCTCACCATTATACGTCACGACAGAATCGGTCTTCACCTGATGGGTGTAATTCATGATCTTTGGCGTATCATGCACGAACTCTTTATCAGCATCCGGATCGTCACTCTTCTTCAGTTTGATGATGTCGCCATTCTGATTGCGTAACCAGAAGAGATGCGCTGCTTGTTTCTCTATACCATACTTGGTGCCCGATGCCAATACGAGAGAGTCGCCGACAATCTTGAAATAAGAAGGCATGCTCGTAGAATCTGTGTAGTAGATGGTATCGCCCTTTACCTGGAAAGACACCTCTTCTGTCTCAGAATCGAGCCACACGCCTTGCAACAACTGCTTGGCCTCAAGGCTTTCTGTCTGATCAGAGCTATTTCCCTGTCGATTGGAACATCCCGTCAACAGAGCAACAGCAGCCAGTATGGTCATCAGTTTCTTCATTATTTTCCTATGCAATGATACTCAAAGCCGTTCTCGTCAAGTTCCTCTGTATCAAATATGTTACGACCATCGATGACCAGTTTGCGCTTCATGGCTTTTCCAATGACGCCCCAGCCTGGCAAGCGGAACTCCTTCCACTCCGTCAGGAGCAGCAGGGCATCAGCATCAAGCACACAGTCATACATGTCGCGACAATATGTCACCTGATCTCCTATGCGACGCTTGCACTCATTCATGGCAATGGGGTCGTAGGCACGCACATGACAACCTGCATCCAGCAACTTGCCAATCATGACAAGAGCCGTCGATTCACGCATGTCGTCAGTCTCAGGCTTGAACGAGAGTCCCCACATGGCAATGGTCTTGCCTTTCAGGGCCTCTTCGCTACCGAATGCCTTCACCAGTTTCTCAAAGAGAATGCTCTTCTGCTTCTCATTCACACGCTCTACTGCTTTCAGCACTTCCATCGAGTAGCCGTTCTGGTCTGCCGTCTTGATCAGCGCCTTGACGTCCTTGGGGAAGCACGAACCACCATAACCACATCCTGCATACAGGAACTTACGCCCGATACGTGTGTCAGAACCGATTCCCGCGCGTACCATATTTACATCTGCTCCAACGCGCTCGCAGAGGTTGGCAATATCATTCATAAACGAAATACGTGTGGCCAGCATCGAATTGGCTGCATATTTCGTCATCTCAGCAGATGGGATATCCATGAAGATCACACGGAAGTTGTTGATCAGGAAAGGCTTGTAGAGCTTCGTCAGCACCTTCTTGGCGTGTTCACTCTCCACACCGACAACCACGCGATCGGGCGACATGAAGTCCTTGATGGCATTACCCTCTTTGAGAAACTCAGGGTTAGAAGCCACGTCGAATTCTATGTCGACGCCACGCTTCTGCAGCTCATCCTCGATGGTCTTCCTGACCTTCTTAGCCGTTCCCACAGGGACAGTCGACTTCGTCACCACCACCACATATTTCTTCAGATTCTCACCAATGGTCTTAGCCACCTGAAGCACATACTTCAGATCGGCACTTCCGTCCTCATCAGGAGGCGTACCAACGGCCGAGAACACAATCTCCACATCATCCAGAATGGAGGCGAGATCGGTGGTAAACTTCAGACGACCTGCTGCCACATTCTTCTTGACAAGCTCGTCAAGACCTGGTTCGTATATGGGAATATCGCCGTTTTTCAAACGCTCGATCTTCTGTGTATCCACATCTACACATGTCACATTAGCACCCGTATCAGCAAAACACGTACCTGATACCAAGCCTACATAACCTGTTCCTACAATTGCTATATTCATTCCGTAAAACGTAAACTATAAACTACTCAAACACTTCTGCATCTTTCAAGAAGGGCTGCTTCAGATCCTTTTCGCTCGTCTGCACCTTAGCAGGATCAATCGGCCACTCCAGTCCAAGTGCAGGATCATTCCAACGGATACCAGCCTCGGTACTCGGTGAATAAGGGTTGTCAACCTTATATGTAAATATGGCCTCTTCGCTCAATACCAAGAAACCGTGAGCAAAGCCGCGAGGAATAAAGAACTGACGCTTATTGTCCTCACTCAGCTCTACCATCACATGCTTGCCGAAGGTCGGACTTGACTTGCGGATATCCACAGCCACATCGAGCACCTTACCCTTAATAACCCTCACCAGCTTAGCCTGAGAGGTCTCACCTTTCTGATAATGCAGGCCACGCAAGACACCATACGAAGACTTCGATTCGTTATCTTGAATAAAATCGACCTTGCCTATATGTTCATTAAACTCAGCCTGCTTCCAGGCTTCCATAAAATAGCCTCGTGCATCATTGAAAACCTTCGGCTCGATAATGAAAACACCGTCTATTTCTGTCTTGATATATTCCATAAACTTGAAATTTTGTGCAAAGATAAAGCAAAAAAATCATATAATGAACATTTTAAGTTTCTTTTTATTTGTTTAATTCCAAAAAAAGACGTAATTTTGCAATCGTGATTGAATTGGAAAGACATATTGAGATACTTCTGCTTAGCAACGACTGCGTCATCGTGCCCGATTTGGGAGGCTTCATGACGCATCATGTTCATGCGAGATTCGACGAGGAAGACAACTGTTTTCTCCCTCCTTTACGTACTTTGGGGTTCAATCCACAGCTGACCATCAACGACTCCATGTTGGCCATATCCTATGTGGAGGCTTATGATATCAGCTATCCTGAGGCTTTGCGACGCATTGAGGATGAGGTCAACGAACTGAAGCAGCATCTTCAGAACGATGGCTCGTACGAGTTGAATGACATCGGAACGCTCTCGCTCAACGAAGACGGAAATTACATGTTCGCCCCCTGCGAAGCTGGCATCCTGACTCCAAGTCTTTACGGACTCAGCTCGTATGAGATGAAATTATTAGACGTTGCAGAAGCTCCAAAACAGCCAGAAAGAATTGAGAAAAAAGAAGACGAATCGTCAGCGAGCGTCATCCCGATGGCAGCGTCTGCAGAATACGCTGCTTACCAGGAGAATGAAGATGAGCAAGATGACGATTTCATCAAGATTAAATTCACCTGGGTACGTAATGCGATTGCCGTAGCAGCCGTCTTACTGGCTATCTTTGTATTAGCCCTCCCAACAGGCAAGACCGAGATGATGACTCGCACCATCAGCAATCTCAACAATACGATTCTGTTTGGCATGATGTCGAAAGACACGAATACCAGCAAGATAGAAATCAAGAAACAGGATCTTCAGCACAAAGTGAATCACGTGGATACCACCATCAAGAAGACTGCCATCCCGCCGCAACAGCCTCAGGCTAAGGTCGATTCCGTCAAGCAAAGTGGCTACTGCATCGTGCTGGCAAGTTATGTGACCAAGCATAATGCTAAGATTTTCATCGAACAGCTACAAAAGAGAGGTTATCAGGATTCCAGAATATACATCAACAATAATATCACGCGAGTGGTCTATGGGCATTTCGACAGTCAGAACGATGCCTATAACGCTCTGAAGGATATCCACAATCACAAAGACTTATCAGAAGCATGGGTCTATAAATTTAATTGACATGAAACGAGTTCGTTGCCCGAAATGTGAACAGTATATAACTTTTGACGAGACGAAATACGAAGCAGGTCAGTCATTAGTGTTCAAATGTCCTGATTGTGGCAAAGAGTTCGGCATCCGTATCGGTGTCAGCAAACTCCGTGAGCGTCAGAAAGACGAGAATCTCGATGAGCAGGCCAATGAGGGAGGCTGCGGCTCTATCGTGGTCATCGAAAACGTGTTCCACTTTAAGCAGGTCATCCCTTTAAGGATGGGCGACAACGTCATTGGCCGCTACCAGAAGGGCAACTCAGCCAACTGCACCTTCGAGACCGTTGATCCCAGCGTCGACCTGAATCACTGTACGATTACCGTCAGTCGCGACAAGCGAGGTAATCTCAGATACACCCTAAAAGACAACAACAGCAACACAGGCACCTTCGTCGACAATGTCGAACTCAATCCCCGTGAACGCCGCGTGATCGAAGACGGCACCCTTTTCACCCTCGGAGCCACCAGCATCATCCTCCGCACATCCAGCGAGGATTAATGTTCCTATTTTGGACACACCAGCGCTACAGTGCTACAGTGCTACAGTTGAAAATATAGTCACCCCGAAATCCAAAAATCAATCTATCTATATATTTATATATATATAAATATATAGATAGAGTAAATTTCGAAAGTTTGAATAGCGAAAAAATGAACTGTAGCACTGTAGCACTGTAGCAGACTATATAAGAAACGTTTCCATGTGCGTGCTTTTTGGCGTGTCTTTTTTGGAGATTTACTTGCAGGACTAATGAATTATTCGTACTTTTGCACTGTCAACGAAAAAAGACGAAATTTGCGACCTAACTGGATAACAAAAATTTCCTAGCGCGCAGGCAAGTGTTTCCTAGTAAAATCGCAAAACAGAGTCCAATCGGCGACAAATAAAATTATCGTACAATCCATTAAAGTATAACCATTAAAATTAGAATTGAATGATGACATTGAAAGTAAAGGCAGTTGAAGATTGGATCAGCGAGGCAGCTCTCCACTCGGGCGTGAATCAGGGTGTAACGGAGGCTTTTTCGAATAAAAATACATAATTTCTGAAGAAATTAAGCAGAAATTTACGATTTCTTGGAAATATGGCTTGCGTTAGAGTTTTTTTTTGTAACTTTGCGCCTTGAAATTTTAGAGATTTATAGAATATATGACAACAGCAATTCTGCTACTACACTGCCCTGACCAACAGGGTATCATTTCGGAAGTTACGAAATTTATTACGGACAATAAGGGAAACATCGTCTATCTCGACCAGTATGTGGACAAGGTGGATGGCATGTTTTTCATGAGAATAGAATGGGAGCTTGAAGGATTCCTCATCCCGCGCGACAAGCTTTACGACTACATCACGACGCTCTATGCCCAGCGCTACAAGATGAAGTTCAGCCTGTATTACAGCGACAAGCGCCCGAGAATGGCGATTTTCGTGTCGAAGATGAGCCATTGTCTCTACGATCTGCTGGCTCGCTGGAAGGCAGGAGAGTTCCAGTGCGACATCCCCTGCATCGTGTCCAACCATGAGGATCTGCGCTATGTCGCTGACCAGTTCGGCATCCCCTATTACGTCTGGAGCATCAACAAGGACCACTCGAACAAGGCTGAAGTGGAGAAGGCTGAGATGGACTTGCTGAAGAAGGAGGATATCTCGTTCATCGTTCTGGCCCGCTACATGCAGATTATCTCCGACGAGATGATTGCCGAGTATCCGCATCACATCATCAACATCCACCACTCGTTCCTGCCCGCCTTTATCGGTGCCAAGCCCTATCATCAGGCTTACGAGCGCGGTGTGAAGATCATCGGAGCTACCAGCCACTACGTGACGGCTGAGCTCGATGCAGGCCCTATCATCGAGCAGGATGTGACGCGCATCACGCACAAAGATACGCCTGAGAGTCTGGTGCTCAAAGGAAAGGATCTGGAGAAGATCGTGCTCTCGCATGCCGTCTCAAAGCACATACAGCGCAAAATCCTCACTTATAAGAACAAGACTATTATCTTCTCGTGATGAACGTAGCAATCGTAAAATATAACGCAGGCAACATCTACTCGGTTGTGAACGCGCTCCGCAGGATGGGAATCGAGCCCACTCTGACTGATGATGCTGAGCTGCTGACGAAAGCAGACAAGGTGCTGTTCCCTGGTCAGGGGCACGCCCGTGAGGCGATGGAGTATCTGAGAGCACGCAGGCTTGACGAGGTGATCCGCAATCTCAAGCAGCCCGTCTTCGGTATCTGCGTCGGGCAGCAGTTGCTTTGCAAGCATTCTGAAGAAGGTGACGCAGACTGCATCGGTATCTTCGATGCTGAGGTGAAGCGATTCCAGCCTGAGCGACATGAGGACAAAGTGCCTTGCATGGGATGGAATCGGATTGAAGTGAGGAGTGAGGAGTGTGGAGTGAATCCGCTGATGGAGGGACTGGGGGAGAATCCTTATGTTTACTTCGTGCATTCGTATTACGTGCCTGTATGCGCTGAGACGATTGCGGTGGCTGACTATATCCTGCCCTACTCTGCCTCGATGCATAAAGACAATTTCTACGCCTGCCAGTTCCACCCTGAAAAGAGTGGCGTGGTGGGTGAACGAATCCTCAAAAACTTTCTGGAGCTATGATTGAACTTATACCCGCCATAGACATCATCAACGGACAATGCGTACGACTGACAAAGGGCGACTACGACCAGAAGACCGTCTACGGCAAACCGCTAGATATGGCCCTCGAGTTTGAGCGCATCGGCTACAAACGACTCCACGTGGTGGATCTGGATGGTGCAAAATCCAAACACATCGTGAACGATGCTGTATTGCGCGAGATAACCTCCAGCACGAACCTCGTTGTAGACTTCGGTGGAGGCATCAAGACTGATGAGGACATAGAAAAAGCCTTTGCAGCTGGTGCCTCGATGGTGACCATCGGCTCGATCGCGGTGACGAATCCCGACCTCTTCATGGGGTGGCTGGAGCAGTATGGAACAGACCGCATGATCCTGGGTGCCGACGTCAGGCACGGCAAGATCAGCATCAACGGATGGAAAGAAGACTCTGCCGAGGACCTATTGCCGTTCCTAAAGAAATACGTAGATGCAGGCGTGCGTAACGTGCTCTGCACAGAGATTTCAAAAGACGGAACATTGACTGGTCCGGCTATCGAACTGTATCAGGAGATCATGGATGCCTATCCGCAGCTGCATCTGATAGCCAGCGGTGGCGTATCCTCATTAAGCGACATCAAAGCCCTCAACGCGGCTGGCATTCCAGCAGTCGTCTTCGGAAAGGCTATCTACGAAGGAAAAATAAACTTGAAAGAATTATGGGACTGGCAAAACGCATAATACCCTGCCTCGACGTGAAAGACGGTGAGACCGTCAAAGGCACCAATTTCGTCAATCTGCGCTCGGCAGGCGATCCAGTGGAGTTAGGCAAGGCCTATAGTGAGCAGGGAGCCGACGAACTGGTGTTCCTGGATATCACAGCGTCGTTCGAAGGTCGTAAGACGTTCACGGAGATGGTGACACGTGTGGCTCAGGAGATCAACATACCCTTTACCGTCGGTGGCGGTATCAACGAACTGGCCGACGTGGAGCGCCTGCTCTATGCTGGAGCTGACAAGGTGAGCGTGAACAGCGCTGCCATCCGCCGACCAGGGCTGATCGACGAGATATCCAACCGTTTTGGTTCGCAGGTTTGCGTCTGCGCCATTGATGCCCGTCTGGATGACGACGGCTGGCACTGCTACCTGAAAGGCGGGCGTGAGCGCACAGAGCGAGGCCTGTTCGAGTGGGCTCATGAGGCTCAGGAGCGCGGAGCTGGCGAAATCCTCTTCACCTCGATGAATCACGACGGCGTGAAAGAGGGCTATGCCAACGAAGCCCTGCGCGAGCTGGCCGACAACCTCTCGATCCCCATCATTGCCAGTGGCGGGGCGGGGCGCAAAGAGCACTTCCGCGACACGTTCATCGAAGGACATTCGGATGCAGCCCTCGCGGCAAGTGTCTTCCACTTCGGAGAGATTCCCATCCCCGAACTCAAACAATATTTAAAATCAGAAGGAATAAACGTACGTATATGAAAATAGATTTTGAGAAGAGCGGCGGGCTGGTACCTGCCATTATTCAAGACGCCAAGACCAAGAATGTGCTGATGCTGGGCTACATGAACCAGGAAGCATACGACAAGACGATAGCCACCAAGAAGGTCACCTTCTGGAGTCGTTCACGCAATTGTCTGTGGACGAAGGGTGAGACTTCTGGCAATTTCCTCCATCTGGTGGACATCATGGTCGACTGTGACAATGACACGTTGCTGGTGAAAGCCAATCCCGACGGTCCTACCTGCCATACTGGTACGGACACCTGCTGGGGAGAAGAGAATAAGGCTAACCCCCTACTCTTCCTCACAGAGCTGCAGGACTTCATCAACACCCGTCACGAAGAGATGCCAGAGGGCAGCTACACCACCAAATTGTTCAAGGATGGCGTGAAGCGTATTGCTCAGAAAGTGGGCGAAGAGTCGCTTGAAGCTGTGATCGAGGCTTGTACGGGCACCAACGAGCAACTGACATACGAAGTGGCAGACATGATCTATCATCTCATCGTGCTGCTTGCCAGCAAGCACATGCGTATCGAGGATATAGCCGATGAGCTTCACAAGCGTCATGATCCTGAATGGGACAAGAAGCGCCGTGTGGCCAAAGCAAAGGGGGAGATGAAGTAGAGTTTACGGTTTAAAGTATAGAGATATATGCTAATCAATTATAAAAATGCGAATATATACCAGCGGCATGGAATCTGCGTGCTGAAAAACGTGAATTTCCAAGCCGACGAGGGACAGTTCATCTATCTGATAGGGCGTGTAGGCTCGGGTAAGACCACCTTGATGAGAACGCTCTACTGCGAACTCGATGTCGACGAGGCAGACGAGGCGACAGTGCTGGGACGCGACCTGCTGACTATCCGACGGAAGGAGATCCCTGCCCTGAGAAGAGAGATGGGAGTAGTATTCCAGGACTTCCAGCTGCTCGCTGACCGTACCGTCTATAAGAATCTGGAATTCGTGCTCAAGGCTACAGGATGGAAGAAGCATCAGGAGATCGACGAGCGTATTCATCAGGTGCTCAAGGCTGTAGGGATGGACGACAAACCCAGCAGCATGCCGTTTGAACTCTCTGGTGGAGAACAGCAACGTATCGCCATCGCAAGAGCCATACTGAATCGTCCGAAACTGATTCTGGCTGATGAGCCCACAGGAAGTCTCGACCCAGAGACCTCGAAGGAGATCATCAAGCTGCTATTCGACATATCGGCTCAGGGAACGACGGTCATCATGTCGTCGCATAACCTGGCTCTGATTCGTGAGCACCCAAGCATCACCTACCGCTGTCAGAACGAGAAGATGGAAGACGTGACCAACGATTTCCATCATCTGATACTTGTCGACGACAGGCCTGATACAGACGAAACAAAAGTTTCGTATTCTGAAAGAATTGAAATTTAAAAAATATAATCGATTATGAAAGTAATGAAATTCGGCGGAACTTCCGTCGGTACCCCCCAAAGAATGAAAGAAGTAACCAAGTTGGTTACAAAGTCAGGCGAACCTGTATTTGTTGTCCTCTCAGCCATGTCGGGCACAACCAACTCGCTGGTAGAGATCTCTGACTATCTCTACAAGAAGAATCCCGATGGCGCCAATGAGGTGATCAACCGCCTTGAGCAGAAATATGCCAAGCACGTGGATGAGCTGTATGATAAGGAAGAGACGAAAGCTGCTACCCGCGAGTTCCTGCGCGGTGAGTTCGATTATCTCCGCTCGTTCACCAAGGAGCTGTTCACTTCTTTCGAGGAAAAGAGCATCGTGGCTCAGGGAGAGATGATCTCTACCAACATGGTGGTGAACTACATGAAGGAGCAGGGTATCAACGCCGTTCTGCTGAATGCGCTCGACTTCATGCGCACAGACAAGAACTCAGAGCCCGATCCAGTCTATATCAAGGAGAAGCTCAGACCATTGATCGAGGAGAACGAGGGCGCACAGGTTTATCTCACCCAGGGATTCATCTGTCGCAATGCCTATGGCGAAGTAGACAACCTGCAGCGTGGAGGTTCCGACTATACAGCCTCGCTCGTAGGCGCAGCCATCAATGCTGAGGAGATTCAGATCTGGACGGATATTGACGGTATGCACAACAACGACCCTCGTGTCGTCGACAAGACTGAGCCCGTTCACCAGCTCCATTTCGAAGAGGCTGCTGAGTTGGCTTACTTTGGAGCAAAGATCCTCCACCCCACTTGTGTGCAGCCAGCCAAATATGCAGGAATCCCCGTTCGCCTGCTGAACACGATGGACCCTGATGCCGAGGGAACAACCATCAGCAACGCTACCGAATACGGCAAGATTAAGGCTGTTGCCGCTAAGGACAACATTACTGCCATCAAGATCAAGTCGTCGCGCATGCTCCTGGCCACGGGCTTCCTCCGCAAGGTATTCGAGATCTTCGAGAGCTACCAGACCAGTATCGACATGATTTGTACCTCGGAGGTAGGTGTATCAATGAGTATCGATAACTCGTCACACTTAGGCGAGATTGTAGACGAGCTGAAGAAATATGGCACCGTGACTGTCGACACCAACATGTGTATCATTTGTGTCGTGGGCGACCTCGACTGGTCGAACATCGGCTTTGAGTCGCTGGCACTCGATGCCATGAAGGATATTCCCGTGCGTATGGTCAGCTACGGAGGTTCAAACTACAACATCTCGTTCCTGATCCGCGAAGAGGATAAGAAGCGTGCACTCCAGAGTCTTAGTAACACCATCTTCTATAAGAAATAATGGCAAAAGGCATATTTCCAGTAGAGAAGTTTCAGTCGATACAGACCCCTTTCTACTACTACAACACAGAACTATTACGTGCCACTCTGCGCACCATCAACGAGGAGACAGGCCGTCATCAGGGCTTTGTCGTGCATTATGCCGTCAAGGCCAATGCCAACCCCCATCTGCTCCGCATCATACGCGAGGCAGGTCTTGGTGCCGACTGCGTCAGCGGTGGTGAGATCGAGGCTTCCGTAAAAGCAGGTTTCCCCTGTCAGAAGATCGTCTACGCAGGTGTAGGCAAGAGCGACTGGGAAATAAATCTCGGACTTGACAACGATATCTTCTGCTTCAACGTAGAGAGCATTCCTGAGCTGGAGGTTATCAATGAACTGGCAGCAGCCAAGGGGAAGGTGGCGCGAGTGGCATTCCGACTGAACCCTAACGTTGGCGCACATACTCACGCCAATATTACCACTGGACTTGCAGAAAATAAGTTTGGCATCGCCATGAGCGATATGGATACCGTGATCGACGAAGCAGAAAAGCTGCCCAACGTCAAATTTGTGGGACTCCATTTCCATATCGGATCTCAGATTCTCGATATGAGCGACTTCGAGGCACTCTGTAATCGTGTGAACGAACTGCAGGACAAGTTGGAGAAAAGGAGGATCATCGTTGAGCATATCAACGTTGGCGGTGGACTTGGTATTGACTACGAGCACCCCAACCGCCTGTCGATTCCTGATTTCAAATCCTACTTCGACACCTATGCAAAGAAGCTGAAGCTTCGTCCTGGACAGACCCTCCACTTCGAACTGGGACGTGCAGTCGTGGCTCAATGTGGCAGTCTTATTACGCGTACCTTATATATAAAGAAAGGTGCACAGAAACAGTTTGCCATCGTCGATGCCGGATTCACCGACCTCATCCGTCCTGCCCTCTATCAGGCATACCACAAGATTGAGAATATCACCAGCGATGAACCTATGGAAGCCTACGACGTTGTGGGTCCCATTTGCGAGTCGACAGATGTGTTTGCCAAGCAGATAGACCTGAACAAGGCCAAGCGCGGCGACCTGCTGGCCATCCGTTCAGCAGGTGCCTATGGCGAAATCATGGCATCACAGTATAATTGTCGCAAATTGCCTATCGGCTATATGAGCGACACAATATAAGAAGACAGCAATGAGTAAAAACGAACGCAGATTCTCCATCATCATGACCGTCTACGACCAGGCGGGTGAACTCGAAGAAAACCTGCCCGCCTTCCTCCAACAGGAATACGAGCCAGGCTACGAGGTCATCGTCGTCGATGAGTCGTCGACGGATCGCTCTGGTGATGTGCTGAAACTGCTCAAGAATGATTATCCGCACCTCTATTCCACCTTCCTGCCAAAGCCTAACCGACTGGTTTCACGCAGGAAGCTTGCCTTTCATCTGGGCGTGAAAGCATCTAAGTATGAATGGGTTATATTCACGAAAATCAGCACGAAGCCAATGGCTACAGATATACTGAAAGCTATTGCAGACGCTATTGACGATGATGCCGAGCTGACGCTGGGCTACTCAGTTAAGAAAGGTTTGCGCCTACAGCCCTTTCACACATGCCTTGATGCCAGCAGTCACATCAGGAGAATAGAACGGAAACTGAGTAAGGTGCGTGAACGGAAAAGGATGAACTACACCTGGGGACGATACGACTTCATCATTATGCGTAAGGATGTCGTTTATGATGTACTCGACCTCTTTGAACAGAAGTTATCTCCAGCTAAGATGTTGGGCATACGCACCAGTATCTTTATGAAGAACCTCTTCGGACGTTCATCAACCACGCAATTGGTAACAGAATAAAGAAAGAGAACTGCCCATGAAAGTGCTGCATGTTTATCCGAAATCCGACACGCTCATTGAGCGCCACGTAACGCTGCTGGCTGAAGGGATGCGGCAGAGTGCGGAGGTGAAAGTGGCTGACAATGCCGTTGCTTTCAGGAAGTTGTTTCGTGAGATGAATCCCGACATCGTACATTGTCATGGGTGTTGGCAGTTCTTCCTCGCACGTGCTACGTCCTACGCCATTCGTCATGGTGCCCGTGTGGTAATAACGCTGCATGGACAACTCGAGCCTTGGGTCATCAAGCGTCAGAGCGTACAAGAGAATGTCAGCAAGACAGTCCTATGGCAACGCAGAGCCATCGAACGCGCTTATGCCATCATCGTTCACGGTAAACTGGAGCGAAGCAACTTCCAACAGTTGGGATGGAACAAGCGGATGGAAGAGATCCATAATGCTGTGATCACCAATGCCATTGCTCCCTCAGAGATGTGCGCTCAGACCTTTGCCGTCTATCAGAAAGTGATGGACTCCAACACCCTCGAACAGATGGATGACGAAAGTCTGCATGCGCTCACACAGATCATCAAGGCTGGCATCATGGGTGACCGTCGATGGGTGAAGGACTTGAATATTAATAAGACACAAGTAGACTGGCGACGCTTGCTCCTCTATGCAGAACATGAGAATATCAGCAACTACGTCGATTACGGCATCAGCATCCTGGGACTCTCTACCCCAACATTAGATGTCAGCCACATCGCCTCATATTTCCCAGATAGCTACCAGCGCCCCTTGCCGCTCAAGGAAGTTGTGGGCGATTATCAGGGCGACGAGACTGACTATCTGGTGCGCATGATCCGTCAGATTAACAAACAGCCTTTGCTACTCCATCTGGTAGAACTCACGCGTGAACTTTATCGTGACAACGTGAACGACGATCTCCTGACCGAAAAACTTGAAGACAAGAAACTACACACCTATGCAGCCCGACTGATGCAAGTGCTCAAAGAACTGACATTGCTCGACGAAGGCTATATGCCTGTCGACCCCATAGACGACAGACAGACAGAACATATTCGCAAAGCTCTAACAAACCACTTAATGATATGACTACAACTCATCATTACAACAACGAGCAGATGCACTACTTGCAATTGCTCTCACAATCATTTCCAACTATAGCAGATGCCTCGACGGAGATTATCAACCTTGAGGCCATCATGGCATTACCGAAAGGCACAGAACACTTCCTGGCAGACATTCATGGCGAGAGTGAGGCGTTCCGTCATGTACTCAAGAATGCTTCAGGAAACATCAAACGAAAAGTAAACGAACTTTTTGGCAACAATATCCGAGAGTCAGAGAAGAAAGAACTCTGTACGCTCATCTATTACCCTGAGCAGAAACTTGAACTCATCAAGGCACGCGAGACCGATATTGAAGACTGGTATCGCATCACCATCCATCAGCTGGTGAAGGTCTGTCGCGATGTATCGTCAAAGTATACACGTTCGAAGGTTCGCAAGTCGCTCCCCGAGGATTTCTCTTATATTATTGAGGAGCTGCTTCATGAGCGTCTTTCCGATCATGATAAGACAGCCTATGTGAACGTCATCGTCGATACCATCATATCTACAGGACGGGCTGATGACTTCATCGTAGCCATCTGCAACGTTATCCAGCGCCTTGCCATCGACCAGCTGCATATCCTGGGCGACATCTACGACAGAGGCCCTGGGGCACATATCATCATGGATACCCTCCGACAGTATCACTCGTGGGATATCCAATGGGGCAATCACGACATCCTCTGGATGGGAGCCTCGGCTGGCAACAACGCCTGCATCTGCAACGTGCTGCGGCTCTGTTTGCGATATGCCAACCTCGCTACTATCGAGGAATACGGCATCAACCTGGTTCCGCTGGCCACCTTCGCTCTCGAAGCATATAAGGACGACCCCTGCGAAGAGTTCATACCGATGATATTGCCTGGCAACCGTATGGACGACAAGACACGCCAGCTGACAGCCAAGATGCATAAGGCTATTGCGGTCATACAGTTCAAGGAGGAAGCAGCTATCTATAACCGACGCCCTGAGTGGCAGATGACGGATCGCTGTCTCTTCGATCACATCGATTATGCTAAGGGGGTATGCACGATTGATGGTAAGGAATATGAGATGAAGAGCTGTCACTTCCCTACGATCGACCCCAGTCAGCCCAATGCTCTGACACCCGACGAGGCCGACCTCATGCAGAAGCTTCACCACTCATTCAGTATCTGCGAAAAGCTGAAGAAACATATCCGGACGCTTCTCTCACATGGTTGCATGTACACCGTGAGCAACTCCAACCTTCTCTTCCACGCCAGCTGTCCGCTGAATGAGGACGGCACTCTGAAGGAAGTGGAGATCTATCCCAATGTCAAATACAGCGGAAAAGACCTCATGCACAACATCGGCATGATGATACGTGCTGCCTTCGAGAACAACTCCGACGAATATCCTCGCGATTACGCACGCGACTATTTCCTCTACCTCTGGTGCGGCAAGGATTCCCCACTCTTCGACAAGTCAAAGATGGCTACCTTCGAACGCTATTTCTTGAAGGATAAAGAGACTTATACAGAAGAAAAGGGTAACTATTTCAAGCTGCGCGACTCTGCGGAGATCTGCGACCGCATACTCGATGCCTTTGAAGTGAAAGGCCAGAACCGTCATATCATCAACGGGCATGTTCCTGTTCATGCCTCCAAGGGCGAGAACCCCATCAAGGCTGGCGGCAGGCTGATGGTGATCGATGGCGGATTCTCAGAGGCCTACCACAAGGAGACAGGCATCGCTGGCTATACGCTCGTCTACCACTCTCGCGGCTTCCAGCTCGTGCAGCATGAGCCTTTCACCTCTACCCAGGACGCTATTGTGCGTGAGATTGACATCAAATCGACGACGCAGATCGTCGAAATGTCAGCTCATCGCATGCTGGTAGCCGACACCGACAAGGGTACAGAGCTCAAGGCACAAGTGGCCGACCTGAAGGAACTGCTCTATGCCTATCGTCATGGTATCCTCAAGGAGAGTCGCAGATGAAATGGTTTAAACTATTTGCTATCAGCCTGTTATGTCCGTTGGCATTATCTGCTGGTAACAGGATCTTCAGTCCTCAGATCAAGTCGCTGCAGGCTGTCGTCAATCAGGATTTCCTCTCGCCTGCCGTGATGCGTCTTCAAACTGACGATATCCTTCATGTTGCATTCGATGAACTCTCGCACGACTACCACCGCTACACCTACACCATCGAGCGCTGCGAAGCTGACTGGACACCCTCAGAAGAGATGTTTGAGAGCGACTGGCTCGAGGGGTTCAATGCCATCATTATCGACGATCATGAGCAGTCGATCAACACCATCATTCCCTACACCCACTACCAACTGCAGATTCCCAACAGCCAATGCAGGTTGAAGATGAGTGGCAACTATCGTCTGCATATCGTCGACGACGAGAAACAGGAAGAATTAGCCTGTGTGGAGTTTATGGTGACCGATCAGACGATGTCGCTCTTCATGGAGGCTTCGACCAATACCGATAGCGATCACAACATCAGTCATCAGCAGCTCTCTATCAATCTGAACTACAACAACTACGTTGTGACGAATCCAGAGGAACAGATCCGCATGGTAGTGCGCCAAAACGACAGAGAGGACAACAGCCGCCTACATGTCAGTCCTTCGTTCATCCATGCCAACGGACTAAAATGGCAGCATCATCAGCAACTCATTTTCGATGCGGGCAACGAATACCACAAATACGAGGTGCTCGACCCCAGCCACCCGACTATGGGTATCGATCATATCGACTGGGACGGAGAACAGTACCAAGTGTACCCCTTTATCAACGAGCCTCGCCCCCATTACATCTACGACGAAGATGCCGATGGAGCCTTCTATATCCGCAACAGCGACAACCGCGAAAACGATACGGCCAGCGAATACCTCTGGGTAAACTACAGGCTGAAAGCCCCTCAGCTGCCATTGGGCAGAATCACCATTCAAGGCATGTGGACTACAGAAGCGCCAGAAACCTATCTGATGAGCTACGACGAGACAGAACGACTCTACACCGCCAGCATCCTTCAGAAACAGGGTTATTACTCCTACCAGTATCTCTGGCAGGATGATGACGGACATCTGCAGATCCTACCCTCTGAAGGAAATTTCTATCAGACGGAGAACCGCTATCAGGCATATATATATTATAAAGGTACGGGAGAGCGCACCTGGCGTCTGGTCAGCTATCGCCAACTCATTTTCAAATAGCTTTCTTGTTGTTCTTCTTACGATACTCCAGCGGGGTCATCTTATAAGTATGGAAGAAGAGTGCAATGAAGAAGTTAGGAGAAACGAAACTACATTCATCAGCAATCATATCAATCGACTTATTGGAGGTCGCGAGCAGATTCTCAGCACGCTTCAGCATCATCATTCGAGCCATAGTGCGCGGACTCTTATAGATATTGGCATTGACCAGCGAATAGAAATCCTGCGTTTTCATCCCAGCCAGATCACTCAATTCGTGCATCGACAATTCTGACTGCTTGGCAGATAACAGGCGAGGCATGATCTTCACCATCATGTTAATAAATTCTGGCGACAGATCGTTCTGCTGATTAGCCGTACCTGTGATTTCTTCATACGAGGGTTCCAGCAATTCGCCAGAAAGATTGTTGCCACGTTCAGCAAAGTTTCTAATTCGTCTGATCAGTCCTACCTCACCACTATTACGCATAGCCCTAAGGTTGGCATTCTTCAGATAATAATAGATATTCACGCCTACGAGCGCCAAAAGCACACCAAACAAGGTAAAGAACATGCCTGTTGTGCGCCACCAAGGTTCCAACACGTTCACAGTCCACACATACGGCTCTGTGTCCCACTCATCGGGCAGCATCGAAGTCTGCAGCTCAATCTGATAGGTTCCTGGTCGTAGTGACATCAGCGGCAGGTGCAGCAATCCTCTCGAATCGACCTGTCCGCCTGAGTTCTGGAACGTGTACACGCGCCAGTCCTCATCCAGTCCTTTCACACGTACACGATAGCAAGTCTGTGCAGGACGGAAGAAATTGAGTGCCGAGAATGTAAGCGATATCGAGTTCTGGTCGTAGTTCAAGTTCAGTTCTTTCGTTCGCGTCAGCGCCTTGTCAATTATCACGTTACCGTCAAGTTCCTCGCCAGTCCTCACAGTCACACCTTTCACCATCAGTCTCACAAGTTTTGGATACAACTTGAAATCATAGTGATTATCAAGTGTCTTCATATTGTTGGGATTGAAAACGATCACATGATCGAGCGACTGCATGACGATGGTACCATCATGCAATAAGGCTGCCTTACCGTTGATAAACGATTCGTTAGGCACCTTGTCATAACTGTCATACGAGTTGACATAGTGAACCCTATCGTCCTCGAAGAGCAGACACGATATGCCAAAGCTCGTAGCGACCCAGATATTATGCAGTCGATCCTCTACGACCGAATGAATCACATTGTTCAGCAGACCGTCACGCTTGGTGATAACCTGTGGCAGCACGTCAGTTTTCTTGCGATAGAGTTGCAGGCCTTGTCCTGTTCCGACCCACGTCCAGCCTCTCGAATCCTGAAAAACGCAGTTCACATCCTTGCCCCTGAAATTGGCCGACTGAGGCAAATCTTCCACATACCTGGAATAGACCGAAGCTTCATGATCGTTCCATGTATAAGCAGTAAACGGTGCCTGATAGGGTCGCGAATAGAGAAGTCCTCTACGCTCTGTTCCGACCCACATACCTCCTTGACGGTCGAAACACATAACGTTCAGATTCGTGCTGAAAGATTGTCCATCCTCCATTATCATCGTTTCGAAATGGCGACAGTTGTTTTTCCACGTTTCATACACCCAATACCCATATTCACAGGGAATGAACACCAGCGAATCAGCCTGATCCTTCATGGCGAGATTATTCAGATGGTAAGGTGTACGCAGAATTTCCTTCCACTCTTTCTTCGTGATGTCAAACTGGTTGAGCACGGCTTCCTTGGCGCCGTTCCTGATTTGGTAGAACACGTTTTTGTTTTGCAGCAACACCGAGGTACGGTCGTAGCGGGGCACGTCATTCGCACCATAGGCACAGCCTTCGTACACTTTCTTTTCCGTCGTCAGGTCGAATATCTCCAGCAGGCCGTTTTCGTAGAAGAGCATCAGCTGCTTCTTATCGTACACCTCAAGATCCTGCAGATTCAGGTCACGTCTGATCTTCAGTATCTTCTTGCTCTCCACATTGTAAAGTCCGTCTTCTGTCAATAGCCAAACGATATGATAACCATCCACAAAGATATCCTGCACAGGTTTATCCATACCGAACTTACTGAACTCGTCTTTGATGGAGTTCACAAAGGTTTCGGTCGTCAAGTTCACACAGGTTACGTTGTGCTTGTTTTTCAGCCAGAGATGGTGATATTTGTCAAAATACTGGTGGTAATTGCCTGAATAGTTGGCTAGTGGATAAAGATTCTCTTCCGCAGCATTGATATACGAGAAGCGCTGCCCGTCGTAGAAATTGATTTGTCCCATCGTGGTGATGACCATTCTTCCCGTCAAGGTACAGGAAAGTGTATGCGCACTATTATCAGCAAGACCGTCGGCGGCACTATATTTCCTGAAAAAGCGTTTCGACACTTCAGCCATCGAAACGGTTCCAGTCAGCAGTAGCGACAAGAGTAATATGGTTGTTTTAGTCCACGATTTCATATTCAGGCATTTACTTATCGCTGCAAAGATATGTAAAATCATCGGTATTTCCAAATTTTTTATCTAAAAATAGAATCTTTAGCTAAAATTGTATAAAATCTAAAGACGAAATGAGGTAAATCGGGAATTATTTGTATCTTTGCATTCGGTAAACAACTAAGCATTACTTTTTATTTATAAGTCAATAAAAAAATGAAAAATGTACCTGTAATTAAGATTGGAATCGTCGCCGTATCTCGCGACTGTTTCCCCGAGTCATTGGCAGTTAACCGTCGTAAGGCCGTTATCGCTGAGTATGAAAAGAAGTTTGGTAAGGATGGTATCTACGAGTGCCCCATCACCATCGTTGAGAGTGAGATTCACGCTCAGCAGGCTCTCGAGGATGTGAAGAAGGCAGGATGTAACGCTCTCTGCGTCTATCTGGGCAACTTCGGTCCAGAAATCTCTGAGACCATGATTGCCGACTGGTTCCAGGGTCCCACGATGTTCTGCGCTGCAGCAGAGGAGTCTCAGAAGGATCTGATCGACGGTCGTGGCGATGCTTACTGCGGTATGCTGAACGCCAGCCAGGCTCTGAGCCTGCGCAAGACTCGCGCTTACATTCCTGAGGAGCCCGTTGGCGATGCTGGCCAGTGTGCAGAGATGATTCACGAGTTCCTGCCTATCGCCCGCGCTATCGTTGGTCTGCAGAACCTGAAGATTATCAGCTTCGGTCCCCGTCCTAACAACTTCCTGGCTTGTAACGCTCCTATCCGCG
>CAMHAM010000039.1 GCA_946183415.1 uncultured Prevotella sp.
GTTGACTCATATACCTGCCTTTGTTGACGCTATTACTAGGAAAGTTGACTATAAAGATCTATATCCATGTATTTTGGGTATTATACTAATAAGAGCCATTTATCAGTTTGACAAATGGCTCTTACTGAAAAATAAGATTCTCTTATTTTCTGAGAAGTATCAATCTGAGGCTGCTATCGTGAGGCTTCTAAAGTGATGTTTTCGACGTCGATGGATTCGTGGAGGAAGATTTGAGCTGACTCCTTGAACTTGTCGGGGTTCTCGGTGGTGAGGTAATGTACCTGGCCTTGACGGGAGCAGCGACTGGCCATCTCGGGATGGCGCTCAAGGTAGTCTTTCAGGCTGTCGGCCACGTATTCGCCCTGGGGGACGACGCGCACGCCTGAAGGGAGGTATTTCAGGATTTTCGGCATGAGAAGCGGATAATGGGTGCAGCCGAGGATGATGGCATCGATCTGGGGATCCTCGCGCATGATCTGGTCGATGCGCTTCTTGACGAAATAGTCGGCTCCAGGGGAGTCGGCCTCGTTATACTCGACGAGGGGTACCCAGAAAGGGCAGGCAACGCCTGTGACCTCGATGTCGGGGTAGAGCTTACGGATCTCGAGCGTGTAGCTCTCGCTGCGGATGGTGCCCTCGGTGGCAAGCACGCCCACATGGCGGCTCTGCGTGAGACTGCCGATGACCTCGGCGGTGGGGCGGATGACGCCCAGCACACGGCGCTCGGGATCCCACTGCGGCAGGTCGTGCTGCTGGATGGTGCGCAGGGCCTTGGCGGAGGCGGTGTTACAGCCGAGGATGACAAGGTGGCACCCCATCTCGAAGAGCTTCAACACGGCCTGGCGCGTAAATTCATAGACCACGTCGAATGAACGTGGTCCATAGGGCGCACGGGCGTTGTCGCCCAAATAAAGATAGTCGTATTCGGGTAGCAGCTGGCGGATGCCATGCAGGATGGTAAGGCCGCCGTAGCCGCTGTCGAAGATGCCGATGGGGCCGGGATTACTTGAGAGCATTCTGTACCAACTCGTTGATATCCTCGCCCTTGGCGGGGTTGATGAAGGGCAGTGCCTTCTGGTCGGTATCGACGATGAAGGCGTAGCCGCGCTCGCGCCCGATGTTGCCCAGGGTCTCTATGAGACGGATGCGCAGCGGGGCCATGGCCTGCTGCTCGGCCTCTGACAGCTCTTCGAGGCTCTTCTGGCGGAAGGCGATGTTACGCTCCATCAGCTCCTGAAGCTCTGTCTGGCGCTTCTGAAGGATGGTCTTGGGGAAGTCGCGCTGACCGTCGAGGAAATCCTCGTACTTATGGTTGAACTCGTCCTCGACGCGCTTCGTCTCTGCCTGATACTGGGCGCGGAGGTCGGCCATCTGCTTCTCGACGATGGCGTAATCGGGCATCGACTTCAGGGCAGCCTCGTAGCTAAGATAGCCGAAAAGCTTGTTTTCCTGAGCCTCCAGGCTCAGGAAAACACTTATGAATAGCAGTAGACTTGCAAGTCGTTTCATATTACTTCAGACCGAGTTTCGCCTTGACCTGTGCAGTAACGTCGGTTGAGAGCGTGTTGCTGATGTAAAGCTGTGAACCAAGCTCCATGATGTAGACATAGCCACCATCCTTGCCAATGGCATTGACGGCCTCCATGACCTTGGCCTGGATAGCCTGCATCTTCTCTGATGATGCCTTCTGGAGTGCCTGCTGGTTGTCCTGATAGCTCTGCTGAATCTTCTGGTACATCTCCTGCAGTTCGGTCTGACGGCGCTGCTTGATGTTCTCAGGCAGATTAGCCTGCTCCTTATCGAAGGCTTCGCCCTTCTTCTGGAGCTCGTCCTGCATTGACTTCAGGTCAGCCTCATACTGTGCCTGGAGGGCATCGATCTCAGTCTTAGCCTTGTTGTATTCAGGCATGGCCTGGATGATCTCCTGAGTGTTGACGTGGCCGAACTTGGCCTGTGCGTTGGCGGTGGTGAAACCGCAGATAGCGCAAAAAGCGCAAATAATCAGTTTTTTCATTTTTCTTCTTTTTTTTATTATTGATTATATTCTTGTATTTATAGGGTTTCCTAGGATGTCCTAGGTTATCCTAGGGTTTTATAGGATTTAGTATCCTAATTTCCTGAGGATTTCGGAGGAAATGTCGATCTTGGGGGAACCGAAGATGATGCCGACATCGCTGGCACGGTCGAGCACCAGCTGATAGCCTCGTAGATCGGCTATATCCTTCACTGCGTTGTAGATCTCTTCCTGGATGGGCGACATGAGAGCGGTGCGCTTCTTGAAGAGCTCACCTTCGGGGCCGAAGTACTGCTTCTTCAGATCGGCAGCCTGCTTCTCCTTCTCGACGATAGCATCCTGACGCTGCTTCTTCTGCTCCTTGGAGAGGAAGACCACCTCGTTCTGGTAGTTCTTATAGAGGGTCTGTGCCTCGGTGGTGAGGGCATCGACCTCTGCCTGCCACTGCTTCGACACCTGACTGAGCTGCTCGTTGGCGCGCTCGTAGGCAGGGATATTCTTCAGGATGTACTCCATGTCGATGAGGGCAAACTTCTGTGCGCTGACACTTAAAGGTAAAAAGGTAAGAAGGTAAAAAGGTAAAACCCATTTTACCAGCCCCATCACCTTATTTCTGAAATGCTCTTTATTCATAATCGTTATCTTTTTAAGTTAGACACCTCTTTACTTTTTTACCTTTTTACTTTTTTACCTTTTTACCTTTCCTTAGAATTCTTGTCCGAGGATGAAGTGGAAATTGCTGCCGCCGCGAGAGGTGGCTCCGCTCTGGTTGGTGTAGACTTCGTCGAAGCCGTAGGCCCAGTCGATACCCATCAGACCTACCATGGGGAGGAAGATGCGCACACCGAGACCTGCTGAACGCTTCATCTTGAAGGGGTTGAAGTCGCTGGCATCGGCCCAAGCATTACCAGCCTCGAGGAATCCGAGTCCGTAGATGGTGGTGTTGCCCAGCATGAACGGGTAGCGCAACTCGAGCGTGAAGCGGTCGTAGGCATAGGAGTTATACGATGAGATGCTGCGGCCGTTCATCATCTGCTCGTAGGCAGAGGAGTAGGAGAGTGATCCGTTCTCGTAACCGCGCAGTCCGATGGTCTCTTCTGCGTATCCGTAAGAGTAGCCGCTCATGCCGTCACCTCCGACGTAGAAGGTCTCGAAGGGTGAGCGCTTGTCCTGATTGTAGGCTCCGAGGAAACCCATCTCGACGCGGGTCATCAGCACGAGGCACTTCTGGCCGTTGGTGAGCGCGGTGAACGAACGGTGCTTGAATTTCCACTTGTGGTACTCAATCCAGCGGTACACTTCCTGCAGCTCATCTTCGTAAGTGGCAGAATTGGGGTTCTTTGCCAGGGTGGAGTAGTCCTTTTTATCCATGAGCGACCAAGGCGGCGTGAGTGTCACGGAGGCGGTAAACTCTGAACCACGGCGCGGGAAGAGCTGGTTGTCGGTAGAAGTACGCGATAGCGTGAGGCCGAGGTTGATGTTGTTACAGTTACCGTTGTGGATATAGAAGTAGCTCCAGTCGCGCAGCATGTAGCGGGTGTAGCCAAGCTGTGCGGAGAACTGGAAGTAGTCGTCAGGCCAGCGCAAACGCTTTCCCCATCCCAGAGAGGCTCCGAAGACGGTCATCGTCTTGTCGTTGTCAAGCATAGACTCATAGTTGAATAAAGAGTTGTTATACGAGCCATAGCCGTAGTTGTACATCGCGTAGTTGTTGTAGAACGCGTTGTTGCGGTAGTAGCTCGAGATATCGCTCTGCTTCGAGAAGAAGGCTCCGACATTGAGGCTGTTGGGTCGCTTGCCGCCAAACCAGTTGGTACCATAGTTCATGCTCAGCGAGCTGTAGTAGGAGCCGTTGGTCTGGAAGCTGAAGCCGAGTTGCTCGCCATCACCGTATGGGAGGATGCCTCGGTGGAGCTTGTTCTTGCCGAAGAGGTTACGGATGGAGAAGTTGTTGAACTTGATACCCACCTTGCCGATGATACCTGTCTGTCCCCATCCGAGTGAGAACTCCAGCTGGTCGTTGTTCTTCTGCTCGAGCGTCCAGTTGATGTCGACGGTTCCGTCCTCGTAGTTTGGCTTCACTTCGGGTGTCACCTTCTCTGGGTCGAAGAATCCCATGGAGGCGATATCACGGGCAGAGCGCTGCAGGGCTTCCTTGTTGAAGAGGTCGCCTGGCTTCGTGCGTAGCTCACGGCGCACCACCTCTTCGTAGAGACGGTCGTTACCCCAGATGGTCACGCGGTTGAGGTGTGCCTGTGGACCCTCGGTGATGCGCATCTCAAGATCGATGGAGTCGTTGTCGATATTCACCTCGACGGGCTCGATGTTTGAGAACACGTAACCGTTGTTGTAATAGTAGTTGCCAGCAGCGTCGTCGTCTTCGCGCAGGCGCTTCTCGATATGGCGTTGGTTGTAGACATCGCCGCGCTTCATGCCGAGGACGGCGTTCAGATAGTCGGTGGTGACAACGGTATTACCCACCCACGTGATGTCGCGGATGTAGTACTTGTCGCCCTCATCGAGCTTGACATAGACATCGACGTGCTTGTCGTCGTAAGGTGATACGGAGTCGACGATGATGGTGGCGTCGCGGAATCCCAGCTCGTTGTATTTCTCGATGAGCTTCTGCTTGGCTTCCTTATAGCGTTCGTCAGTAAACTTCTTCGACTTGAAGAGGTTCATGAGCTTGCCTGATTCGTGGATCTTTCCGAAAGCACCCTTGCTGAAGAGGTTTCCCTTAATCTTACTGTCTTTAAGTTTGTTGTTGCCGTCGAAGATGATCTTGTGGACCTTCATCTTGGCTTTCTTGTCGATGTTGACATCGAGGATTACCTCGTTGGGCTTGTCACCGTCGCGCTGCACAATGTCGATCTCTGCATTCTTATAGCCTTTCTCGTCGAAGTATTTCTTGGCGAGGATCTTGGCACGGTCGATGATGTTGCGCGTGAGGCTCATGCCCTTGACCATACCCAGCTTGGACTCCATGTCCTCGCGCTCGCCCTTCTTGATGCCGTGGTAGTTGATGCCAGTGATGCGCGGGCGCATGCCGAGGTGGATACACAGATAGACTTTGCTGCCCACGATAGAGTCGGCTGTGATACTGACCTTCGAGAAGAGTCCGTTACGCCAATAGCGCTTCACGGCCTCGGTGATCTGTGAGCCTGGTATCTCAATCTCCTGTCCGACGGAGAGTCCTGAGAGTCCTGCGAGCACATAGTCCTCGTAGCCCTCGACACCCTCGACGGCAATGCCTCCGATCTCGCAGGTGCGCGGCGTGCCGGCATAGGTGATGTCGGGATTGATAATCTTATCCTGGGCAGCGAGGCTTAAAGGTAAAAGGGTAAGAAGGTAAAAAGGTAAAACCCATTTTACCATACCTAATACCTTATTTATATATATATTGAAAGTCACTTTCTTTCTCCCTTTTACTGTTTTTTACCTTTTTACTTTTTTACCTTTTTACTTTTTTACCTTTTCATCCTCCTCTACCTGGGCCTCGGTCTTGCCGAAGCGGCGCTGGCGGCTCTGATAGCTGGCGATGGCCTTGTAAAGGTCGTCCTCCATGAAGTCAGGCCAGTATGTATCGCAGAAATAAAGTTCTGAATAGGCTATCTGCCAGAGCAGGTAGTTGGATATACGCAACTCGCCACCAGTGCGGATGAGCAGCTCGGGATCGGGCATGAAGCTCGTCCAGAGGCGGTCGCTGATGGTCTGCTCAGTGATATCGTCGGCATTGAGCTTGCCGTCTTTGACATCTTGGGCAATCTGACGGGTGACGCTCGACAGTTCCAGGCGCGAGGAGTAGCTGAGCGCTACCACCAGCGTCATGCCGTCGTACTTCGCCGTCAGGTCTTCCATATAGTGGATCTTCTTCTGTACGCTCTCAGGCAGGCTCTCCAAGTCGCCCACCATCTTGAACTTGACATTATTGTCGCTGAACAGCTCCATCTCCAGGAAATTGAGGACCAGTCCCATGAGCGCCTCGATCTCGTAGGCAGGACGTTTCCAGTTCTCCGTGGAGAAGGTGTAAAGCGTGAGGTATTTAACCCCCAGGCGCGAACACTCTGCGGTAATTCTCGTCACAGTGTCGAGACCGGCCTTATGTCCAAATGTACGATCCAGCCCTCGCTCGGTAGCCCAGCGACCGTTGCCGTCCATGATGATGGCAATGTGCTGCGGAATGCGGTTCATGTCCAAAAGTTCTTTCATATATCTCTTTAATTCTTAATTATCACTCCTTATGGCAGGTTTTGCACTTGGTCCAGAGGTCGTAAGTGAGTGCCACCTGCAGTACACTGTAGCAGTCGGTGTTCTTGAAGAGTCCGCTGCTCTTGATGCCATAGACATCCTTCTTCCCGTCGAGGTTATCGCTCGCTGTGAAGCGCATCACCCACTCTGCCGTGAGGTTCAGCCGCTGGCCGATCTTGTATTTCACGCCAGCGCCAATGGGCAGGTTGAAGGTCATCCCCTTGTGCTCGCCGCCATACCAGGTGGCTCCTACTCCCATGGTGACAAACGGTGTGAACCGTCGCGCTCCTCGGTATTCCTCACCTGTGCCGTAGGGCCAGAAATTATACTCGAAGCGCAGGTCTGCCTCTGTGATGCTGTGACTGAACTCGTAGCGCTCGATGGGGTAGTGCGTCGTCACATTGTCGGTAGAGCCTTTGATTTTGGCTATGCCGATATCCAGGGCAGCGGCCATCCTCGGGTTCAAGCGGTACTTGGCCACGAGGGCTCCCCAGGGCTGCATACCCTTCAGGAGGCTGCTATTGAAATCGCCTACGTAAGTCACCAGTCCTGCAGCTGCTCCCAATTCCAGCCTGTACTCAGGCTCTTCCTGGGCGCGGGCAGCCATGGAGGCTGTCATGAAGAGTACGGCTGCCAACAGTTTCCTCACGTCACTCAATCTTTATGCCGCGCCACACTTCTCCCGTGTCGCGCCCATAGATCCAGATGTACTCATAGTCGGAGAAGGCAATGAAATCTTTCGAATCAAAGCCCTCGGGTAAGGCATAGGCCTTAGAGATCTTCCATGTGATGCCTTTATCACGGCTCTGGTAGATATTCTTGTCGCTACCGATGGCGAGAATGAGTCCATTATAGTAGAGCAGGTTGATATGCTCCATCTTCGGTAATGCATATTCGTTGCGGGGGTCGATAGGAATCTGTACCCACTTGCAGGGATCGTAGTCGTAGCCAAACTCTGCGATCTTGCGCCATACCACGCTCAAGTGCTCTTCTTTCTCGCTGGAGCCCACCATCAGCTGATAGTCGGTGGAGTCGTTGACGCCGAAGGGCAGTGAAATGAAGGCTGAGCTAACCGTTGGCAGCAGGCTGGTGTCGCCATTGACACTATCGGGTGTCCAAGTGTCACCATCGTCTGTGCTTACCATAATCTTGTTATCGTTGCTGAACGCATAGGCCTCGACGGTTCCTTCGCCGATGAATTTACGAAGTCCTGCTTCTGTCATTTTCCCCTCCCAGTTATCGGCATCCTCGTCGTACTTCGGCAAATCCTCGAGTGTCATTGGCTCCCACAGCACTGTACTGTTGTCATACTGGCGGACATTCAGCTCCACAGTGTAGGAGCGATGGTCCTTGAGGTCGGAGGTGTAAACTTCCAGCACACGGGGCTTTGAGAAATCGATGGAGTCGGTGCTGCGATAGAACGACAGTGTGTCGCCTACGAAAGATTTGATCATGATCTGACCATTGTTCTTGCTGGTGATAGTGGCCAACACATGCTTCGTGTCGCAGCCATAAGGCAGAGAGTCGACATTGTAGATCTCGTAAGTCTCTTGATTGATGGTGAAGACGGCGGGATTTGCCAACGCTTTCTTATAGGCAGTGTCTTTGCCTGCCTTCGTCTTGGTTTGAATTAGGCGGTTGATGCTTGTCAACCTGAATCCCGTTATGGCCATATCGTCGTAAACGGTCGCGCTGCTATTGTCGTCGTTGCTCATACATGAGGTATAAAGCACGACACATGTCAGGACGGCGCAGATCACATGAATATATCTTTTCATCGAGCTGAAATTCAATTTTATCGCAATTTGGCTGCAAATTTACTCACAATTCTGCAAATTCTGAACATTTTCACCTTATAATTAAAGAAAATATGTTATAAATTGATGGAATTTAAGTAAGTTTAGTGTTTTCTGACTAAAAAAGAGCGCGGTATGAATCACTCACCCCGCGCTCTTCTCAACGGATGTTAGTATTAACTAAGGTAAAAACACTTAGTATCGTTGCCACAGCAACAGTTGCTAACACGACCGTTGTTTGAAAATCTAATAACATAATCTTTACCTTAAAAAATCTATTAACTACTAACCTAATGAATAATGTATAATCTCACGATTATGTGGTGCAAAGGTACGAAGAAGTGAGAAGTTAAAAGTGAAAAGTGAGAAGTTTCTTTGCCGCCGCATGGACTTTTTGACCTACATCAAAAAAAGATTGGCTGTACCATTCGGCACAGCCAATCTCTTATATAAAAATTGGAATTTACAATTTCGGGCCTGCAGCGACGAGAGCCTTACCAGCCTCGTTGCCCTCATACTTCTTGAAGTTCTTGATGAAGCGTGCAGCCAGATCCTTAGCCTTCTCTTCCCACTCAGCGCGGTTCTGATATGTGTCGCGAGGATCGAGGATGCCCCATGCTACACCATCGAGCTCTGTTGGAACCTCGAAGTCGAAGTAAGGAATCTTCTTTGTAGGAGCATTCAGGATAGCGCCACCGAGGATAGCGTCGATGATACCACGTGTATCCTTGATAGAGATACGCTTGCCTGTGCCGTTCCATCCTGTGTTAACGAGATATGCCTTGGCACCGCTCTTCTCCATCCTCTTAACCAGCTCCTCAGCATACTTTGTCGGGTGCAGCTCGAGGAATGCCTGGCCGAAGCAAGCAGAGAATGTAGGAGTGGGCTCTGTGATACCGCGCTCTGTACCAGCCAGCTTAGCTGTGAAACCAGAGAGGAAGTAGTACTTTGTTTGCTCTGGAGTCAGGATAGATACTGGGGGCAGTACACCGAATGCGTCAGCAGAGAGGAAGATAACGTTCTTTGCCTCTGGACCTGCACTCTTGCCGTTAACCTTCTTGGCAATCTTCTCGATGTGCTCGATAGGATAGCTTACGCGAGTGTTCTCGGTAACGCTCTTGTCAGCGAAGTCGATCTTGCCTTCTGCGTCAACAGTAACGTTCTCCAGCAGAGCATCGCGGCGGATAGCGTTGTAGATGTCGGGCTCGCTCTCCTTGTCGAGGTTGATAACCTTGGCATAGCAGCCGCCCTCGAGGTTGAATACGCCCTCGTCGTCCCATCCGTGCTCGTCGTCACCGATAAGCAGACGCTTTGGATCAGTTGACAGAGTGGTCTTACCTGTACCAGAGAGACCGAAGAAGATGGCTGTGTTCTTACCCTCCATGTCGGTGTTGGCTGAGCAGTGCATTGAAGCAATACCCTGCAGAGGCAGATAGTAGTTCTGCATAGAGAACATACCCTTCTTCATCTCGCCACCGTACCATGTGTTGATAATGCACTGCTCACGGCTTGTTGTGTTGAAGGCAACACATGTCTCTGAGTTCAGACCAAGCTCCTTGTAGTTCTCTACCTTTGCCTTAGAAGCATTGTAGATAACGAAGTTTGGCTCGAACTTCTCCAGCTCCTCTTCTGTTGGCTGGATGAACATGTTCTTTACGAAGTGAGCCTGCCATGCAACCTCTACGATGAAACGTACAGCCAGACGTGTAGCCTCGTTGGCACCGCAGAATGCATCAACGACATACAGCTCCTTGTTGCAGAGCTCCTTGATGGCGATGTCCTTAACCTTGGCCCAAACCTCCTCGCTCATGGGGTGGTTGTCGTTCTTATATTCCTCAGTTGTCCACCATACCTTGTCGTGGCTCTGTGCATCGTCAACGATGTACTTGTCCTTAGGTGAACGACCAGTGTAGATACCAGTCATTACGTTAACAGCGTTGAGCTCGGTGTTTACGCCCTTGTCGAAACCCTCGAGACCAGCCTTTGTCTCCTCTGCGAAGAGGTACTCATACGATGGATTGTGAGCAATCACGGTAGAACCGGTGATGCCATACTGAGTTAAATCTAACTTTGCCATATTACTAACTATTTGTTTTAAATTGTGAATATTGTCCTTTGTTATCAAATTTGCGGTGCAAAGATACTAAATTAATGCGAATTGACAATTGCGAATTAGCAATATTTCACTTTCGAAAGTTCCTTTTTGCGTTAAAGTATTTAAAAACTCGTATTGGAACAACTTTTTTGCCACTCCGACATATCAAAAAAAAGACGTGGGCGACGTGGTACCCGTATACACGAAAAAGCACCACTCGTCACGAGCAGCGCTATCTCTATTAACCAATCTAGTAAACACTATTACTAATTAAACCAATAAACCAATAACCTATTAATACTACTATTAACAAAAACCATTAACCTAAGTCTGTATGAAAATTAATTTCTGCCGCAAAGGTACATCTTTTATTATTGGATGGCAATAAAAAATGTTTCAAATTCTATAAAAAATCGTTCATTACCATAAAAAGCATCGGTAATGAATGGTAATTTAAGTGTATTTAACAATTCCTTACGGCCGTCGGCAAGGTGTTTCTAATCCATGACGATTCTGATACGACCCTGAGGCTTGGCGTAGGTGTCGCCAGTGGTACCGCCAAGAATATTCCTCATGTAATCGGCCAATGCTTCGTAATAGCGTAGCGAACTCTCCTGAAGCACAACGCATTTCTTGAAACAGTCGTAGAAACCGCCTCCCTCGTGGTTGTAGTTTGTCAGCGCCACGCTGTAAGAGCGCTTCATATCGACGGGGATATAGCTGCCATCTTCTTGTAGAATCTCGATGTCGCTGACGGTGTGGCTTTTGCTGTGGATGGTGAACCGCAAACCAGAGCATTGCGGAAAATTGCCGTCGAGCACGGGTACGAGCGCCGTGCAGCGTGTCAGCATCTGCTGTAGCTGTTCTCCACTCACCATGATACGCCTCAGGGTATTGTCGTAAGGCAGCATACCGATGATGTTGCCATATGTGATGTCGCCAGCTTGGATGTCGTTGCGGATGCCACCACCGTTCTCGAATCCGATGTCAGCTTTCAAGGCATAACGATAGGCATCAGCGACGAGGTCGCCCGCATTCGTCTCCTCTCCGCGAACCACCCACTGGTCGTTCTCATCGCTCACTACCAGTCTGTAGTCACTATGTGCTACCACCTCTGAGGTGACAGCCTTCACCTTCTGGTGAATGCTGTCGACGGTAGCTGTGACCTTGGTGTTCTCATAGGGGATATCATGGTACTTGATGAGTTGGCTGATGAAACGCCCGTCAGGTGTAATGACCAGTTTTCCGACATGGGCGAACTGCGTACCTGTCTGTGTGACGATAATCTCCTTGCCATCGAGGTTCTTTACCTTCGCGCCCTCGATGACCTCGTGGGAATGACCGTCGAGCACGATGTCAATGCCCCTGGTGTTATTCACGAGGCGATGTGAACTGAATCCCATCGATTGAGGCGTTTCGCCCACATGAGAGAGTAGCACCACGTAGTCTGCGCCTTCTGCGCGTGCTGCGTCGACAGCCTGCTGTACTAATGCGTAGAACGTCTTGGGCTTCAGGTCGTAGAGCAGAATGCCGTTGGTGTCGTAAAAGGAATAGCCTTCGAGAATCATTGTCTCAGGAGTACAGGCGCCTATATAGGCAATCTTCTTGTTGCCGTACTGGTGGATAACGTAAGGTGCATACATAGGCTCAGGCTCTCCTGCCTCGTAGAGATTAACACAGGTCACAGGGGTACCCGCATCCTCCAACAACTTCCTCATGCGAGGCACACCGTAGTCAAACTCATGGTTGCCCAATGTCAGAGCATGATAGTCCATGAGTCGTAGGATGTCTGCGATGTATTGTCCCTTCGAGATGGCACCCGTGGTGTTGCCCTGCAGGAAGTCACCGCAGCAGACAGCTGCAGCATAAGCTGTATCCGAGCTGTTGATGGCATCGCGCAGTCCGGCCATCTTCGTATAGCCGTCGATTCTGCAATGCGCGTCGTTCTCATAAAGGATTACGATACTCTTCTGAGCCATTATTATCTGACAACTCATTGTCAGGGCAATCAAACCAAGAATTGTTCTTCTATTCATAGTTGTTTATGTTGATTACTATTATTCTTATGAGGCTACATCAGAAGGACTGATGCCAAACTCGTCTTTGAAACACTTGGTAAAGTAAGACGGAGCTGTAAACCCTACCTCATAAGCAACTTCAGAGACTGTCTTTCCTGTGGTCTGAAGTAGTTGTCGACCTTTCTTGAGACGGGCTGTGCGCAGTAGTTCCACGGGTGATTGTCCTGTGAGGGCTTTCACTTTCCTATAGAGTTGTACGCGGGAAAGTCCGAGTTCGGCACCGATGGTCTCCACATTCAGATCACTGTCGGTGAGATTAGCCTCGATGTAGTTGCGGAACTTCAAAAGGAAAGGATCCTCTGGGGCTTTGGTCTCCTTATGCCCGAAGAGATCTTTCAGCTTCATACGGCTCTTCAGGAGATTGTTGATGCGGACCAGCAGCAGTTCGGACGAGAAGGGCTTGGTGATATAGGCATCTGCACCGCTCTCAAAACCCTCTATCTGATGATGATTGAGGGCGCGGGCCGTCAAGAGGATGACCGGGATATGTGAAGTGGCTGTGCCGCTCTTGATGCGCTGACAGAATTCCAGACCGTTCATCACGGGCATCATCACATCGGAGACAATCAAGTCGGGTACGATTTCATTAGCCAAGGCAAGCCCCTGTTTCCCATCGGCAGCCTCACTGATCTGGTACTTGTCTTGCAGAATGGTGCGCAGGTAGGCGCGGATATCTGCATTATCGTCGACAATCAATACGGTTTCGTTGAGTGATGAACTCTCGTTTTCTTCTGTCTCGACTGTTAAGGGCTGTTCGACAGCAGTCTCTGTACTTAGGGTAAAATTGGTCTCAATGGACTTCTGACTCTTCAGACCTTTTGCCTGAACGTCGAGCATCTTGTTGATGATCTCTGTGAGTTGGTGGGTGTTCCGTCGAAGTATGCTGTAAAGACCCTTGGTTTCAGAACTGGCTTGTTTGGCTTCCTGGGTCTCTGCCAACTCTTCCAGCGGACCCTGGATCAGGGTCAATGGGGTGCGCAGTTCGTGGCTTACCTGTGTGTAGAAGTCGAGCTGCTCGCGTTCCATCTTGTTGCGTTCCTCGATGAGACGGGCTCTTTGCAGGAAATAGTAATAGATAGCCACGATGGAGAATAGCAATAGGATAACCATGATGGCGGCCATGATTGAAATGAGGCGCTGGGTGCCGAGCTGCTGAATATAGGTGTCGGCCTTCTCTTTGAGAAGGGTAAGGCGCTGTGACTGGCGCACAATCTCATCGCTCTCGAGCATGAGCACGTTGGCATTTTCGCTGGTGACAATGGCGGAGGTGAGCATGGTCTCTTTCTTGTATGGCTTGCCGTCGAGGATGTCGAGAGCCAGCTGCAACAATTGATCGCCGCGTGTGGGATAGATATATGAAGCGTCGAGTATTTCGTCGCGCACCATTTGGATTCCGCCGTTCTCTCCAGGAAGGCCGTCGATACCACAGAAGAGTGGAAGTTTCTTGACTTTTGCTTCAAGGAATGCTTTGCGTGCACCAAGGGCAGAACGATCGTTGTGGGCGAAGACCAGATCGATGTCCTCCAAGCTGCCTTTGTAATTTTTGACAACTTCATAGCCCTTCTCTTCTGTCCAGTCGCTCTGAAGAGTCGCAACAATCTCAATACCAGAGTCCTTCAGGGCGTCAGTAAAACCTTTATGCCGTTCCTCAGCAGGTGAGGAGCCCTTGAGGCCGAGAATTTCCATGACGCGACCTTTGCCTTTGAGTCGCATGTCGATATATTCGCCCATGACCTGCCCCATCTCGTAGTTGTCGGCACTGACGAAAGCCGTGAATTTCGGAGAATCGGTCTTACGCTCAAACACGATGACAGGAATGCCCTTGTCGTAGGCACGGTCGATGGCAGGCGTTACAGATGCCAGCTGATTAGGGGCTACGATGAGCAGCTGGATGCCGCTATCCACAAGACTGTCAATCTGTTGGGTCTGGCGCTTGGAGTCGTCACGGGCTGTGGTGAATCGCAGTTCCACGCCCTCGTGCAAAGTGCTTTCGAGCATCATCTCTGAGTTTTGCCAATCGCGCCAGATGTCTTCTGAACACTGGGATACGCCGATGACATATTTTGGCTTTCTGTTTGTACAGGAAAAACAGATGATAGCCACTATTGTTATAAGAAAAGTACGCCACATAAATCTATGGTTATTTAGTTAGGTTGGTGCAAAGATAAACAATTTAGTTGAATTAATCAGTATTTTAGCGTTTTTTAATTTGGTTTTTTGCTCGCTAATTCGTATCTTTGCACCAAAACTTAAAAATGATGAACTATGCAAGTTATTAATTTTTCTGAACAAAACAGTATTATCAACCAGTACATGTATGAGTTGCGTGACAAGAATTATCAGAAGAACCGTCTGCTTTTCCGTCATAACGTGGAGCGCATCGGAGAACTGATGGCTTATGAAATTTCGAAGGTACTTGACTATAAGCCAAAGACGGTGAAAACTCCTTTTGACACACTGGATATACCCTTGCCGAAAGATGATATCGTATTGGGTACAGTACTACGTGCAGGTCTGCCGTTCCATCAGGGTTTCCTGAATATCTTCGACCGTGCAGACAATGCCTATGTATCAGCTTTCCGAATGTATATCAACCGCGAGCATACAGAGGTGGGCATTCAGGCTGATTATATAGCAGCGCCGAGTGTGAAGGGAAAGACGTTGATTATTGCCGACCCGATGCTGGCAACTGGAGGCTCCATGGCCGCAGCCATTGAGGCATTACTCATGTCGGGCAAACCCCAAAAGATTCATGTATGCTGTCTGATTGCTGCTCCAGAAGGTATCGAGGTTGTCAAAGAGGCTCTGCCCGAGAACTCTTCCATCTGGTGTGCCTCTATTGATCAGGGTATGAACGAGCATAAGTATATCGTCCCAGGATTCGGAGACTGTGGCGACCTCTGTTTTGGTGAGAAGTTACAGTCATTCCGTAAGATTGCTGACAAGAGATAGTTCCCATGCTCCAGATCCGCTGTAAAAATAACAACAAGACAAAGAGCTTTGCAGAAGGTACTTCGCTACTCGATGTCTATCAGGAGTTTGCCGACGACCTGCACTTCCGTTATCCAGTGGTTTCGGCTAAGGTTAACAATGTGTCGCAGGGGCTGAAGTTCCGTGTGTATCAGAACCGTGATGTGGAGTTTATTGATGCCTCCGACGGTTCTGGGCGCCGTGTGTATGTGCGTTCGCTCTGTTTCGTGCTCTATAAGGCTGTCACAGATATCTTCCTTGGCAGCAAGCTATTTGTGGAGCACCCGCTTTCTCGTGGTATTTATTGTAATTGTAAGAAGAAGTCGGGTGACGTGCTGACAGATGACGATGTGGCTCTCGTATGCCAGCGGATGCAGGAGATTATCGATGCCGATATGCCTTTCCGTCGCATGGAGGCTCCTTTGGAGGAGGCTGTGCGCGTATTCACAGAGCGAGGGTTCTTCGACAAGGTGAAGTTGCTGGAGACGAGTGGACAGGTCTATACCTATTATTATATTTTAGGTAACACTATCGACTACTATTATGGACCACTGGTGCCTTCGGCTGGTTATCTGAAGGTGTGGGGACTGGAGCGCTATCAGGACGGTCTGTTGCTGCGGGTGCCGGATAAGAGGAATCCTGAAGTACTGGCCGAAAAGGTGCCTCAGCCTCGGACGTTTGAGGTCTTCACCGAGAAGGTGCACTGGGACATCATTATGCGCCTTTCGAATGCAGGTGATGTGAACAAGGCTATCCTCAAAGGTTATGCCTCAGAACTGATACAGGTATCAGAAGCCCTGCAGGAAAAGAAGATTGTGAAGATAGCAGAAGAGATAGATGATCGTTTCCATCGTGAGCAGAATCCTATCCGGCTTGTGCTTATCACAGGCCCTTCGAGCTCAGGTAAGTCCACATTTTGTAAGCGTCTTTCCGTGCAGTTGCTGGCTTGTGGCTTGCGGCCCTATTCGTTCTCTACCGATGACTATTTCGTAAACCGTGTAGATACGCCGAAACTGCCGAATGGGCAATATGACTTTGATAATGTGGAGACTGTCGACTACAAGTTGCTGAGTGAACATCTTTCGCGACTGATGAAAGGAGAGACGGTTGAGGTGCCAGAGTATAACTTTGTAACAGGTAAGCGTGAGTATAATGGCAAGAAGTTCCGCCTTTCAGGCGATAGCGTCCTTATCATTGAGGGGATCCACGCTTTAAATCCTTTGCTGACAAAGGATGTTCCAGATGCTTTGAAATACAGAATCTATATCTCGGCCCTGACAAGTATTTCGCTCGATGATCACAACTGGATTCCTACACAGGATAATCGCTTGCTGCGTCGTATCATCCGCGACTATAACAAGGGCGCCTTCACGGCTCGTGAGACGATCAGCCAGTGGAAGAGCGTCTGTGAAGCTGAGGATCAGTGGATATTCCCCTTCCAGGAGACGGCTGATGTGATGTTTAACTCGGCTCTGAACATTGAGTTTGCCGTGCTGCGTACTCATGCGGAGGTGATTCTGTCATCAGTGCCAAAGAACTGTCCGGAGTATGCTGAGGCTCATCGATTGATGAAATTCATCCATTATTTTCTGCCAATCAGTGACAAAGAAATACCTCCGACGTCTATCATGCGAGAATTCGTCGGAGGCAGTAGCTTCAAATATTAGAAAATCCCCGTCTGTTGGCGGGGATTCTTATTTAGATCAGATGCATGACACCCATCAGGTAAACGAGCCCGAAGCCGAGTACCATCGAGATGACACCCATGAGAATACCCATCTTCGCCATATCGTTCTGTTTTACGTAACCTGTAGCGAAGGCAAGGGCATTCGGTGGCGTTGAAATCGGCAGAATCATAGCTGATGAGGCTGCAATAGCGACACCAATCAGAACTGTTGGTGTACCACCAATTGGGTCCAGTTTATCGCCCATGGCACCACAGACGATAGCCAGAATAGGCATCAACAATGCAGCAGTAGCTGAGTTAGAGATAAAGTTCGATAGCATGTAGCAGATGGCACCACCGAGTAACAGGATGAGCAGCGGTGAGAACTCTCCGAATGGGATGCTCTCTACGGCGTTAGCTGCCAGACCAGAGGCATTCAGACCATAACCGAGAGCAAATCCACCGGCTACCATCCAGATGACACTCCAGTTAATCTGCTCGAGGTCGCGCTTGTTGATGACTCCTGTCAAGGCAAACACCATAAACGGAATCATGGCCACAGTATATGAGTTGATGCCTGTCACACGATCAAGCAACCAAAGTGCTACTGTTACAAAGAAGGTAATGATGACAACCCATGAGTGGAATCCTTTCTGCATGCCACCGTCGATCTTCAGTTCGATACGTTTCTGTGTGAAGGGGAAGAGGCTAAGCAGGATACGCCAGCTGATGAACAGCAGGATGAGCACCAAGGGGAACATGAACATCATCCATTGGCCGAAACCGAGTCCAAGGTTCAGACCCTCGGGATCATTCAGGTATTTCAGGGCAATGGTGTTAGGAGGGGTTCCGATAGGAGTACCCATGCCACCGAGATTGGCTGCTACGGGAATAGACATCGCCAGTGAGATTCGGCCTTTGCCTTCAGGAGGCAACTGGTGGAATACAGGTGTGAGGAATGTCAGCATCATCGCTGCTGTTGCTGTGTTGGAAACAAACATTGAGAACAGACCTGTAATAAGTAGGAATCCCAGAAGTACCATCTCGCTTCGTGTGCCGAAAGGCTTGAGCAATACCTTGGCCAACTGTGCATCGAGACCAGTCTTCGTGGCAGCAATTGCCAGTACGAAACCACCGATAAACAGCATGATCACTGGGTCGGCAAATGTAGCCATCACACCTTTATATGAAAGGAGTTTTCCTACTTCAGCCTCGTTTACCATCGGCAAGATACCACTGTCCGTACAGAATAATAGCATCAGTACGATAATGGCCACCGATGTCGCCCAAGAGGAAACGATTTCAAGAATCCACATCAGCGTAGCAAAAGCAAAGATGGCGATGATACGCTGCTGGATGACTGTCAGGTTCTGGATGCCATACCATTCTGCAGGCATGTTCCAGAGTACTAAGGTAACTAATGCCACAAGGGCGATTTTAATGACACGTTTTGTGCTGTCTTCTGGATGGTATTTCCGTTGGTGGCGCATCTTGTGGTACGCATCGACCAGATGGAAACCTTCGTAAATGTGAAACATATCTTATTGGTTTTGATTGAATTATCGTTAAATCGCCCGCAAAGATACTATTTCTTTTCTTAATTCTCAACTCTTAATTCATAATTAATCGGAATAATGAGTGTATAAATACACAAAATCACCCCTTGTCACTTTGGGCAAGGGGTGATTGTTATGTAGACTTTGCAAATAGTTACTCTACAGTCCAGATGTCGTTGGTCTCGAGGAGCTCTTCAAAGTTGTGATACTTCTTCTGGCTTGAGACCTCTTCAAGTTGGGCGTAAACAGACTCGTTGTAAGTAGGAGCCTCTACGTCGCGGATGACACCGAGGGCGATGGGGAATCCATCGTTGTTGCCCATCAGGGCGAGCTTCAGCTGCAGCGTGTTGTCCTCGCAGTGAGCATCGTGTACGAGTACATCGTCAATGGTGTAGCCGTCCTTGCCGATCTCTACTACCTTCAGACCAAAGCCCTGCTGCACCAGTCCGAACTCATTGTTCTCTCCAAACACCAGCTTCTCGCCGTGCTTTACGTAGATGGCGTTCTTCTTGCGCCCCTCGTTGTTGTAAACTGCGTCGTGGCAGTGGTCGTTGAAGATTACGCAGTTCTGCAGCACCTCAGTCACACTTGCCCCCTTGTGCTCGTAGGCAGCTTTCAGTACCTCAACGGTTCCCTTGGCATCAGTAGCCACGCAACGGGCAAAGAAGTGTCCGCGGGCACCGAAGCAAAGTTCTGCAGGGCGGAAAGGATCCTCTACAGTACCATAAGGGCTCGACTTAGAGACGAAGCCACGTGGAGAGGTGGGTGAGTACTGACCCTTCGTCAAACCGTAGATACGGTTGTTCAGCAGAATCATATTGAGGTCGATGTTACGACGATTGGCGTGGATGAAGTGGTTACCACCGATAGCCAGTCCGTCGCCATCGCCAGAGACCTGCCATACAGTGAGGTTGGGATTAGCTATCTTGGCGCCTGTAGCGATGGCAGCAGCACGACCGTGGATGGTGTTCATGCCATAGGTAGCCATATAGTGGGGCAGACGGCTCGAACAGCCGATACCAGAGATGACTGCAACGTTCTCAGGGGCTACGCCAATCTCAGCCATAGCCTTATGGAGTGAAGCCAGGAAAAAGTGGTCGCCGCAACCTGGGCACCAACGGGGCTGGCCTTTCTTAAAATCTTGTGCTGTATAACTCATAACGGTTTACTTCTTTAAAATGTCCTCGAATGCGTTAACTAACTCTTCTACAACGAAGGGCTGACCCTTGACCTGATTGAACTGAGCAGGTACGAAGTTGTCGACCTTCATGCGCAGATAACCTGCCAACTGGCCCATATTCTGCTCGGCTACTACCACCTTATTATATTTAGTAAGCACCTCGGCAGTGTTCTTAGGCAGCGGGTTCAAATACTTGAAGTGAGTCTGAGCCACCTTGTAACCTTTCTGGCGGAGTTCGTCCATAGCAGAACGTAGGTGACCGTAAGTAGATCCGAAGCCAACAATCAACAAGTCTGCATCATTCACGTCACCATCCACCTCAAGATTGGGCACCTGGATGTTGGCAACCTTCTGTTGGCGCAGGCGTGTCATCAGGTCGTGGTTCTCAGGATTGGTTGAGATGGCACCTGTGTTAGAGTCCTTCTCAAGTCCGCCAAGAATATGTGTGAAACCCTCGCGACCTGGCACAGCCCAGTAGCGGGTACCATTTTCTGCGCGCATATAAGGTGTCCACTTACCCTTCAATTCCTCTGGAACGTATGGTGGGTTGATAGGATCGAGCTTTGACATCTCGGGCAGTTTGAAGGCACCAGAGCCATTGGCAACGAAAGCATCAGTCAGAAGTACCACAGGCGTCATGTGCTCAAGTGCAATCTTACAAGCCTGGTAAGCGGCGTCGAAGCAGTCGGTAGGACTGGTGGCTGCCATCACAGGCATCGGACTCTCCCCGTTACGGCCAAAGAGAACCTGCAGAAGGTCGGTTTGCTCAGACTTGGTGGGAAGACCTGTGGCAGGACCACCACGCTGAACGTCGAGTACCACGAGCGGCAGCTCCATGATAACGGCAAGGTTCATGGCCTCACTCTTCAGACAGATACCAGGACCAGAAGTCGATGTAACACCCAGTGCACCAGCGAATGAAGCACCGAGGGCTGAAGCACAACCGCTAATCTCATCTTCACACTGCACGGTGATGACACCACATGACTTATGCTTAGAAAGCTCATGGAGCACATCCGTAGCAGGTGTAATAGGATAAGAACCCAGATAGAGCTTCAGACCTGCCTTCTCAGCTGCGGCAATGAAACCATAGGCTGTAGCCTTGTTACCAGTGATATCCATATAACGTCCGGGCACCTTTTCCTTCGATTCTACGCGATAGACGTTGATGGTGCTCGAATGTGTATTGTGTCCGTAGTCGTAACCAGCCTGAATCACTTTGATATTTGCCTCAGCAATGGCAGGCTTCTTGGCGAACTTCTCCTTGAGGAAGTTTGACACAAGATTCAGGTCACGGTCGAAGAGCCAGCAAACAAGACCCAGAGCAAACATATTGCGGCATTTCAGCATAGCCTTGTTGTCCATGCCAGTATCGGCTAAGCAGTCTTTCACCATCGTGGTGAGCGGGCACTGGATGACGCGATCGGGATCAATGTTCATTTCGCCGAGATAGTCCTCCGTCTTAAACTGAGCCTTCTCCAGATCCTTCGGTCCGAATGAGTCGGTATCGATGATAATCGTTGCCCCTGGTTTGGCATAGCGGTACTGCGTCTTAAGGGCAGCAGCGTTCATAGCCACCAGCACGTCACACTTGTCACCAGGTGTGTAAACCTTACCCGCACCGATGTGAACCTGGAATCCACTCACACCAGTGAGCGAGCCTTGCGGGGCGCGGATGTCTGCGGGATAATCGGGGAATGTCGAGATGCCGTTACCAACGGTGGCACTGACCGTAGAGAAGATGTTTCCTGCGAGCTGCATACCGTCGCCAGAATCACCCGAGAAGCGTACAACCACTTGGTCGAGCTCCTTCACTTCTAATTTTTCAGCCATATTTGTTTCGTTTATTACTAACTTTCGGGCTGCAAAATTATTCATTTCTATCGACATTCCCAAAAGAAACAGCAAAAAAATGCATATTTGCCTACTATATTTCAACAAATATGCATATTTATTGGTAATTTCTTCAGAAAAACGTGAATATATTCACTTTTCTCTGTTAATATTCAAAAGACGACCCTCCCAAGAACTCGCGCAGTAGCGAGGTTGGCGGAATCTGTGTCTCAGGGATGGGCTTGATATAGTGCAGGAATTTCAGCAGGCGGTAAGCCTCGGCATGTTCTGGTGTGTTCTCGGGCACTTGTTCGAGCAAAGGCTCTGCCTGACTCTTGATGACGGCGAGTTCGAAAAGCATGGCACTATTGAACATGGCGTCGGCATTCTCTTGGAAGGGGAATATCCACTTGTTCTCTCCTGCACGCACTGACGGCCAGCGGCGGATGGTCTCCAGAGCTGAAACCCCACGATACTTATAGTCGCGGATGATACGGCGGAGAAGACGGTTGTCTGTAGTGGGCACATAATTATGGTTGTCGAGCAGAATGGTGGTCAGAGCTGAGGCATAGACACGGAAAATCTTTTCTTGGGGAATCTGTGAGGTCAGTTCTGGGTTCAGCGCATGGATACCCTCTACCACCAGAATCTCATCCTCTTGTAGCTTTAGTCTCTTGCCGCTCTTCACACTCTTGCCTGTGGGGAAGTCATAGCGAGGCAACTCCACTTCTTCGCCTTGGAAAAGGGCAGTCAGCTGTTCGTTGAGCAATGGCAGATTCAGGGCATGCAGATGCTCAAAGTCGTAGTCGCCCTTCTCGTCGAGTGGTGTCTGTTCACGATCCAGGAAGTAGTCATCGAGCGAGATGCCTACTGGTTTGATGCCGTTGACGGCCAGTTGCACGCTGAGACGTTTACAGGTAGTGGTCTTTCCAGAAGAAGACGGACCTGCAATCAGCACCATCTTGATGCCCTTACGCTGAGCTATCTCATCGGCAATCTTTGCAATCTTCTTTTCCTGCAAAGCCTCACTAATCTGGATGAGGATCGATGACTTGCCCTTGCCGATGACTTCATTCAAGTCGCCGATGGTGCGCAGGCCAAGGATTTCCTGCCACTGGTGGTGCTCCTTAAAGATGCCGAACATCTTGTCTTGATGGGTCATCTCTCCAAGTTCGGAGGGATGCTCACGGGAGGGCAGGCGAAGCAAAAGACCATCGTAATATTTCTCGAGTCCGAACAGATAGATCTGCGAGGTGTTCGTCAGCAGCGAACCATAGTAATAGTCCACATAGCCGTCTATATCATAATAGGTGGTGTAGAGACTGCCAATGCTTTGCAGCAGTTTCACCTTCGAACGGTTGTGCAGGCTGTCGAACAGCTCAATAGCTTCCTTTGTGGTTGTCTCATGGCGGTGGATGGGCATAGCGGCATCTATGATTTCCTGCATACGGCGACGGATGGCACCTGCGTCATCGAGAGTCACAGGCCGCCCGATATTCAGATTCACATAGTAGCCGTTGGAAACGGGAATGTCGATGGCTACCTTGCAGGGGGTGAAGAGTTCGTGTGCAGCCTTGCAAAGAATGAAGAACAGGCTGCGTGTGTAAGCGCGCGAGCCACTTGATGAGGTGATGTCGAGAAATTCCACCTCCTTCTGCTTGTAAGCACGATAGTGCATACCCTCCACCTTATTATTTACGTGTGCAGAGATGGGGCCGTAGTCCATCTTCAGTCCTGATAACTTATATATATCTTCGAGGTTAGATCCCATGGGTGCCTCTATGGTCTGCCCCGTGTTCTTACAGTAAATCTTAATTGTTTGTTCCATAAATTGTTGCTCGTTTTGTTTAAATTCTGATGCAAAGATACTATATTTTTCTTAGACATAAGTACATAAGAACTAAATTTTTGTGTTTCTTTTGTTCTTTTGTCCAAAAATTATTGTATCTTTGTGCCCGAATTATCTGTTCAAAAGCAAATCTTTATGTCGATTTTGATTTTTTTTAAACTTCTGGGCTCTCTCGCACTTCTCATGTTTGGTATGAAGTCGATGAGTGAAGCGTTGCAGAAGATGGCAGGACCGCAGTTGCGTCATGTCCTGGGTGCAATGACCACCAATCGTTTTACGGGAATGCTGACAGGTATGCTGGTAACGGCATCTGTACAGTCATCTACAGCAACGACGGTGATGACCGTCTCGTTTGTCAATGCCGGACTGTTGACTCTGGCTCAGGCCATCTCTGTCATCATGGGTGCAAATATCGGTACGACGCTGACGGCCTGGATTATGTCGGCAGGTATGTCATTCGACATTACAAGTGCAGTTTATCCTGCCTTCTTCCTGGGTATCATTCTGATTTACCTGAAGAAATACCGTTATATTGGCGATTTTCTCTTTGGCTTGTCTTTCTTGCTATTAGGATTGGGAACGCTGCGAATGACGGGAACAGAGATGCATCTGGGCGAGAATCAGGCGTTGCTCAATTTCTTTGCTTCGTTCGACCCCACCTCGTTTACCACCACGCTGATCTTCCTTCTCTTGGGTGGTATCATGACTTTCTGCGTGCAGTCTTCAGCTGCCGTTATGGCCATCACGATGATTCTCTGTTCGAGTGGCGCGCTGCCCATCTATCAGGGTATTGCGTTGGTGATGGGTGAGAATATCGGTACGACGGTGACTTCAAACCTGGCTGCACTTTCAGCTAACACACAGGCTCGCAGGGCAGCGCTGTCGCACATGTTCTTCAATTTCTTCGGAGTATTCTGGATCCTCTTCGTCTTCCGTCCTTTCGTGGATGCAGTCTGCGGACTCGTAGGCTATGACGTGGCGATGACGAAGGATTCGGTAGACACGAGCGTGTTCCTGGCTAATGCTGCCAAACTGAGTTTCGTCCTGGCGGCTTTCCATACTTGCTTTAACGTGGCCAATACGTTTATCCTTATCTGGTTTATCCCGCAGATTGAGCGGCTTGTATGCTGGGCTATCAAACCTAAGAAGGTTGATGAGGAAGAGGATTTCCGCCTGCACTTCATTACTGCTGGCTTCATGAAGACCCCAGAGCTCTCAGTCCTGGAGGCTCAGAAGGAGATCCAGTCGTTCTCAGAGCGTATGCAGCGTATGTTTGGTATGGTGCGTGAGTTGCTCACCCTCTCCAGTAGTGCATCAAACAAGAAGGACAACAAGGCTGGCGACTTCAACAAGCTCTACACTCGTATAGAGAAATATGAAGGCATCAGCGATAATATGGAGCTGGAGATTGCCAAGTATCTCGACTCCGTCAGCGATGCTCACCTCTCTGACGAGACAAAGGCCAAGATTCGTGCCATGCTCCGTGAGATTTCCGAGTTGGAGTCGATTGGCGATGCCTGCTATAACATGGCGCGTACCATCTCCCGCAAGTATAATGCCAAGGAGGATCACTTCATCGAGAAGCAGTATGATCATATCCACCAGATGATGGAGCTTACGGATCAGTCACTTACACAGATGAACCGCTTGATGAAGGGGCGCAAGGAGTCGTTCGATGTCAACCGCTCATTTAATATTGAGCACGAGATCAACAACTACCGCAACCAGCTGAAGTCGCAGAACATCACCGACGTGAACAATCACGAGTACACCTACGCCGTTGGTACCATCTACATGGATCTCATCAACGAGTGTGAGAAACTTGCCGACTACGTCGTCAACGTCATCGAGGCCCGCATGGGAATCCGATAACGTCACCTTGTTGGCACCCATATCATATTTGGCAGGGATTTCTAAATTTCCCTGCCTTTTTCTTTTTTGGTTTCAGAAATTATTCTTATCTTTGCAACCGAAATGATATTGTTTCACTTAAATTTATGCTAAAGAACGACATGAATGAATTATCTGTTATTACAACTAAAGATGTCGAGGGGAAATTGATAACTCTTCGTAACCAGAAAGTACTATTAGATTGTGATGTTGCTGACTTGTATGGGGTGAAGACCAAAGAGATCAATCAGGCAGTAAAAAACAATCCAGACAAGTTCCCTTATGGCTATATTTTTGTGCTTGATAAGTACGAGAAGGCAGAGGTGGTCAAAACTTTTGACCGCCTTAACAAGTTGAAATTCAGTACTGTAGAACCAACAGCCTTTACTCAAAGAGGTCTCTATATGCTGGCTACCATTATCAAATCACCAAGAGCAACAAAGACAACTTTGGCAATTGTGGATACTTTTGTAACTGTTCGTGAATTGGCAAATACAATGGAAAGACTTCAAAATGTGCAGGATGGCGGAAAGCAGCAACAACAGCTTCTAAAGCATAGTGGAGAACTGATGGCTGATATGATAGGTAACAATCTCAGTACGACAACAGCAGAAACGGAGATAGAACTTAATTTTGCTGTTGTGAAGATTAAGCACAAGATCGTCCGCAAGGATGAGAAGTAGGACTACTTGGCAGGGATTTCTAAATTTCCCTGCCTTTTTCTTTTTAGTTTCAGAAATTATTCTTATCTTTGCCCTCGAAATCATATTTGTTTAACTCTTAAACTATTTAATTATGAGAAAGAAAATACTATTTTTAGTGCTAAAGCGTCAAATTGTTACTGATTTATTTGGAAGTTGTTCATTAATTGATTAACTTTGCGGGGGATTTCAGATGGAAAAGATCAGGTCAATCAAATTATACGGGAATTACTATAAGGAATTCTACGTAGCACAAACAGCACCTGTCCGTGATAAGATAAACCAGGTTCTGAAGCTGATTGAAACCCAGCGATTGATTCCTGCAAAGTTCTTTAGATACATAGAGAACTCGGATGGAATATATGAGATCAGGGTAGAGGTTGGAAATAATATCTATCGGATATTCTGCTGTTTTGATGAAGGTGCAATCATCGTGCTGTTTCATGGCATCCAGAAGAAAAGTCAGAAGACGCCGCCAAAAGAAATCAGACGCGCAGAAGTAATAAAAAAGGATTATTTTAAAAGTAAGGTATAATATGACAGACGAGAAGAAAAAAGCAATTATGAGTTGCACTTCATTCGATGAAATATTGAATGAGGAATATGGTGCAATGGGAACACCTGAGCGCATGAAGTTCGAGAATGCTGCAGAAGCCTTCTGCTTGGCAGAGACACTGAAAGAGCAGCGTCGTCTTGCAGGTCTTACTCAACAGGAATTGGCAGATAAGATTGGAACCAAGAAAAGCTATATCTCCAAATTGGAGAATGGCCACGCAGATATCCAGCTTTCTACACTTTTCCGCATATTTGCAGGATTAGGCAAGAAGGTATCACTTACCATATTATAATATAATGTAAGCTATTCTATCTCATTTGGCAGGGATTTCTAAATTTCCCTGCCATTAGGTCGGCTATTTATTCTCAAAGAATTATTCAAAAAAATAATTTGTTTTAAATAAAAGGTGAATATGATAGCGGTAAATTATGCTCGAATATTTGGCGATTAAGGCAAAATGGATTAATTTTGCAGCGTCATTTTATGAATTTGGAGAGAGAGAAGAATAATCGCCCGCTCATAGCGCATTTGTCAATGTTCGGAGCGTGTGCAGGCTGGGGGCTGATGGCTCCAGTGGGTAAGGATGCTATGACGCATGGCATCGACGGCATCACGATGGTCACGTTCAGAGTTGTGGGCGCCTGTCTGCTTTTCTGGATAGCCTCACGATTCGCGCCAAAGGAAGAAGTGCCCATGAAGGACAAACTGATGTTTATCGGAGCTGCTCTCATGGGACTGGTGTTCAATCAATGCTGCTACACCATCGGCCTGAGTATCACCTCGCCTATCAATGCCTCAATTGTCACCACGTCGATGCCTATCTTCGCAATGCTGTTGTCAGCCTTAATCCTGAAGGAGCCGATAACAGGTAAGAAAGCATTGGGCGTAATGATGGGTTGCAGTGGTGCACTGATCCTGATACTGACTAGTGCTGCCCATACTGACAGCAGGGTGGGCGATATAAGGGGCGACTTGCTCTGCCTGTTTGCGCAATTCTCATTCGCTCTCTATCTATCACTATTCAATCCGCTCATCAGGCGCTACAATGTTTTTACAATCAACAAATACATGTTCTCTTGGGCTACGCTGATACTTCTGCCTTTCACGTTCTCCCACGTCTGCGAAATTGTGGCTCAGCCTATCCCCATGAAGACTTGGTGGGAGGTAGGCTATGTCGTCTGTATCGGCACATTCGTCTGCTACATCCTCACGATGATTGGTCAGCGAACGCTGCGCCCTACGGTAGTTTCCGTCTATAACTACGTGCAACCTATCGTCTCTGTTGGCGCCTCACTGCTGATGGGTGTTGGCATCCTGAAGCCTACCCACGCTCTTGCCGTCATCCTTGTATTCAGCGGCGTCTGGCTGGTTATCAAGTCAAAATCCAAAAGGGATCTGGAAGCACATCTCACAAAGTGAGGGTGTGCGCAAAGACGAAATATTCCATACTTTTACAAATATTTTTTTAATTTCTGTAGTTTTTTCCCTCCGTCTTGTGACTTACTATCAAAGGATGATTTATCAAACAAGAAAAAAATGAATGATTTAGAACGTGAGTTTGAGGAAATGGTAAGAGCTAATCGCAGTACGATTTACACCGTCTGCTACATGTTCTCCCAAGACCAAGATGAGGTTGCCGACTTATTCCAGGAGGTTCTTATCAACCTGTGGAAGAGTATGCCAACATTTGAAGGGCGAAGCAATGTGCGCTCTTGGATCTATCGCGTCAGTCTGAATGTGTGTATCTCGCTCGATCACAAGAAAAGACGTCATAAGACGGTTCCCCTAACGATGGACATCAATCCTTACGAAGAGACGGAAAGTAACCAGAACTCTCGACAGATGGATATGCTTCGAAAACGTATTGCCAAACTTGGTCAATTCGATCGTGCCATTATTCTGCTATGGCTGGAGAACATCAGTTACGAAGAGATTGCTGCCATCATGGGCATTACTGTGAAGAACGTCTCAGTACGTCTCTACCGTATCAAGGAGGAATTAAAGAACATGTCAAACGAATAAAAAACAACAGGAATTATGGAAAATCAGAATGACAACTTACAGGAGTTGGAAGAACTTCGCAGTCAGGTCGCAGCGTTTAAGAACCGTGTGGAACAGCAGGAAATTGTCAGCCGTCGTCTGCTGAAAGAGGCGATGAAGGGTCATGTGTCTTGGATCAAGCAGATGAGTATTTGGGGTAGCGTAGGCGAACTGGTGATATTACCCTTTTTAGTTTACGCTCTAAGAAGCATTGTCGGCGTTTCATGGCT
>CAMHAM010000040.1 GCA_946183415.1 uncultured Prevotella sp.
TGTAGGAAAATCTCCTCCGCATAGTTAATTTATTGTTTCACTCATTAAAAAAAATATTCCTTGGGGATATGAACTTTGTTTTAACGACAACTGTCAGCAGCGCGCGATATTTGTATCAAGGCGATGGCAAAGGCACCGCCGAGCAATTCAAACACCGTCCTGTACCTCGCCACCTTGGCACCGATGGCAGAGTCCAGGAAGTTTACTGCGTCATTGCTCACCCCGGCCACAAGGTCGAACACTGCAAGTACAATCAGGAATATAACTATTCCGAGAAATAAATAATATGGCAGAGAAGAAAAAGAAGAAGAGTGTGACGCAAATGACACAAATGACGCAATTTCCTAAGAATCCTCACGCGTACCGCGTACGCCTATACGGTACGCATGAGAAGTTTATAAATAATCCGTCAAATCCGTCACTCACGGGGATGCCTTCCACGACCGACGCGAGTATCTTCCATAGGGGGAAGGGAGATACTGGAATAGGTCGGAGGAGATACTCGGACGGGTGAAAGGAGATACTCGGACGACCGTCACCGGAGTTGTTTCATTTTAGTATGTAACCTTTGGCTCCAGTTCCTTGGCCTGGTCGATCATCTTCTGAACCTCGCTTGCAGCGGGAACGCGACCGCAGATGTGGAACTCGGCATTGACCTCCTCGAGTTTTGGCTGAAGGTTCTCAGCTACACGGTGACGGAACTCCTTAACGGTGTCGACGCCTGCCTTCTCAAGCAACTCGGCAAACTGTGGACCAACGCCATTGATGCGGAAGAGATCGGCGTGGTTCGTCCAGCGCAGAATCAGCTTGTCGCTGATGCCTGTGGCTTCTGCCAGCTCCTTGCGTCCCTTGGGGGCGGCACACTTCTCGAGCAGCTCACTTACTTTGTTGATACCTGCGGCAACGAGTTTCTCTGCATAAACGTCGCCTACACCTTCGATGTCGATAATCTTGTAATCCATAATGATAAAAGTTTGAAGTTAATGGTGAATATAATTCTTGGGGCAAATATACAAAATAATTCATAATTAATCATGCAGAATGCAGAATAATTTGTAATTTTGCAACAAAATTAACAAATATGATGATAGTATTATATATTATAATAGGTATAGCGGTAGGTGCAGCAGTGCTTTATTTCCTGATGGACCGCCGTATGGACGTGCTCCGTATTGAGGGTGGCAAGAAGGATATAGAGCTCTCGATGAAAACCGAGCAGTTGAGTGCTGCCACCAGCAGGGTGAAACATCTGGAGGCTGAGAACAAGCAGTTGCTTGCCCGTGCAGAGAGCCAGGGACGTGAACTGGAACTGGTGCGCCAGCAGATTGACGAGATCCGTGAGGAGAAGCAGGAGGAGCAACAGAAGCGGGATGCCCAGTTTATGAACATGGCTCAGCAGGTGCTCGAACGTAGTGCATCGAAACTGAAGGAGTCGAACACAGAGACGATGACGGGTATCACGCAGCCCCTGAAGGATGCCATCACGAATATGCAGAAGGCTATCAGTGAGAACCAGAAGGAGAGTGCAGCCCACTCGGCCTCCTTTCGTGAGCAGATGCTGCAGATGATGCAGCAGACTCAGCAGCTGGGCGAGCGGGCTGAGAGCCTGACGAACGTGCTTAGGCGCGACAATAAGGTAAGTGGTAACATGGGCGAGATTATCCTGGGCGACCTCTTGGCAAGTCAGGGACTCACGGAGGGTACCCACTACGAGGTGCAGGCCCGTCTGCGCGATGAAATGGGGCGCCCGCTGAAGCATGACGAGACGGGCAGGGAGATGCAGCCCGACGTGATCCTGCACTATCCTCAGGGACAGGATGCCATCATCGACTCGAAGGTGTCGCTCGTGGCCTATGAGAGATATGTGAATGCGGAATCGGCTGAGGAGAAGGAGCGTTATCTGCAGGAGCACATCAAGAGTGTGCGCAGCCATGTGAACGAACTGGCGCGTAAGGACTATTCGAAGTATATCAAGAACGGTCGCGAGACGGTGGACTTTGTGATTATGTTCGTGCCCTTCGAGTCGTCGCTCCAACTGGCGCTCGCCAATGATCCTACACTCTGGCGTGAGGCGTTTGAGAAGAAGGTTTTCGTCACGGGTGAGCAGAATCTGTTGGGAATCCTCCACATGATTCATATCGCCTGGGTGCAGAACCAGCAGGCAGAGAATCAGGAGAAGGTTTTCGGACTGGCTGAACAGCTGTTGGACCGTCTGGGGGATTTCGTGCAGCGCTATAACGACCTGGGCGCGAAAATCGAGGCTGTGCAGAAAGCCTACGATAACACGAACAATAAACTTGTCACTGGGCGTCAGAGTGTCGTCCAGAAAGGTCGTGAACTCATTGATCTGGGTGCGAAGGAGAATGCTAACCGTAAGATTCCCATGCCGGAGGTGGGATTGGAGTAAAGGGGAAAGGGGAAAGGTAAAAAGGTAAAAAGGTAGAAAGGTAAAAAGGTAGAAAGGTAAAGATGCGGGTATTGGTGAGCGAGGATATATGGGACTTTGACCTTGAGGCGGCTCTGAAGGAAATTTCGGCGCAGCGGCGGGAGCAGGCACTCAAGTTCAAGTTCGAACTGGGTCAGCGGCTGTGTGTGCTTGCCTACCAGTTGCTGAAGCAGGGATTGAGGGAAGAGTATGGTATCACGGAGAATCCTGTCTTTGAATACAATGAGCACGGCAAACCCTCCATCGTGGGCCATCCTGAGATCTGGTTTAACCTCAGCCATTGTAAAGAGGCAGTCGTCTGTGTCCTCAACGACAAGCCTGTGGGCATCGACGTAGAGAGTATCCGCGAATATAGGGAGTCGCTGGTACGCTATACGATGAACGATGAAGAAGTTCAGGAAATAGGATCCTCTGACCATCCTGCCTCGGCCTTTATCCGCCTGTGGACCATGAAAGAGGCTACGATGAAACTGATAGGCACAGGCATCAGCAATGATATGAAATCGGTGATTGATATGCATACATATAAATATACCACTGTCGATCGACAGCGGTATATCTATACGGTTTGCGAATAACTATTCACTTCTCGCTTTTCACTTCACCAGGTTTCCGAGGATGTCGCGCGTCAGTTCCCGGGTGACGGAACGTGTGGCGGCACTGGTGGCATTCTTCACCACACGACCTGTAGCAGAAGTCTTAGATTTCGTCTTCTTGCCTGTTACCTTGTCGCTGATATACGTGCCGAGGATGGTGGCAAGTGTGGAGGTGACAGCTGTGAGGATGGCCTTCATCACCTTACTCATGATACCAGGTTTTTTCTTCTCAGCCTTCGCTCCTGCAGGCTTCGGGATGTCGATCTCGCTCTCCTGTTGCTCTCGCTCTGCCAACTGACGCTCAGCATCGGCCATCAGCACCTCAAAGGCACTCTCACGATCGATGGGTGTGTCGTACTTGCCGTAGATGCGGCTTTGTTTGATGATGTCGAGTCGCTGTCCTTCAGACACGGCACCGATCTGTGACAGTGGGAACAGAATCTTTGCGCGCTCCACCATGCTGGGGGCACCCTTCTCGTCGAGGAAGCTCACGAGGGCTTCGCCTGTCTCGAGGTTCATGATGGCTTCATCTGTCTTGAATGTGGGATTGGCGCGGAAGGTGTCGGCAGCTGTCTTCACGGCCTTCTGGTCTTTCGGCGTATAGGCACGCAGGGCATGCTGCACACGGTTACCCAACTGGCCCAGGATGTTCTCAGGAATATCCGTAGGACTCTGAGTGATAAAGTAGATACCCACACCCTTCGAACGGATGAGGCGGATGACCTGCTCAATCTTGTCAAGTAGGGCTTTCGATGTATCGTTGAAGAGCATGTGTGCTTCGTCGAAGAAGAACACGAGCTTCGGCAGTGGTAGGTCGCCTACCTCAGGTAGGGTGGAGTAGAGCTCGGAGAGCAACCACAGCAGGAAAGTGGAGTAGAGCTTCGGTTGTAGCATCAGTTTGTCAGCAGCAAGCACATTCATGACGCCCTTGCCGCCCTCCGTCTGCATGAGGTCGTAGATATCGAACGAGGGTTCGCCGAAGAACTTGTCGGCTCCCTGATTCTCCAGCTGCAGTAGGGCGCGCTGGATGGCTCCGATGGTCTGGACAGAGATGTTGCCGTATTTTGTCGTGTACTCCTTGGCATTCTTTGATACCCAGTCGAGCATCGAGCGCAGATCCTTGATGTCGAGCAGCAGCAGTCCGCGCTCGTCAGCGATGCGGAACACAATGTTCAGCACACCATCCTGCGTCTCGTTGAGGCTCATCAGACGGCTGAGCAGCTGGGGCCCCATCTGCGAGATGGTGGCACGCATGGGATGGCCTTGCTCGCCAAAAACATCGAAGAATCGCACAGGACAAGCCTGGAACTCAGGGTTCTCAATACCAAACTCAGGCATGCGCTTCTCGATGAACCCGCTCATCTTGCCCACTTGGGAGATGCCAGAGAGGTCGCCCTTCATGTCGGCCATGAAGCAGGGAACGCCTGCCTGACAGAATGTTTCGGCCATCACCTGCAGGGTGACGGTCTTACCTGTACCTGTGGCTCCCGCAATGAGTCCATGGCGGTTGGCCATCTTACCTGTAATGCTGAGTGCGCCGTTTGCGCAATGGGCGATGTAGAGCCCTCTTTCCTTGTCGTACATAAGATCTATAGTTTCAGTTTTTGAAAAAAGTCCCGCCATCCAACGTTGGCGGGACTTTTCTTTTATGAACAAAGCTTATTAATTATATTTCAGAATCTGTCCTGGCATCAGGCGGATATTCCTTCCAATACGATTCAACTTGCAGAGGTTGTCGACGGTAGTGTGGCACTTGCGAGCAATAGCTTGCAGGGTCTCACCCTTCTTTACCTTGTGGAAATGAACCTCAGGTGCGAAGGTTACCGAAGGTGCTGCGATAGCCAGCTCATCATCCTCATCCTCGTCTGTGTCGAAACGCCCGTTTCCACTCTCGGCATTGGCACCGCGCAGGCGGGTGGCCCGTGCCGATTCTGCTGCATAGCGGCTCCGGTGGAAAGTGTAGAAGTCGCCTGTGACATCCTGATTGCGGAAGTCGAACATGAGGGCTGGGTTAAGAGCCACTCCGCAAAGGCGTGTCTCGAAGTGCAGATGGGATCCTGTACTGCGCCCTGTATTACCACCGAGTCCGATAGGATCGCCGGCATTTACTTCCTGATTTTCCGTTACGAGTTGCTTGGACATGTGGCCATAGTAGGTCTCGAGTCCGTTATAGTGGCGAATCACCACGTATTTCCCATAGCCTCTTGGCTCATACTTCACGATGCGCACCTTGCCACTGAATGCAGCGCGGATGGTGTCGCCGATATACACCTTGATGTCGAGGCCTTTGTGCTGACGTCCCCAGCGGGCACCGAAATTAGAGGTGACAACGCGGCTTGGGGTAGGCATGCAGAAACCGCGCAGGTCGATAGTCGCCTCATCGGGGAGAACTGCGCCTGAATAGTGGGTCAACTGATTGTCCCACTCGTCATACAGGTCGCCTGCAGGGTTTTCAAACATTTCCTGTTCAATCAGTCTGTTGAGAACTATAGAGTCGACAGCTTTCATCTTGCGATCTACTGGTGCCTGACGAGCCAAAAGATCTTGTGCCTGTGAAGGCGTAGATGCAAAGACCGTCATAACCAAAAGTGCTACCGACTTTAATGATTTTGCTATTATCATAATGAATTTGGTTTATCTGTTAGAGCATGAATCTGGTGCAAAGGTATAGATTTTATTTCAAAAACATGCAAATAGCTGTTCCCGTTAACAAAATTTTGAGTTGTTTTAACACTTTCCCTAAGAAATGGCGGCCCAATTAATATTTGTTTTCTTTAATTCGTTCAGTCTGTTCCATAAAATGGTGTAGCGTGGCGAAGTACACTCTGGGTCGTCGTCGATAATTTCCTGGGCTTCATCACGAGCCATCTGCACGATCTGTCCGTCGCGCGCAATGTCGGCGATTTTCAAATCAAAGGCCATGCCGCTCTGTTGGGTGCCCTCCAAGTCGCCAGGTCCACGGAGCTTCAGGTCGGCCTCTGCGATACGGAATCCGTCGTTGGTATCACACATGATATCAATACGCTTGCGCGTCTCGTCACTGAGTTTGTAAGGGGTGACGAGGATACAGAAGCTCTGATCGGCACCACGGCCTACGCGCCCTCTGAGCTGATGGAGCTGGGCCAGGCCGAAACGCTGGGCATCAAGGATGACCATGACAGAGGCATTTGGTACATTGACACCCACCTCGATCACCGTTGTTGCCACGAGAATCTGTGTCTCGCCCTTCACGAATTTCTGCATCTCCTCTTCCTTATCTTGAGGCTTCATTCGTCCATGTACCTTACTGAGACGGAACTCGGGGAATGCCTGTCTCAGCACCTCGAAACCGTCTTCGAGATTCTTGAGGTCGCTCTTCTCGCTTTCCTCGATGAGTGGAAATACAAAATACACCTGCCGCCCCTCGTGGATCTGTTGGCGGATACCGTCGTAAAGTGTGGTCATACGGGTATCGAAGACATGGCTGGTCCTGACGGGCTTACGACCAGGAGGAAGCTCGTCAATCACGCTCACGTCGAGATCGCCATAAAGTGTCATAGCAAGGGTACGAGGGATGGGAGTGGCTGTCATCACCAACACATGGGGCGGGTTCATGCTCTTACTCCAGAGCTTGGCGCGCTGAGCCACACCGAAACGGTGCTGCTCGTCGACGACTACGAATCCGAGGCGGGCGAACTGTACGGTGTCCTCGATGACGGCATGAGTGCCCACAAGGATTTGTATGCTGCCGTCAAGAAGTCCTTCCAGCACCTCCTTGCGCCGTTTGCCTTTGACGATACCCGTCAGCAAGGCTACACGAAGGTCCATATCTTTCAGGAATCCCATCATGGTCTGCAGGTGCTGCTCTGCCAGGATCTCAGTGGGTGCCATGATGCATGCCTGATAGCCGTTGTCGATGGCAATGAGCATCGACATGAGTGCCACAAGGGTCTTGCCTGAGCCCACGTCGCCCTGTAGCAGTCGGTTCATCTGACGCCCGCTTCCCATGTCCTTGCGGATTTCGCGGATGACCCGTTTCTGTGCTTCTGTCAATGGGAACGGCAGATGGTCGTGGTAGAAAGTGTTGAACACCTCGCCCACCTGTGAGAAGATGTAACCTCTGTATTTGCGCCGCTGGTCGCTGGCATAGCGCAGGATATTCAGTTGGATGAAAAAGAGTTCCTCGAACTTTAGGCGCAGGCGTGCCTGTTCCATTTCTTTGGCGGTCTTGGGGTAATGGATCAGTCGTAAGGCTTCGTCGCGTGAGATGAGGTGTCGGGGACCTGTAATGAAATCTGGGATAGTCTCAGGCAGTGGTGGCAGCTTCTCGAGCAGGCTGCGAATCAGCTTCTCAAGGGTGCGAGAGGTCAGCCCCCGCTTCTTCATCTTCTCCGTTGTGGAGTAGTAGGGTTGCATGCCCATGCTCGAAAGTTCCAGCGTGTCGGCCCTGTCCATGTCTGGGTGGGTGACATTGATGCGGTTGTTGAAGACTGTAGGCTTGCCAAAGACTACATACTCCACCCCAATCTTGTAAGTCTGTTTCGCATATTTGCCACCTTGGAACCATACAAGGTCCATGATGCCGGTGCCATCGCTGAAGTGGGCGATGACGCGCTCTTTGCGCGGCCCCATCTCGAAAGTCTCAAAACTGAGAATCTTACCGACGATCTGAACGAAAGGCATGTCGCCTCTTAGTTCGTGGACGGTATAGACCTTCGAACGGTCGACGTATTTGTAAGGAAAATTATTGAGTAAGTCGCCATAAGTGAAGATGCTGAGCTCCTCACCCAGAATTTTCTTTCGGCTTGGTCCGACACCAGGCAAGTATTGTATGTCTTGCTTCAGAATGTCCATTCCTTATAGTAAGACCTCTGCGATCCTCATGTCGTAAGGCGTGGTGATCTTGATGTTCTCGCGGTTGCCTTCGACAAGGGTGATGTCATGACCATAGCTCTCCACCACAGATGCATCGTCAGTAAAGCCGTCGTTATAGGGTTGGCGGTTGGCTGCCTTCAGCAGTTGGATGTCAAAAGTCTGTGGGGTCTGTACCAAGCGATATTTGTCTCGTGGCACAGTTACGGAGCTCACAGGTGCGGGTGTACCAGTGTCCTGCGCAGCGCTCATTGTACCTGTCCCCGTGAGTTTCCTGACCGTTTCTACGACAGGGATGACGGGTATGACGGCCTTGGCTGCGCGGGCAGTCGTATAGCAGTTACGGATCACGTCGATGCTGGGGAAGGGGCGCACGCCGTCGTGTACGCCTACTACGCCCTCGGCATCATCGGGAATCAGCGCCAATCCATTCTGCACGGAATGGAAACGCGTCTGTCCACCATTGGCCAACTCATACTTCACATCAAAGTGGTATTGTTCACAGAGCCTGTGCCAATAGTCCTGCTGTGCCTCAGGTAACACAAGGATAATCTTCAGTTCCGTATCGTATGCCCTGAACCGCTCGAGTGTCCGCATCAGCACAGGTTTTCCTCCGATAGGTAGGAACTGCTTCGGAATATCACTCCCCATTCGAAGCCCCTTGCCGCCTGCTACGATGATTACGTAGTCCATCAGCGAGCCATCAGGTGCTTGAAGCGCATACCCTCAGCAATCTGGTCTGAAGTCTGCTGGTCAACTAACTGAGAGAGTAGCTCATAGGCATAAGGGAAGGCAGCTGCAGGACCTTCAGCAGTAGTGATCTGACCATCTACGGTGACGAGGTCTGCTGTATAGGTAGCCTTTGTCAGCATCTGCTCAAAACCGGGATAGCACGTTGCCTGCTTGCCGTCGAGGATGCCGAGTTGAGCCAGTACGACGGCAGGAGCAGCACAGATGGCGCCGATCTTCTTGCCTGCAGCAAACTGAGCCTTTAAGGCCTTACATACACCTTCGTGCTCAAAAAGGTTGCTGGCACCTGGCATGCCACCAGGCAGCATCAACAGGTCAGCATCAGTAAAGTCGCCTTGCTCGAACAGAATGTCGGCGCAGATGCCCACACCATGAGCCGACTCCACAACCAGGTCGTCGCTGGTGCTGACAGTTACCACATCCACACCACCACGGCGCAGTACATCCACAGGAATCAGGGCTTCAACATCCTCGAAGCCGTTAGCCAGAAATACATAAACTTTAGCCATAATCTATAGTATTTTAGAGTTTCTGACTGCAAAGATAAGAAATAATTCACAATTCACAATATATAATCTACATTTTTCACTTTTCACTTTTCACTTTTCACTTCTTTTTCGTAACTTTGCACCCAAAAGACAAGAATATGGAACATCGGAGATTGAGATTTGCCCTTTTTGGCAATGTTTTCCAGACAAAGAAGTCGGCTTCTATTCAGAAAGTGCTCGCATGCCTTTCTAAGCGTGGAGCAGAAGTGTTGGTAGATCAGGAATATTATCAATTCCTGACAGAGAATCAGAAGCTCGATGTGAATGCTGCGAAGGTTTTCGCTGATGATGATTTTGATGCAGACATAGTCATCTCCATGGGAGGCGACGGTACGTTCCTGAAAGCAGCGAGTCGCGTCAGGCAGAAGATGATTCCTATTCTGGGTATCAATATGGGGCGTCTGGGATTCCTTGCAGACATCAGCCCCAGTGATATAGAGAAATGTCTTGATGCCATCTATGAGGAGGATTACTCCATAGAAAACCGTGCTTTGATCCAGGTGACGACTGATGGTGAACCTCTTGAAGGCTATAATTGCGCCCTCAATGATGTGGCAATCCTGAAGCGTGATACGGCTTCGATGATTTCTATCAGAGCCTCCATCAACGGCGATTATCTGACGACCTATCAGGCTGATGGCCTCGTCATCAGTTCGCCTACAGGTTCTACGGCTTATTCTCTATCTAATGGTGGCCCTATCATTGTGCCTGGCACGAAGGTGTTCTCGATGACGGCAGTAGCTCCTCACTCGATGAATATCCGTCCCATTGTCCTCGCCGATTCTTCAGAGATTACTCTTACCGTAGAGAGTCGTAGCCATAACTTCCTGATTGCTATTGATGGTCGCTCTGAAAAATGTAAGGAGGGCACCAAGCTGACCCTACGCCGTGCACCTTACGATGTGAAAGTGGTTAAGCGTAGCGACCAGCGCTATTTCAATACCCTGCGCGAGAAGATGATGTGGGGTGTTGATGTCAGATGAACCGACATATTATATTCGAGGTACACGCGAGGAAGATTCCTTAAACTGTGTTAAGAAATGAAAGTTTTCTTCCAAAAAGTTTGGAGGGAATTGATAATTATCCTACTTTTGCAGTGTACTATTGACGTGGTACACTATAACAGAGTATAATTATGATAGAAGTAAGTAACATCAGTTTCAATTACGCCAAAGGGAAACATCAGGTATTTGATGGCTTCAGTCTGAAGCTGGAAGAAAACAAGATCTATGGCTTGCTGGGGAAGAACGGTACAGGCAAGTCAACCTTGCTGTATCTGCTATCAGGGCTGTTGGTGCCAACCAAGGGAAGTATCAAAAATGATGGTGTTGCTCCAAGCGAAAGAAAGCCGGAGACGCTGAGTGATATCTTCCTCGTGACAGAAGAGTTTGATATGCCTTCGATGCGTCTTTCAAAGTACGTGGATCTCTACAAACCTTTCTATCCCAATTACTCGCAGGAGGTATTGGAGAAATGCTTGGGCGACTTTGAGATGACAACGGACATTCATCTCGGTGAACTTTCGATGGGGCAGAAGAAAAAAGCCTATATCGCTTTTGCTATGGCCACCAACACGAAGTATCTGTTGATGGATGAGCCTACCAATGGTCTTGATATTCCGTCGAAGTCACAATTCCGTAAAGTGATAGCCCAAAACATGACAGAGGATCGCACGGTGATAATCTCTACGCACCAAGTACATGATGTCGAGCAGATGCTCGATCATATTCTGATCCTTGATCAGCGACAGATGCTGTTGAATGCTTCTGTACAGGAGATTACCGATAAGTATAGCTTCGAATACCGCAGTCCGCAAGAGATGGACGAGACGGTGCTTTATGCAGAGCCAACTCTTCAGGGTAACGCTGTCATTGCCGAGCGAAAGGAAGGCGATACGGAGACTTTGATCAATCTCGAATTGTTGTTTAACTTTAAAACGCAGTCAAAATGAGTACATTTAATATGATCCGATTCGGCCAGGCCTTGAAGTGTCAGTTTATAAACACTCGTAAGGATTGGATGCTCGTGTTCGGTATATATATCGTAGCACTGACTTTCTTGAATAATCTCTTTGTCAGATCAGCTTCTTTTGATGGAGGGGACTATCATGAAACTGTAGCGAAGCATGGGGTAGCTTTCATGGAGAATGCCTATCCGATACTCATCAAAGGCGTTGCTGTATTCGACATCATATTCTTTGGTATAGCCATGCTCTTCTGTGGCAGTTTCCTTTTCTATCACATCAAGAAGAAACCTTGGTGCTCTGCTTATTTGATGTGGCCTGCATCCAATCTGGAGAAATTTCTCGTATCACTCTTCCTTAACGTGGTGCTGGCTGCTATAGGTACCATCGTTAGCATCATCATAGCCGATGCACTGCGCGTGCTGGTCGATGTGCTTAGTGGACGTGTCGTTGTCTGGGCTATCCCGATGATCTTTGATTTAAAGACGCTTAATCTCGATCCTGTGGTTGCTTGGGGGCCTTTCCTTTCTGAGATATTGCTGATCCATGCAGTTTATATCCTGGGTGGTACGTTGTTCCGTAAGCAACAGTTCGTGTTGACCACGATAGCTATTGTTATCATAGGTTATATAATGGTGTTCACATGGCACTCACCTGTGATAGATAATGCTAATCTTTTCGACTTAGACGAAAAAGGGAAGTCAGTTCCTAATGCGTGGTTCTATGTTGTGAGCATAGGCGGCTATCTGCTGACAGCCTTGTGCTACTGGCTCTCATACAAGATATTCTGTAGGATGCAGGTGATTAACAATAAATGGTTGAACGTATGACATTTTCAAATGATAAGCCTATTTACATCCAGATGGCAGACCGTCTGTGTGACGAGATCCTCTCTGGGGTGTATAAAGACGATGACCGCATTCCGTCAGTCCGTGAGTATGCCGTACTGCTGGAGGTGAACACGAATACGGCTGTGAAGGCCTACGAGCAATTGGCGCGTGAGGAGATTATCTACAACAAGCGTGGACTGGGCTACTTTGTGACAAAAGGCGCGAAGAGGCAAATTCTCAAGGCTCGTAAGAAGGAATTCATGAAAGAGCGACTGCCAGAATTGTTCAGGCAGATGCAACTACTCGATATTTCTATAGACGACATTGTGAATGCATGGGAGAAGCAATAGCTATTCGTCACAAATGTTTGCAAAATATCCCAAATATTTGGTGGAGTTCGCAACTTTCCGTACTTTTGCAACGTCAAACAAACACAATAACGTTAAACTAAGGTAAGAAGACAATTATATGATACATTTACAAGACATCAACAAGACCTATCACGGTGCACAGCCTCTTCACGTGTTGAAGGGTATTTCGCTCGACATCGCCGAAGGAGAGTTTGTCTCCATCATGGGTGCCTCGGGCTCAGGCAAGAGTACCTTATTAAATATACTAGGTATTCTCGACAACTACGATTCAGGCACCTATGAGTTGGCTGGTGTTCCCATCTGGAACCTTTCAGAGACCAAAGCCGCTGAGTATCGCAACAAAATGATAGGCTTTATATTCCAGTCGTTTAATCTCATCTCTTTTAAGACCGCTGTGGAAAACGTTGAGTTGCCATTATTTTATCAGGGGGTGTCCAGGAAAAAGCGCCATCAGATGGCGCTAGAATATCTAGAAAGGCTAGGTCTCCTAGACTGGGCGGAGCATTACCCCAACGAACTGTCGGGAGGACAGAAACAGCGCGTGGCAATAGCCAGAGCACTCATCACCCGTCCGCAGATTATCCTGGCCGATGAGCCTACGGGCGCACTCGACTCTAAGACTTCTGTGGAGGTGATGCAGTTGCTCAAGCAGCTGAATCAAGATGAAGGCATGACGATCGTTGTGGTGACTCACGAGAGCGGTGTGGCAAATGAGACGAACAAGATAGTACATATCAAGGATGGTGTTATAGGAAAGATTGAGGAAAACCTCGACCATAATGCCAGTCCATTCGGAAGCGGAGGAATTATGAAGTAGCCTGGGAAATCCTAGGCGATCCTAGATAAAACAAGATAATTATGCGAGATATAATAACTGAAATATGGAGTACGGCGCGGAGGAATAAACTCCGCACGACGCTCACGGGCTTCGCTGTGGCATGGGGCATCTTTATGATTATCGTGCTCTTAGGTGCAGGCAACGGACTCATCAATGCCCAGCTGAAACAGTCTGACCGTTTCCTGTCGTCGTCGATGGTGGTTTTCGGCGGCGAGACTTCAAAACCATTCCAAGGTATGAAGGAGGGACGCAGGATCAGGCTTCAGACGCGCGATATTGGCACTACTGATTCAGAGTTCAAGGAGAACATCGACGAAGTGGGGGCCCAGTATCGTACAGGAGCCACCATCAGTCTTGGGCAGCAATATATCACTCCTTCGCTCTGCGGCGTCTATCCCAACCACATCAAAATAGACAAAGTGGACATGATCCTGGGGCGTTTCATCAACGATAACGACATCAAGGAAAGCCGTAAGGTCATTATCGTGAGCAACAAGCAGGCCAAAGAACTCCTTAATGCAGACAGCGACAAACAGCAGGCTATCTCACGACTCATTGGGCAATACGTGAACGTGGGGAGTCTGGCCTTCAAGGTGGTGGGCATCTACAAAGAGAATGAGAATGGTAGAGCTGACGCTTTCTCGTCTTACACGGCTATCAAGCGCATCTATGGAGCTAACACTGATGATGCCGGACGCATCGAGTTTACCTTTCACGGACTGCCCACAGAGGCGGATAACGAGGCTTTCGAAAAGGAATATCGCCAGCGGATGAATGCCAACCATCAGGCACATCCTGAAGATGAGAGTGCCGTCTGGCTTTGGAACCGTTTCACGCAGAACCTGCAGATGCAGACGGGAATCGGTATCATCCGAACAGCGCTCTGGGTGGTTGGACTCTTCACACTACTCTCTGGTATTGTCGGCGTGTCGAACATCATGCTGATTACCGTCAAAGAGCGCACCCACGAGTTTGGTATCCGCAAGGCTATTGGTGCCAAACCCTGGAGTATCTTGAAACTGATTATTATCGAAAGTGTGATTATCACGACATTCTTTGGCTATATCGGTATGCTGTTGGGTATCTTTGCCAACGAATATATGGATGCCACACTGGGACACGACACCATCGACACGGGACTCTTCAAGGCCACGATGTTTGTTGATCCTACCGTTGGACTCGATGTGTGTATAGAGGCTACGATGGTGATGATTATTGCTGGCACTTTTGCAGGACTGATCCCTGCCTTCAAGGCAAGCCGCATCCGACCTATTGAGGCGCTTCGCGCTGATTGATGATCTAATTAGAAAGCAACGAAGAAGAATATGAGATTTGATGTTGATACATACAGAGAGATCCTCGATACGCTGACGCGTAATAAGTCGCGCTCGTTCCTAACGGGTTTTGGCGTATTCTGGGGCGTATTCATGCTGGTGTCACTCATAGGAGGCGGGCAGGGCATGAAAGAAATGCTCAACAAGAATTTTGACGGTTTTGCCACTAACTCTGCATTTGTGTGGTCTCAGCAAACCAGTAAGGCCTACAAGGGGTTCCGAAAAGGCCGCTGGTGGTCGATGGATTTGAAGGATGTCGAACGTCTGCGCCAGCGTGTTCCTGAGCTTGATGTGATAGCCCCTGTGGTGTTCATGCCTTGGAATGCATCAGGCACCGCCTACCACGAAGACCGTAAGGTGTCGATTAACGTCCAGGGAGTGACTCCTGAATATGCATTGGTGAATGGGCCTAAGTTGTATTATGGCCGATACATCAACGATATGGACCTCAAGCATCACAGGAAAGTCTGTGTGCTGGGGAAGAAGATCTACAAGGATCTGTTTAAGGGAGGAGGTAATCCTTGCGGAAAGTCTATCCGTATCGACTCCACTTATTATCAAGTGGTAGGCGTGGACTATAATACCAGCAGTGTCTCCATCAACGGCAGTAGTGAGGAGATGGTGACGTTGCCTTTCACGATGGTGCAGCAGGCCTATAATCGTGGGCAGCAGATTGACCTCATTGCCGTGACAGCCAGAAAGGGTGTGGTGATGTCGGATATTACGGATCGTATCCGCGAGACGGTGGCCAGGGCTCACTACGTGGATCCTACTGATGAACAAGGCGCGATGGTGTTTAATACCGAGGTGCTCTTCCAGTTGCTCGACAATCTGTTTAAGGGCGTGAATTTCCTTATTTGGCTGGTAGGTCTGGGAACCTTGCTTGCTGGTGCTATCGGCGTGTCGAATATTATGATGGTGACAGTGCGTGAGCGCACTACGGAGATTGGTATCCGCAGGGCTATAGGCGCTACGCCAAAGATGATTCTCTCTCAGATTATCAGCGAGAGTATCGTGCTGACGCTTGTTGCTGGTATGAGTGGAATATTGTTTGGCGTGCTGATACTGCAGATGCTGGAATTAGGCAATACTGAAGACGGCATTGTTACGACCCACTTCCAGATAGGGTTCTGGACTGCCATCTTCGCGGCCTTAGTCGTCAGTTCACTTGGAGTGCTGGCAGGTCTGGCTCCCGCTGCACGTGCCATGAGCATTAAGCCTGTCGATGCCATGCGCGATGAGTAGGAGTGAAAGAATGAGAAAATGAAACAATGAAATAATGTAAAAATGATATAATTATGAAAAAGTACAGCAAACTGATTATCGCAGCGATTGTCGCGCTGATTTTCATTGGAACATTCGTGTTCCTCTGGCAGAAGAGCCAGCCCAAGAAGGTGGTCTATAACGAATTTACTCCGAAAATGGAGACCATCCAGAAGACAACGATCATCACAGGTAAGATTGAACCTCGCAACGAGGTGAACGTGAAGCCGCAGATCTCTGGTATTATCGCAGAACTGCTGAAGGAACCAGGACAGTATGTGCAGCAGGGCGAGGTGATTGCCAAGGTGAAGGTCATCCCCGACATGGGACAGCTCTCGAATGCTGAGGCGCGCGTCCGTCTGTCTGAAATCAATCTGAAGCAGGCACAGGTGAACTACAATCGCGAGGAGAACCTCTATAATCAGAAGCTTGTCTCTGCCGATGAGTTTGATAAGATCAAGCAGGCCCTCCATCAGGCCAAGGAGGAGAAGATGGCTGCCGAGGATGCGCTGCAGGTGGTGCGCGACGGTGTGTCGAAGGCTAATGCCTCTGCCTCTTCCACACTTATCCGAAGTACAATCAGTGGTATCATTCTCGATATTCCTGTGAAGGTGGGTAACTCCGTCATCCTTGCCAATACCTTCAACGATGGTACAACCATTGCTACCGTTGCCAACATGAACGATCTTATCTTCCGAGGTAACATCGATGAGACTGAGGTGGGGCAGTTGGTTAACAATATGCCTATGAAGATTACCATCGGAGCCCTGCAGGACCTGAAGTTCGACGCATCTCTCGAGTATATCTCGCCAAAGGCTGTTGAGAGCAATGGCGCCAATCAGTTTGAGATTAAGGCTGCTGTGAAACTCGCAGAAGGCAGTCAGATCCGCTCTGGCTACAGCGCCAATGCTGAGATTGTACTGGCTGAGGCAGCGAAGGTGCTGAGTGTGCCTGAAAGTGCCATTGAGTTTAGTGGCGACTCCACCTTCGTCTATGTCATCAAGGGCGAGGGCGATCAGAAGGAGTACCAGCGTACGCCTGTCACCACAGGACTCTCCGACGGTGTGAACATCGAGATCAAGAAGGGTATCACGGCAAAGGACAAGGTGCGTGGTCCAGAGGTGATAGCAGATGATAAAGAAAGCTAAGAAGTAAAATGGTAAACAGTAAAAGGATATGGGTATGAAGAAGATAAAAGCGATGAAGGTTCAAGGTTGGGTAAAGGTTCTGCCTTTCTACCTGTTTTTCCTCTTGCCTTTAGGGGCGCAAAACCAGTGGAGCCTGCGCGACTGCTGCGATTATGCTGTAGCCAATAATATCAGCGTGAAACAGAAAGAGAAGGCAGTTGAGAAGCAAGGGTATACGCTCTCTACTGCGCGAAACAGCCGTTTGCCGAACCTGAGCGGTACTGCTAATCAGAATTTCTCTTTCGGACGCGGATTGACGGAAGACAACATCTACGCCAATACCAATACGAGTAACACTTCGCTGCAGCTCCAGACGAGTGTGCCCATCTTCACAGGTTTCCAGATTCCTGAGAATATCAAGCTGAACCGCCTGAACCTTGAGGCTGTGACTGCCGATCTCGAGAAGGCCAAGAATGATATTCGTATGGAGGTGGCCAAGGCTTATGTGCAGATACTCTATGATCAGGAGATTTCTGCCGTAGCTCATCGACAGGTAGGTATCGACTCTCTGCAGGTGGTCCGTCTCAAAGCCTTCGTGGAGAATGGAAAGGCGAGTGAGGCAGAACTCTCACGGCAGAAGGCCACGATGGCCAGCAGCCAACTGACGGCTACACAGGCTGATAACAATACGCGCCTGGCTATCCTGACGCTGACACAGTTGCTTGAGCTCAAGTCGCCTGAGGGTTTCCAGATTGTCTCTCCCACAGACGAAGAGATGAATATGATTGCTGATCTCTCGCTGACGCTGCCTGATCAGGTGTATAACGAGGCGCTGAGCGTAAAGCCCGAGATCCATGCACAGGAACTCCGCCTGAAGAGCGCTGAGCATAGTATCAACATCGCCAAAGCTGGTCACTACCCCAAACTGAACTTCAACGCAGGACTGGGTACGAACTATTACACCACAAGCGGATTCCCTTCAAACAGCTTCGGGGAGCAGATTAAGAACAACTTCAGCCAGTTTATCGGCCTGAGTCTCACCATTCCCATTTTCGACCGTTTCTCAGTACGCAACAGCGTGCGCAGCGCCAAGGTGGACAGGGAGAACCAGAGCCTGACACTCGACAATGCGAAGAAGACGCTCTATAAGGAGATCCAGCAGGTGTACTATAATGCCCTGAATGCTCAGGCCAAAGAGAACAGCTCGCGCCAGGCCGTTGTCAGCTCGAAGGATGCCTTTGAACTGACGCAGGCGAAATACGAGAATGGCAAGGCCACTATCACAGAGTTTAATGAGGCCAAGAATACCTATATGAAGTCTGAGAGCGACTTGGTTCAGGCGCGTTATGAGCATCTTTACCAGCGGGCTTTGCTGGAGTTCTATCGCGGAAAGGAACTGAATTTCTGATACTCGGTTCTTGTTCAAAAATAAGCGACCCTTATCGCGCGATAAGGGCCGCTTATTTCTCAATAAGGGTTGCTTATTTCACAATGACTTTTTTCTGGTTCATGATATAGAGTCCCTTGTGGCTGGGCTTGCCTTCGAGCTTCCTGCCGTCGAGGGTGTACCAAGCCTCTTTTCCCTCTTGGCTGATGGCTGACGAAATGGCCGTTGTGCCGTCGTTGAATTCCTTTAGCTCATAGAGCGCGGGCAGCGCCTTGCCAGTCTCGTTGTCGAAGAGCGAGGCGTTGTACCAGCCTTCTTTCAGGTCGCCAGTACAGCCTTTGGCATTGGCTTCGGCATACCACCAGTTGAGGCCGTTCACCTGCGGGTGTTTCTTGAGCATCGTGATGAGGTCGGCAGTATATTTCCGCTGTCCTTCGTGCGAGTAAGGGTAGGTCTTCGTATAGTCGAACGTCGTGCCCTGCACTTCCCACTTCGAGGGATAGCCCGTCTCTACTATTTGGATGGCCTTATCAGGGAAATTCTTCTCCAGCTCAGAGAGGCCATTGTCTAACTTCGAGATCTCGCCCTTGAAATAGGGATAATACGATGTGCCGATGATGTCGTAGTCGATTTCATGCTGCTTGATGCGCTTGAAGAAGGCGACATCGAGTGTCGGATTATTGGCGCATTGCTCTGTGTGGATGATGATCTTGGCATCTGGGCAGGCTTCGCGACAGGCTTTCGAGGCATTCTTCAGCGCAGATGCGAACAGATTCCAGTTCACGTCTAGATAATCAGTCCAATCGCTGTTAGCCAAGACCTTACAGCCGCTGTCCCACAGCATGCCAAAGCTGATCTCGTTGCCTATCTGAATCAGATCAGGTGTGGCCCCAGCTTTCGCGAGGGCCTCAAGACTCGCTTTGGTGTAGTGATAGATGTATTGCTCTGGTGGCGTATCTATATTAAAATAGAACTCAGGCGTGTTCTGCTGCTTAGGATCAGCCCAAGTATCGCTGTAATGGAAATCGAGCAGGAAGTAGAGCCCTGCGTCCTTGATGCGCTTGCCGAGAGCCTTCGCATACTCGATATCCTGCACCACGCATTTGTCTTCATCTTTCGATGGATCCACGAACAGGCGCACGCGCACCGTATTCCATCCCTGTTCCTTCACAAAGACGAGCACATCGGCGATTTCTTTGCCGTCCTTATCGAGATAAGTGGCATTTTGCTCTTCGTACCTGAGTAGCATGGAGAGGTCGCCTCCCACGTATTTCTGTGCCTGGACGGCCGTCGTCAGGCAGAGTAGGGCAGTGGCCAGAAAGTACTTGATTCGTTTCATTATTGTAGCTGAGCGTTTTTGTTATACATGCTTCGGGTGCTCGATTTGTCATCACCCTGCCTATTTCTTATGGCGGTTAGCCCGTTGCTCGCGGTACTTGGCCTTTTGTCGTGCGCTGCCGCTGCCGTGAGCCCCAGTGATATACTGTTTCTTCTTGGCTTTGGTCTTCACCTTGCCTGAGTCCTTGGCCTTATCACCTCCGCGTCCGAAGTTGATGCCGTTCTCGAGGATATTCTGGAAATCGTCCATATTAATGATGGAAAAGTCTTACGCCTGTGAATGCCATCGCGATACCATACTTGTCGCAAGTCTCAATCACGTTGTCATCGCGTACTGAGCCTCCAGCCTGAGCGATAAACTCTACACCACTCTTATGAGCGCGCTCGATATTGTCGCCAAAGGGGAAGAAAGCGTCAGAGCCCAGAGCCACCTTCGTGTTCTTCGCTATCCACTCTTTCTTCTCAGCCATTGTCAGCACTTCGGGCTTCTCCTTGAAGAACATTTGCCAAGTGCCGTCGCGAAGCACGTCGTCGTGATCCTCAGAGATATACACGTCTATGGTGTTGTCACGATCAGCGCGGCGGATATTGTCTACGAAGGGCAGATTCATCACTTTCGGATGCTGGCGCAGCCACCAGATGTCTGCCTTCGAACCAGCCAGGCGGGTACAGTGGATGCGGCTCTGCTGGCCTGCTCCGATACCAATGGCCTGTCCATCCTTCACATAGCAGACAGAGTTACTCTGTGTGTACTTCAGTGTGATAAGGGCGATGATCAGGTCGCGTTTGGCCTCAGGGGTAAAGGTCTTGTTCTGTGTAGGCATGTTCTCAAAGAGCGCATCGTCGTCGAGCTTGATCTCGTTACGCCCCTGCTCGAAGGTGATGCCGAATACCTGCTTGCGCTCGATAGGCTCAGGCTGGTAGGTGGGATCGATCTTGATGACGTTATAGGTGCCCTTGCGCTTGTCCTTCAGGATCTCGATGGCCTCTGGGGTGAAGTCGGGAGCTATCACACCGTCGCTCACCTCGCGCTTCAGCAGCTTGGCTGTCGTGGCGTCGCAGGTGTCGCTCAGGGCTACGAAGTCGCCATAGCTCGACATACGGTCTGCACCACGAGCTCTGGCGTAAGCACAGGCAATGGGACTCTCGTCGAGACCCTGCACATCGTCTACGAAGTAGATCTTCTTCAGCGTATCGCTCAGAGGCAGGCCTACGGCAGCGCCAGCAGGACTTACATGCTTAAACGAAGCGGCAGCAGCCAGACCAGTAGCGGCCTTCAGCTCCTTCACCAGCTGCCAGGCATTGAAGGCGTCGAGGAAATTGATGTAGCCAGGACGGCCGTTGATCACTTCGATGGGTAATTCTCCCTCTGTCATGAAGATGCGTGAGGGCTTCTGATTCGGATTACATCCGTACTTGAGTGCTAATTCTTTCATCTTAATCGCATTATTTTTGTATTTGGCTGCAAAATTACAACTTTTTTTCGTAATTTTGCCCCAAAATTTAGAGAAAAATATGGAGAAGAAACGTAAGGCCCTTCGCAAACTGCTTGAGGCGGTAGAGAAGGAAATACTGAAGAAGCCTGATAAGAAGACGTTAGACCGTCTGTCGCTCTTGGTGGGATTCCAGGATTGGGAGTCGTTTCAGGAGGCTCTTCATGGCGAAACGAGTGCCGATGAGAACTACAAATGAAAAAGAGAGGCTCCTGTTGTGGAACCTCTCTTTGTTGCTTTTCTTATTCACCAACGTTGTGGCGCTTCTCCTTAATACGGGCAGCCTTACCAGTGAGCTTGCGCAGATAGTAAAGCTTAGCGCGGCGAACCTTACCTACCTTGTTAACCTCGATGCTCTGAATGTTGGGAGACTCGATTGGGAAGATACGCTCTACACCAACGGTGCCTGACATCTTACGTACAGTGAAGCGCTTCTTGTCACCGTGACCTGCAATCTTGATAACTACACCACGATAGAGCTGGATACGCTCCTTTGAACCCTCGATAATTTTGTAAGCGACAGTGATGGTGTCACCAGCCTTGAACTCTGGGAACTTCTTGCCGGTTGCAAATGCTTCTTCAGCAACTTTAATTAAATCCATTTCTTTACTTTTTTACTTTTGTTACTGTATCGTTCCAACGCAACATAACAGGCCTCTCGATACTTCCTGCCAGCGATTACGCCGAAAAGCGGGTGCAAAGGTACAAATTTTTTTCGATTCAAAGAATATTTTCCCGCTTTTTTTGTATCTTTGCACCATAAAAAACTAAAAATATGAATAAAAAGCATCTAATTCTTGGCGCTTTGGCAGCTCTGACGATGATTTCTTGTGCTCCGAAGCACTATCAGATCGCCAGTGTGGAGCGTACGCGCATCATCGTTGACAGCCGTTACGATCAGAATCCTGACCCTGTGGCTGCTAAGTTTCTCGAACCTTATAAGCGGGTGAATGACTCAATTATGGGGCCTGTGATGGGACAAGTGGCTCACAATATGCACGCCCAGCGACCTGAGAGCGACCTGTCCAACCTCTTGGCAGATATCCTCGTATGGGCTGCCAAAGACTACGGTGAGAAGCCTGTTCTCGGTATCTACAATATGGGCGGTATACGTGCCGATCTGACCAAGGGAAACGTGACCTATGGCGATGTGCTCGATGTGGCACCCTTTGAGAATAAGATCTGCTTCACCACACTCTCGGGCGAGAAGTTGATGGAGCTATTCGAGCAGATTGCCCTTCGTGGAGGCGAAGGTGTGAGCAAAGGTGTCGAGATGGTCATCAAGATCGACCAGCAGGCAGGTAAGGGCAAACTCATCTCTGCCCGTCTGCACGGTAAGGAGATCGATCCGAAGGCTGAATATCGCGTGACCACCATCAACTATCTGCTCGAAGGCAACGATGGCATGCCTGCCCTGCGTGAGGGTAAGGACGTCGTGTCGCCAAAGGAAGCCAGCAATAACACCCGCTTCCTCATCATGAACTACTTCAAGGACAAACAGAGTCGTGGAGAGATTGTCGATTCCAAAGTCGAAGGACGAATAGTCGTGAAGTGAAAAGTGAGTAATTAAAAATAAAGGAAAGTGATATGAAACGTTTACACCTTATTATATTTATAACACTGCTGGCCAGTATCACCGCAGTAGCCAAGAAGCATAAGCAACTCGTCATCCTGCATACTAACGATACCCATTCGTGCATTATGCCCCTAAGCGAGAATCTCGACAATAAGGATCTTGCTGGACGTGGCGGATTCCTCCGTCGCATCAATATGATCAAGGAAGAAAGGCAGAAGCACCCTGATCTGCTGCTCTTCGACTCGGGCGACTTCTGTCAGGGGTCGGGCTACTACACCCTCTTCAAAGGCGAGGTGGAGATTGGACTGATGAATCTGATGGGCTACGAGTGTACCACGATCGGCAATCACGAGTTCGACTTCGGTATGGACAATATGGCCAAAATCTTCAAGATGGCCAACTTCCCTGTGGTTTGCTCCAATTACGACTGCACGGGTACGGTGCTCGAAGGACTTGTCAAACCGTATATTACTATCCATCGCAGCGGCCTGAAAATCGGTGTTTTCGCACTTGCTCCAAAGTTGAAGGGACTTGTGTTCGACGGCAACTGCAAAGGCATCGCATACATCGATCCTGCTGAGGCTGCGCAGAAGTATATCGATATTCTCAGAAAGCAGGAGAAGTGTGATCTCGTGATCTGTATCTCTCACCTTGGATGGGAGGTCTCAGACTATCCCGATCAGGAGTTTCTGGCCAAGACGGCAGGCTGCGACCTCGTGCTGGGCGGGCATACTCACACCTATCTGCCCGAACTGGGGTATGCTCCCGATAAGAATGGCAAGCTCATTCCCGTCGATCAGAACGGCAAGCACGGTGCCTTTGTCGGCAAGTTGGTGCTCGATCTGGTGAAGTAGTTACTCGAAATAAAACGTGAGGACAATCATCTTGCTGTGGCCTTTGGTCACAGCATTTGTGTATTTGCGCATGTTGGCATCCTTCAGTTCGTTGACATGATCGTGGTCGATAGCGTCCTTCAGACTATAGCAGAACTTCAGCTCTGGAGTCAGTTTGAAGAACGGCAGATAGAGGGCGCAGCCCAGACCCACCTCCACCATCAAGTCGCTACGCTTGAGCGCCATCAGCTCTTGATTCTTGCCCGTCAGGTTTATCATGGGGGTGATGCCTGCTACGAGGAAAGGGCGGTAGTTGTTCCAGCGCTCGGCACTGAATTTCAAGTCGATGGGAAATGCCACATAGGTGTTCTTCATGTCCTGTCGTTCCTCCCTGAGGCGTCCATCCTGATTCAGCTCCGAGAGGTTACGGAAGAGCAGGTGCTTGGCACCGAAGTGCATGGTGGGGGCGAACCTGAGGTTCAGATGGTTCGACAGTCGCAAGTCAGCGAGCACGCCCACGCTGAAACCTGCGTTCCACCTATCAGCATCGCAGACGATGGTCTGCTCAGTCGTCGTCCCGTCATCGAGCGTGATGGTCTGAGGGCCTGCATTGTCAAACTCGATATCCTGCATGTTCATGCCTACGAGGATACCGAAGTGCATCGGGCGCAAGTCGATATAGGGCTTGTACTGTATGGTGCGCGTCTGGGCTGAGGCTATAGCCGTCGACAGACAGAGGGCTGCCAGAATCGTGAGAAATCTCATTCGTTGCATATCATAATAACGGAAAAATAACGCCGATATTATGCCAGATGTTATTTCGACAGTGTATAAATTGCAAAAAAAATATACCTAAAGTTTGGTAGATATCCAAAAAAGTCGTACCTTTGCCTCATCAAATGTAAGTAACAACAGTATTAACAACTTTAATTTATAAGAATTATGGCATACGTAATTGGTGAAGATTGCATTTCTTGTGGAACATGTGCAGGTGAGTGCCCAGTAGAGGCTATCTCTGAAGGTGCAGAGCGCTACGTGATTGATGCTGATGCTTGCACAGAGTGCGGCACATGCGCAAGTGTTTGTCCTTCTGAGGCTATCAGCCTGCCCTAATCTACATAGGACATACAGACAAACAAGAGAGGTGCTTCCTTTTGGGGAGCACCTCTTCATTTCTATTTCTTCTTCACGGTGCGCTTGGTGAGGCCGATGGCACCCGTGGGGCAGACGAGGCGGCAGAGGTGACAGCCTACGCATTTGGCCCCAATCAGACGTGGGCGGCGCTTTTCGGGGTCGAGCGTGATAGCCTGATGCCCTCCATCGTTGCACGATATCGCACAGCGCCCACAACCTACGCAATTCTCGAGGTTGAACTTAGGGTAGATGATGGTGTCGCGGTCGAGCTGGGCAGGAGTCCTGAATGTTGACAGTTGTTCGCCCACCAGCTGTTGCAGCTCTGTGATGCCGTGCTTGGCCATGTAGCGCTGGAGTCCGAGCGTGAGATCATCGATGATGCGGTAGCCGTACTGCATGACGGCTGTACACACCTGTACGTTGGAGCAACCCAGTTGTATGAACTCGAGGGCGTCGCGCCAGTACTCTATACCGCCGATACCGCTCAACTGAGGCTTCTCTTCCATCTCTGCCAGCTCGAGCACATAGCGCAGGGCTATGGGGCGCACAGCACGGCCAGAGTAGCCGGAGATCGTGCGCTGACCAGTCACTTCGGCATTGTAGTCCATCGTTACCGACTTGATGGTGTTGATGGCTGAGATGGCGTCGGCTCCTGCCTGCAGGCAGGCTCTGGCGGGTTCGGTGATATGCGTGATGTTGGGTGTCATCTTGGGGATCACGGGTATCCCTACGCTGCGCTTCACACAGGCTGTATAAGTCTTGACCAGCTCAGGGCTTTGGCCAACGTCGCTGCCCATGCCTTCGTGCTTCATCTGTGGGCATGAGAAGTTGAGCTCCACAGCGTCGCAGCCAGCTTCCTCTGCCATTTTGGCCAGTGAGATCCATTCGTCCTCGGTCTGTCCCATGATAGAGGCTACGACGACCTTGGTGGGGTAGTTCTCCTTCAGTCGGTGCAGGATCTCGAAGTCGGTCTCTACAGCATTCTCGCTCAGCTGCTCCATGTTTCGGAATCCGTAGAAGTCACCATGAGTGGCATTGTCGTGCATGGCGTCGAATCGTGGCGACACCTCACGAATCTCCTGCATGCAGATCGTCTTGTAGAATACGCCAGCCCAGCCTGCATCAAAGGCTTTAGCAACCATCTCGTAGTTGGTGCAGACAGCCGAAGAAGCCAGGAAGAAAGGATTCTCACACTTGATACCACAGAATGTGATGCTGAGAGCGGGGTAGTGGCTGTCGTCGACATCGTCCTGATGGATGTTCCTTATCATCTCCTTGATGCGGATAGGCCAGTTGTGGTGTATACAAGCCTGTTCAGCGCGCTCCAGATCAGCGTCGTTGCAGTCTTTCACCCAGCGCAAGGCAGGCTTGTGGTTGTCGAAACGGACAGCACGGATGGCACGTGCGGGGTCGCCTGTCTTACAGGCCTTGGTACATGGTGCATCGAGGCATAGCAGGCACCGGTGGGCTTCTTCGTAGATATTCATAGTTGTTGCGGTTTTATGTGATGTATAATTGTTTTGTTGCAAAGATAATAAAAAATTCGCAAATAAACAGCATTTTTATGAATTATTTGTTATCAAGATAAAAAATCTCGCCCATTTCTGAGCGAGATTACTTTTTACCTTTTTACCTTTTACCCTTTTACCTTTTTACCCTTTTACCCTTTTACTTTTTTACCCTTTACTACATTCCCATGCAGGACGTTGCCCCAAGGGCGGTAAGGATGGCAGACGCAATGGATGCGATAATCTGCACAACCCATTTGAAAGTTTCTTTCTTTGTCATACGATTTTAAGATTTTAATGGTTCGACATGTTGGTTAGATGACCCGCAGGCCCCGGGTCTGGCGCCAAAGTGGCCCCCGCAGGCTTCGGGTCTGGCGCCAAAGTGGAAGGCGCAGCCCCCGGGTCTGGCGCCAAAGTACAGTCGCGAGCGACTTTACTTTGGGGCCTGACCCCAGCAACCACCTTCAGTGAGCGACTTTACTTTGGGGCCTGACCCCAGAGTGCAGAGTGCAGTAAGCAAGCACCCGACTTTACTTTGGGGCCTGACCCCAGCAACCACCCCCTCGATTAAGGATTAACAGGAGCCTCGTCGCTGTTGATAGGTCCGTCACCAGAGTCGCCGTTGCCGCCAGTCTGAGTGCTGTCTCCCTCAGGATCCTCTACCGTACCTGCATCTGCCGATGTCACACGCTTCACGATGTCGCCGTTGCGGTCGTAGCAGGTGATCTGGATGGCGGTGTCGGCCAGCTCGTCCTTCAGATCCTGCGTCGGCGTGAAGATGATGCGGCGGCTCGAGATGAGGCCAGCCTTCACGTCCTCCACCTTCTCAACGCTCTTGGCGCGCAGACCGAAGCGCATCGTACCCAGTCCGGGCAGCGCCACAGAGTGGCCTTCGGTTGCCCACGCCTTGATCACCTCACCGGCTGCGTCCCAGCAGGCCTTCATCACACCCTGGCTCACGCCCGAGCGGAGAGCTGCCTCGCGGATCACCTTTGCCTGACTCAGCGCGATGTAGAGTTCGGGACTCATCACGTAGCGGTAAACACCAGCGTCTTCTTTGTTAAACTTTACCAGTCTTTCAACTGCCTTTACTTTCAATGCCATAATTCAATTCTAATTTTAATGGTTAATAAATTGTTGTTAATTATTTTCAAATGTCGCTGATTAGACTCCTTTTTGCGATTTTACTAGGAAACACTTGCCTGCGCGCTAGGAAATTTTTGTTGCCCAGTTAGGCCGCAAATTTCGTCTTTTTTCATTGACAATGCAAAGGTACGAATTTTTCCAATGTCTTCCAAATAATAATCGAAAAATGACACTAAAAAAGACACTTTTAAAATAGTGTACCTTCAGCTCTATGTGTCTTCTTGCCCTGAAAACGTTGCAGTTGCAGTGTTGCAGTTAAAAATTACATACCTCCAAACTTGAAAATTTATTCTATATATTTATATATATTTATATATATAAATATATAGATATATTTTTGGGAATAGGGAAGGCATCTCCACGAACTGCAACACTGCATCACTGCAACGCAGGATAAAACTTTGTGATTGTCTGCTAGCTCCCTCAAAAACTTGGCTTAAAATTTGGAACTTTCGAAAATTCTCCCTATATTTGCACTCAATTAAGATTTCATGATGAAAAGTATATGGATAAGCAGGTATTTGACAGCATAAAAGAAACGCTGGCCGAGGTTCTTCCTAAGCGGGCTATAGCTCTGCTTTACGGATCGCAGGCTCGTGGCGATGCCCGTCAGGATTCTGACTGGGATATCCTGATTGTCCTCGACAAGGCACAATTGCAGCCTGATGATTATGACACCGTAACCTATCCACTGACTAAATTGGGATGGGACATCGGTGCCGAGATTAATCCCATTATGTACACTAAGAAGGAATGGGAGGCAAGCCGCATTACACCATTCTACCATAACGTCATTAAAGATGCCATTGCCCTATGAGCCTGAATGATGACGATAGAAAGACTATGGTAGGTCTCCAAATGGAGAAGGCAAACCGTTTCATGAATCAGGCAGAAATGGTTAGCAAGATGCAGCAATGGGATCTGGCTGCAAATCGATATTATTATGCTTGCTTCCATGCAGTCCAGGCATTGTTCATTCATAATGGCCTTGCAAGCAAAACGCATTCTGGTATGTTGAGCCAGTTCGGACTCCACTTCATCAAGACCGGAATCATTGAAGATCGGCTTGGGGGATTCCTGACAAGGATGGAACAACTCAGAGAGAAAGGTGATTACAACTGCTTTTTTTCGATAAGCAAAGAAGAATTAGAAACAATCGTAGCACCCGCCCAAGAACTAGTCAAGGTGATTTCAGAACTTATTGGATATAGTAGAAAAGATAATGTAAAACCCTAAAAAGCAGATGCCAGAGGATAAATCAACAGGACTTCCAATAAAGTAAATAGGACTTGCTTCGCAGCAGGTCCTATTTATGGCTCAGTCCGAAAAGCCGGTTGAAAACATTCTTTCTTTTGCAAAGAAATGT
>CAMHAM010000041.1 GCA_946183415.1 uncultured Prevotella sp.
GGACATCGGCGGGCAGCATGTCGCCAAGTCCTCCCAGATTTTCTGGGATTTCTTCGTTGTGATTCATATTCACGCTTTTCTCTAAAAATAAAAAATAAAATGATTTTGGAGAAAAAGGAAGACGTGGTTTGGATGCTATGGGTTCTCAATATGTCTCTCGGGCTTAACCTGGCCCCCATATTCATATTGATACTACCAAAGCCCACGTCTCCGTATAGGACACGTGAGCACGGCAGCCGTCTTTTCTGAATATGGGTCTTGTGAGTGGTTAATTCGAGAGACCTACAAGAAAGCTGGTTGCTACGTATTGGGTGCAAAGTTACTCCAATTCTTTGAAACCTCCAAATTTTTGTGATTATTTTATGGACTCATACACATTTTGATAAGATTCATAACTGTGTTCATTTCTCAAATACTGTTCTTATTAGCAATATTTTTGCTGCGACAAAAGTAATCATTTTCTTTGGAACAATGGCAAAAGATACTCATAATATGCATTTCGGGGCGTTTCTCACTTTTTAGGGGTTAAAAGGCTAATGCTCAAACACATAGTAGAATCCAAAGGCCATTTTTGGCAAATAGAGAAACGCTTTTCTTCGATCAAAGATGGGAAATCAGCCTCCCATTTCGACTACTTTTAGTAACTTTGTCGCCAAAATGCGAATGAAAATGAAACAAGCAAGTCTTATCGTCGTTGGATTTTTGATGCTACTGAGTTGTCAGACAGGTAGCATCAGTAGGAAATTGACTGAGGTGGATTCCTTGGTTTTTAAGGAAGAATATGATTCAGCTTACCAGATGATATCATCAATTGATGAAACGACCATCAAGAATCAGGAGGATCAAGCACACTATAATCTTCTGAAAGTTCAAACGGGCTATTTGGCAAATAAGCCGGCTGCATCACCAGACAGTCTACTGGATGAAGTTATTGATTATTATCAGAAAGAGGGCAACGCAGAGAAATTGGCAGATGCTTACTATTACAAAGCATACTGCTCCTTTTTAAATAAAGACATGGAACTATCAATCCTTTTTCATAAGAAAGCTGAGGAGTCGGCGAAAATATCTAATAATAAACGTATCCAATTCAAGATTTATGAAGGTATTTCTTTTATGAATAGTAAATGTGCAAATTATGGTTTACAATTAGAATATGCAAAAAAAGCCTTAGATATAGCAAAACAGCTAAACAATAAAAAATGGATTGCATATTCATTTTTTCGAGTGGGAAGTGCATATTCTAATATGAATATAGAAGATAGTGTCCTTTTCTATTTCAACAAAATAGAACCCTATATAGGCTTTATAGATAATAAAGCTCTTCCTTTAATCCAATCAAGTCTTGGTTATTTACTCATGGACAAGCACCCCAGAAAGGCAAAAGAGTATTTATTAAAATCTATCTCACTTAAAGAGATGACAAAAACTTATGAATATCTTGCTTATATATTATATGAAGAGGGTAAACCAGAACAGGCATATCAATATTGGAAGAAAGCCCTAAGTGTCAATGATGCATCACCCAAAGACAATATTATCCGTAATCTGATTGAATATGACTTGGAACGTGGTAAAACGGATAGCATTTCCGATATGGTAACGCAAATCTTTGAGATCCGCGATAGCATTGAAGACAAACTGAGAAACGATACGATCAAAGACCTTCAGACGCGTTTTGACCATGAGACGGCTATGCATGCGAAAGACCAGGCTATTATCCGCTGGCAGTGGGGCATTATGATCCTGGCATTGGCTCTGCTCGCTGGTATCGGGCTGTACATCCGTCGTCGCTATCTGAACAAAATCAAACTGCAGGGCTATCAGATGCAGATCAATGACTGTCTGAACCAGATAGACGCACTGAAAGACACTGGATCAGACGCGCAGAAGAAGATAGAAGAACTGAACCAGCAGATCTGCGACATCATGGACAATCGCGCACCTGGACTGAACAAGGGCCGTGTACTCTACGACGACATCGTCGCAAACAGGGACATCAGCCATTGGAGCAAGGAAGACGAAACGCTGTTCCTGGAATACTATACCGCCACGAACTACAGAAATATGCAACAGCTAAAGGCCATCCCACGAGAAGACAAGCTGACCAATCACCGCCTGATCTTCCTCATCCTTCAGGAAATGGGAAAGTCAGAACTCGACATCCTCCGCATTCTCTCAATCTCCAAAGAGACCCTCCGCACCCTCCGCCATCGCACCAAGCCGAAGGAGTAGAGGGATTAGTTTACATGATATAAGATGCTGTTAATCTAAGTATTTCTCCTGTGTGGGCATCAATCTCCGCTTCGTATAGTGGCTCTACTTCATATACTTTGTCATAGCCAAAATTTGGAAGCCGCCCGTAAACCGTATAGATGAGTCTCTGATCTCTTATAATCTGACTGTCTGACCTTTTTGAGTATTCATTAACAAACAAATAACAAGTCCAATCAGTTTGTCGAGGGACTTTGAGATAATTGGCAAACACCTGAAGGGCATCGTCCTTCGATAGGTCAGGATTTGGATCAAGATCTTTCACATCGAAAAAATGAAATTCTGCTTCTGATATTCGCTTCCCTTGTATGGTCACAAAGTACTTGATGATGCTTCCTGACATCACTGGAATGCCTTTATAGTACTGAATATATTTCTCTTTAGTATCTCCCTCATCTTCGATTTTGATTTCATTGCCTTCGCTTAATGGGAACAGATAGCGAATATCGTCGAAGGATGTTGGAGCATTAAGTAGTTTCTCCACACCGTCTTGATCAGGTCTGAAGACAACGATGTATCGTACTCTGCCCGATTCGTCGCGAGTAATACTTAAACCATTCTCTTCGCTGGTCGTATATTGTTCTTCGCAATTTGGGTTTGGAATATACGCCACCTCATTCCCCTTATACTCCTCATCATCACTGCTACATGCAGTCAGCATTCCTCCCAGCAGCGCGATCGCTGCAACAATAAATAGTTTCTTCATGATCAAACTTATTTTTGATTCTTTACTTATATAACAGCAACAGGACCTGTCCCCACGGGGCTATTCGTATTGAATGTCCCATATTTCGTAATCCACAATGCCATTAACAGTATAAATACATGAATGATCAATGGCATCAAAGCGAAGGTCAGAGAGTCTTAGCGTCATGAGCGATTTGTCGCCAACCTTACTCGTGCCTACTACTGTGACATTACCACTTAAGGCCGTTGTCTGTTTCATGATGGCTTCCATCCATGTAGGTGTGTACGCTGCGCTAGCATGGAATTGGCTATTGTCAAATGTATCTCCGACTTTCAGATCGCTGAAACTCATAGGCTCGTTGCTTTCGAAACAAATATTGAGCAAATCGAAGACATCAGAACCTTTAATATTGGCTGTAAAATCCATATGATATATTGTCTTCGAAGTTCCATTATTATACCAGATTTCCTTGCTTATGTAGCAATGAGGGGGATTATAAACCTCACCACTTTTATACAGTGACCCCGTACTGGTTTTACCCTTGTCTGATTGTATGAGCAAAACATTAACATCAGTGGTAATAGGGTTAACAACATTATCATCACCGTTACAAGCCGCCAGCAGCACCGCTGCCAGCAACATTAGAATGGCAGAAAAACTTTGTTTCTTCATAATCATACAATTGAATCTAACTTTCATATTTGCTTTCTTTTTCTATGGTTTTACTTATATAACTGATAACCCCAGTAAACCTTGCACGATTTCGAGAAGATTTAGGATTATTTAATCATTCGAAGGGTGCAATGGTTCCAAGCCCCATTGCGCCCACCTATTTGCATTTATGTGTCTATCATGGGACAATTTTCATTTTCTGGAAATCTGCCCTTTGACAGTTGGGGAATAAGTGAAAATGAATTTGGCGACCTCAGACTCTTCCGATTTCCCCCTTCTGATGCTTACTGAATATTCCTCTCCTTCTGTGAGAGGGCCGATGTCGTATCCTAAGTCGTAGGGACAGACACAGTTGACACTGACAGGACCTTCCTGTGCCTTCTCTTCAATGATATACGTATGGTCATTCACGGTCATTGCTGCATAAATCCGTTCAACGGCGCACTCGAAAACGGCGTTATTGTGCGTGATACGTAATAGACCATTCTCTCTTGCTTCGTACTCAATGGTCTCGTCCTTAAACAATCCTCTTGTACTTGTAGTAGACTTACAGCCTGACACAGAGAAATTCTTGGGTGCAACATATCCATCAACAGGCGAGTCTTTATACCCAGTAACATCTTCACAGGCAGTAGCCAAACAGAGGACTGACGCCGCCAGGAAAGAATAAACTATAAAACCATTTTTATTCATATTCATAACTGTGTTCATTTCTCAAATACTGTTCTTATTAGCAATATTTTTGCTGCGACAAAAGTAATCATTTTCTTTGGAACAATGGCAAAAGATACTCATAATATGCATTTCGGGGCGTTTCTCACTTTTTAGGGGTTAAAAGGCTAATGCTCAAACACATAGTAGAATCCAAAGGCCATTTTTGGCAAATAGAGAAACGCTTTTCTTCGATCAAAGATGGGAAATCAGCCTCCCATTTCGACTACTTTTAGTAACTTTGTCGCCAAAATGCGAATGAAAATGAAACAAGCAAGTCTTATCGTCGTTGGATTTTTGATGCTACTGAGTTGTCAGACAGGTAGCATCAGTAGGAAATTGACTGAGGTGGATTCCTTGGTTTTTAAGGAAGAATATGATTCAGCTTACCAGATGATATCATCAATTGATGAAACAACCATCAAGAACCAGGAGGATCAAGCTCACTATAAGCTTCTGAAAGTTCAAACGGGCTACTTGGCAAATAAGCCAGCTGCATCACCAGACAGTCTACTGGACGAAGTTATTGATTATTATCAGAAAGAGGGCAACGCTGAGAAATTGGCGGATGCGTTCTATTATAAGGCTATTGGTTTTAACACACAAAAAAAATACCAAGAGTCCATGGCGTGTTATAAAAAAGCAGAATATTATGCCAATCAATCAGGGAATTTGTATCAACAATATAAGATCTCAGAAGGTATTTCATATGTAAATGGTAGATGCCAAAATTTTAGCTATCAACTTGAATACACAAAAAAGAATCTGGAATTAGCCAAAAAACTGGGAAAGAAGAATTGTATGGCTTATACTTATTATCAAATGGATCTTGCCTATTATAATTTGGGCTATCGAGATAGCGCATTTGAGTGCGTATACAAACTAATACCATTACTGAAATATGCAGATAAAAGAGACTTACCGAAATTACTTTCGAACGTGGGAATCTTCCTTATGAAAGATAATCCGCAACAAGCAAAAGAATATTTCCATAAGGCCTTGTTGTATAGGGAAATGACAAGTGCATATGAAAATCTTGCCTCTATATCATATAATGAAGGTAATTATGAGGATGCCTATCAATATTGGAAGAAAGCTTTGACTGTGAACGATGGCACACGTAAGGACATTTGTATACTCAATTTAATAGAATACAACTTGGAGCGAGGCAGGACTGACAGTATATCAGATATGTTGACAAAGGTTGTTGATATCAGGGACAGTATTGAAACTTCACAAACAAACAATGCCATCAAAGACCTTCAAACCCGCTTTGACCATGAGACGGCTATGCATGCGAAAGACCAGGCTATTATCCGCTGGCAGTGGGGCATTATGATCCTGGCATTGGCTCTGCTCGCTGGTATCGGGCTGTACATCCGTCGTCGCTATCTGAACAAAATCAAACTGCAGGGCTATCAGATGCAGATCAATGACTGTCTGAACCAGATAGACGCACTGAAAGACACTGGATCAGACGCGCAGAAGAAGATAGAAGAACTGAACCAGCAGATCTGCGACATCATGGACAATCGCGCACCTGGACTGAACAAGGGCCGTGTACTCTACGACGACATCGTCGCAAACAGGGACATCAGCCATTGGAGCAAGGAAGACGAAACGCTGTTCCTGGAATACTATACCGCCACGAACTACAGAAATATGCAACAGCTAAAGGCCATCCCACGAGAAGACAAGCTGACCAATCACCGCCTGATCTTCCTCATCCTTCAGGAAATGGGAAAGTCAGAACTCGACATCCTCCGCATTCTCTCAATCTCCAAAGAAACCCTCCGCACCCTCCGCCACCGCACCAAGCCGAAAGAGTAGTTGGACTATCTTACTTTCCTTAATACGTAGCTATAACCATCATAGGCCTCCTCCGAGAGGACTAACATTCCCTCTTGAAACGTATAACTATAATACATCCTCCAAGGAGAGGGCGTACCAATCGCTAATACTCTTCTTGGTTTTCCTGTGAAAATAGATCTCTCAATCTCTACGAAAGAGTATGTAGTGGTACCTGAAGGAAAAGGTACCTGCAATTCTGTTTGCTTGTCGACTTTCATCTCCCCATCCTCAGCGAATGTAATAGTGACGTCACCAGGTTCGATATCCACGCTTTGCCCAGTAAAGCCACCATTATAGTTCAGGAGTTGCCATACTCCAACCATACTTTTTTTAGTATTCTCTACCGGCTCATCAATAACTCCCGTGTCGTTGCATCCTGCCAGCATCGTCACTGCCAGCAGCATCAACGTTATAAAAATGCTTTGTTTCTTCATGATCATTCTTATTTGTTACTTTACCTTTATAACTGATAAGTCCTCAAAACCTTGCACGATTTCGCAAAGATTTAGTTTTTTTATCATTTATCCTTCTCTTTGGACTTAACCAAAATGTATTTATCTGATTCTCCACCAGCAGAGATATTGACTTTTATATACCATCTGTCACTTGAGGCCAATGCATTTTCTGTTATGGTAGCCACAATCAGACTTGTATTATCATGAGGTATCACTACCTTAAACCATTTGCCATCCATTTCAAACTGATGGGGAGATACTTCATTTTGTATAGGGCTAACCCAGTATGTCGAGTCATTGAAATGGACTTCTGCATCACTGATCAGCCACACGTGACGATGATTCTGCACTTTTATAGTATCACTACCACCGCTGTTTGAAATATACATCACATCCTTGTCCGTTATAATCGAATCGTTGGAGTCTTCGTTTGAACAACTCGTTATGGCCAAGACTATCGCACATAATACTAAAAATACTCTTTTCATATAGATATGCCCCCTTGCATCATTCGTCGTTTTTCGCTCTTATGAATTCATAATAGTTTATATCGTCTATAGACAATGTCAATCCTGCTGCATAATGGATAACGGCCTTTTTGATTGAAGGAAAAGCTTTAAAGTATAGACCACCCCACTCTGGCGTTCCTTCTTTAGGTTTCAACTGGATGCTGTCCTTTCCGTTATACTCAAATGTTCCCTCGAACAGATCGTTGTAATTCTTCAATTTCACTGTTCCATCAGGGAAGAACTGGATGGAAATCCTATCGTTATCTCTGTCGAAAGGCACTTCTTTCTGAAAACCATTAGCGATATAGCATCTTAGTATCCACTTATGCATCAAGTCGTCCCAAGTCATTTCCCTATAACGATCTTTATCATTTATCCAACAAACCTCTTTCGTGTGTTGAAGTTCCTCATCTGTCAGGCGACGGAGAATAACATACCAGCCATAACGCATTTCCGAATCACCGCCTCTGGATACAAGTTTTATCTCCTGATTGTTTACGGACAAGACCTTAAATCGATCATAGTCACCGAAGTAGAGCTTATTTGTATTTTCGTCGTAATGCATGGGGGTTTCATAAAAGCCCGTCTCCATAGAGCCACTCCAATAAGTTGTAACCTTCCCTTCTGAGAATTCATAACGAGGAGGGGCACCACCGCCTATCTCATTCTCATCTCTATCATAGTGGTTCTTTTTATTGTAGGTCCCGTCTGCATTTATGTCGTGCCTCTCAATCTCAGCCCATCCACATCCCAATACACTCCTGTTGAATTCTGAAGCACTGATCGGATTAACAATGATCTCGCCCTCACTATCATAGGAGAACGTCATATCATCCTCACTGTTACATCCCGCCAGCATGGTAGATGCCAGCAGCATCAGAATTGCATAATAGCTTTGTTTCTTCATGATCATACAATTGAATCTAACTGTCATATTTGCTTTCTTTTTCTATGGTTTTACATATATAACTGATAAGACCGTCAAACACTGCAAGATTTAGCAGATTTTTATGATTCTTTAAACATTCACGGGAAATTATGAGTCTTTTCTTTAATTTTGTATATGTGAACCATATCCTCCTTCTTTGGCTATTTTTACATAAATGGGAGAATTTTCTTCAGGTGGAGTATCTTCTTCAAGGGTTATCACATAGAAGGTATATCCATCTATACCATACTTCTTATACCAAAGACGAGGTTCGACACCAGATTCACGTAGACCACAGAACCATGTTCCCCCTTTAAAGGGTATGCCTGTCGTATATGCCATAAGAGGCGTCTCAGAATCACCGCCCGCTGTGTAGGTCTCCATCAGGATCTTCATCTTGTCAATATGTAAGGTGTCTTCAAATAGTTTCTGATTATAGCTTACAGGATAAAAACACGCGATACGAATCCTGTCTTTCCCATAAGGAACTGCCATAAAATCGAGCGTTTCAATACTGTCGCTCAATATGAAGTGCTGGTAATCCTCCAATAATTGACATTCTGTAAAGATACCATTATTACACGTCACTTTATGAATCTTGGCTCGTTTACCATTAAAATCCCCTTTGAGTGTCAAATGAAATGACTGCACATTCTGCATCCTATAATACTGCAGCATAAAGTTTGAAAGGCTATCCATATTATTCTCATAATTCACCTTCAATTTCTGTGCAGAGGATGTAATACAAACAATCAATGCAAACACTAAAACTGGAATAGCTTTCCTATTCATATAAAATAATCTTTTCTTTTCCATAATCTTTCTATTAATCATTTATTACTATGTTTATACTTGCCCCATTGCGATGCTTTGTCAGACGACTTGGAGCGTTATCGCATTGCAAAATTAGGTAAGGGAATGGAATAATCCAAGTTTTTTGCTGACTTTTTTTCAATTGGACGTTGCAAGCCAAAAACTCACAAACGAATTAATAATCAGGGTGTTGCACAAAACACAACATCACAAACATAGCATAAATGCAGCAATGAGAAGCCAAAAGGGGCGCAGAAGTGCCTGGCCCCATTGCGTCCTTCCTTAAGGCGCAGCAGTTTCTGTTATTTTCTTGTAGATATAATAATATGGGATTTTGAATGGCCCTTGCCAAAAGTCATACGTATTCCCTCCTTCGTAATGCACCTTTAGGGTTTTTCCCATATCCGATATGGTGTAGCTATGTAATTCCTCAAAACCCCCAAATGATAACGTAAAAGTGCTATCGCTATAGGTGTAATCAAAATATCTCTTCTCCACAGAGTTGCAGAATTTTCCATTCTCATAGAATACGATGGTATCCTCAGGAATATCGAAATACTCATTTGGAATGGTATCATTTCGATAGTCTTTACAATATAATCCCCACTTTCCAAGCAGAGGATTATCCTTCACAGGAGGCTGTTCATCTTCAGAAGAATCACTGTTACAAGCTGACGGCAATACCGCTGCCAGCAGCATTAGAATTGCAAGAAATCTTTGTTTCTTCATAATCACACCATTGAATCTAACTTTCATATTTGATCTTATTAATCCCCCATAAACTGGCCAATGAAGAAGATGGCACCTGTGGACTGCTCGCTGATGATGTAAAGGAACGGGCGAGTGGCGTGGAAACTAACACGACGTGGTGCTGCATTCGCGAGTTTCACAAATATCACAGTGACTGCTGCAGCTTCCGTACCTTCCTCGTTGACTTTGATACGAGCCACCTGCTTCATCATGTCGATATAGGTAGGAACATTGCAGAACTCAGGGAACTCTGCCAAGTTGGGATTAAAAGCGTTGGGCATACCTAATGTAACCATGATTTTATCGAGCGCCAAATCCGTCTTCGACTCGAAGCGAGGCAACTTTACATCCACGATGGCACTGCCAATCCGCTGGTAACGCTCCCAAGTGTCCTTATTCAGTGTCTTCACCAAATCACGGACGGTCTTACCCTCCTTTGGCAACAGGATGGTCATGCTATAGGCCTTATTGCCATAGGGCAGACGGAGCACTTGACAGTCATCGTCCTCCGCATAGTAAAACTCTTGCTCCTGATGCATGATGGGCAACTGCTTCTCTTCGCCAGTCTCCATCATGAAAGCCTCGTCGCAAGTGTTTTCCTTGTCGAACTTCTCTGTCCAAGCACCTTTGAAATAGATGGCATTCAGCAGATAGCTGATTGCCGAAGGATCGAACGAATCCTTGTCGAGCACCTTCTCGATCATCTTCTCCGTATGGTCGCTGGCCCATTGGTTGATGACATCGAGCGTCTTACCATCAGCAAAGTTGCGCGTCTCAGGCTCTGCATGGTAACAGTCGTTGGCCTTCGATACGAAGAGGGGCTTCAGTTCGTAACCCTGATTCATATAGATGGTATTGGAAATCAGCACTTTCGTCGACTTGTCGAGGTTGGGTGCCTCAGTTAGCATTTTCTTACAGAAGGCGTTGATACCTTCAGCGCCAGTCTCTCCGAAACCTAACACCTTATTAATCTGTGCCTGAGTATCACCAGCTGCCCCATTGTTCAACATGCCTAGTGCGTAAGTGATGCTGATGGGTGAGAGAATGGTACTATTTTGAGCGTCTGCCACACGGAACAGATTGAAAGCGAAGTCGTTATTCGCAGTCACCAGCTCTTGTTCAGAACGCGTCAGACTGACAGATTTCCGTTCGTTTTCCTCAGGCGAAACATTGTCTTCACTATCGTTGCACCCTGCCATCATACAAGCCACAACCACCATTGGCAGTACGCGCCAGAAGCGTCTCAACTCTCTCAAGATTCTTCCCAGTTTCTTCATGTTTGCTAAAATTTGTTTCTTTTCTTATATAACTGATAACCCCAGAAAACCTTGCACGATTTCGAGAAGATTTAGGATTATTTAATCATTCTTGTTTTCTATGCTGGTGCAAAGGTAGGCAATTCTGGGGAGAACAGGGTGTGGTTTTCTAAAAATCTGCATTGCAGGGCGTTTCTCACTTTTTGGTGGTTAAAAGGCTGAAAATCAATCCTATGGCAAAATCAATAAGCAATATCTCTCGATTTGAGAAACGATTTTCTTAGAACTCACGGGGACATGACATATACCGAGGTTGCTTAGTCTCATCATATTATGAGGGGAGGCGAAAAAATCTCTAAAAGTTTGCAATTCCGGAAATAATTTTGTATTTTCGCATCCGCAATCAAATAATTACAAAGCTAAAATACAAAATGAACCATCAAATCACCGAGGGCTATATGCCCTTTATAGGCTACCAGACCTACTACCGCATTGTGGGCGAGCCTTCAGATAAAGCTCCTTTGCTGCTACTCCACGGCGGTCCGGGAAGTACCCACAACTATTTCGAAGTACTCGACTGTATAGCCGACACCGGGCGGCAAGTCATATCATACGATCAGATAGGCTGCGGTAACTCCTATCTCGACGGACACCCTGAGCTCTGGACGCTTCAGACGTGGATAGACGAGCTTATCGCCTTACGCGACTATCTCCACCTTGACAAAGTCCACATTCTCGGTCAGTCGTGGGGAGCCATGCAGGCTATAGCGTATGCAATAGACAACAATCCCACAGGCGTCAAATCGATGATCCTCTCGTCAGGTCACGCCTCCAGTTCACTGTGGGCCAGTGAACAACACCGTCTCATCAAGTATATGTCGGCTGAAGACCAGGAGGCCATCAGGCAGGCAGAAGCCACAGGGAAATGGGACGACCCAGACTACCTTCGCGCCAATGAGCATTATTTCGAGCTCTATGTGACCAGCATCGATGAGAACTCGCCGGAGTGCTTAAGGCGTCCGAAGCGTGCCGGCACAGAGGCTTACCTATATGGCTGGGGCCCCAATGAGTATCAGCCCCTCGGCAGCCTGAAGGATTTTGAATATACCGATAAGTTGGGCCAGATATTACAACCGACACTGATCTGCAGTGGTACGCGCGATATCTGCACACCCGTTGTCGCCGCTTCGCTTTATGAGAATATTCCTCACAGCCGATGGCATCTGTTCCGGCATTCCCGACACATGTGTTTCGTAGATGCCCACAAAGAGTATTGCGAGGTACTGACCGACTGGCTGCAAGAGCATGACTAAAAAAGAAAACGGCGCTACCGGAAATATCGGATGCGCCGTTTTCTCTTATATTGAGATTAGATAATACTATACCTTGATCTCTACCTCAACACCGCTGGGGAGCTCAAGCTTCATCAGGGCGTCAACAGTCTTAGCCGTTGAACTGTAGATGTCAATCAGACGCTTGTAGTCTGACAGCTGGAACTGCTCACGAGCCTTCTTGTTAACGAAGGTAGAACGGTTCACGGTGTAGATACGCTTGTGTGTGGGAAGGGGGATAGGACCGCTGATGATAGCACCTGTGGCCTTAACAGCCTTCACAATCTTCTCTGCTGACTTGTCTACGAGTTTGTGGTCGTAGCTCTTCAGCTTGATACGAATTTTCTGACTCATTGTCTTTAATGCTTTAATTTGTTATTAATAAGTGGGTGCTGCTAAAGAGTCATTTGCTCAGCAGCACCCAAAAAGTTCTGTTATACGAGGTCGGCACGACCCTTGACCTCCTCGAGCACGGCCTTAGCCAGAGCACTGGAGAGCGGAGCGTGGTGATCATACTCCATTGAGCTGGTAGCACGACCAGAGGTAATAGTACGGAGGGCGGTCACATAGCCAAACATCTCTGACAGGGGAACCATTGCCTTTACGACACGGGCACCCGAGCGAGCCTCGTCCATACCCTCTACCTGACCACGACGCTTGTTCAGGTCACCGATCACGTCACCCATGTTCTCCTCAGGTGTAACAACCTCGAGCTTCATGATGGGCTCCATCAGCACGGGCTTAGCCTGAGCGCAGACTGCCTTGTAAGCCATCTGGGCTGCAATCTCGAATGAGAGCTGGTCAGAGTCAACGGGGTGGAACGAACCATCTACTACAGTTACTTTCAGTGAATCCATAGGATAGCCACCGAGGATACCGTTCTTCAGAGAAGACTCAAAGCCCTTCTGGATGGCAGGGATGAACTCCTTGGGGATATTACCACCCTTCACCTCGTTGATAAACTGCAGAGGTCCATTCTCCTTGATGTTGTAATCCTCATCAACTGGGCCAACGTTTACGATGATATCGGCAAACTTACCGCGACCACCCGACTGCTTCTTGTAAACCTCACGATAGCCCATAACAGTCTTAGTGATAGCCTCCTTATAGTTAACCTGGGGCTTACCCTGGTTACACTCAACCTTGAACTCACGCTTCAGACGGTCGATAATGATATCGAGGTGAAGCTCACCCATACCTGAGATAATGGTCTGACCACTCTGCTCGTCGGTACGTACCGTGAAGGTCGGGTCTTCCTCAGCCAACTTAGCAAGACCGTTGTCAAGCTTAGCGATGTCGGCCTGGCTCTTTGGCTCAACGGCGATAGAAATCACCGTGTCGGGGAAGCTCATCGACTCGAGCACGATGGGATGTGCCTCGTCACAAAGAGTATCACCAGTGCGGATATCCTTGAAGCCTACACCTGCACCGATATCACCGGCATCGATTGACTCCATGGGGATCTCCTTATTTGAGTTCATCTGGAACAGACGGCTGATACGCTCCTTCTTGCCAGAACGGGGATTGAAGACATAGCTTCCGGCAGTGATCTTACCTGAGTAAACACGGAAGAACACCAGACGTCCCATATATGGGTCGGTAGCGATCTTGAATGCCAGAGCAGCTGTAGGCTCCTCCTCAGAGGGCTTACGGTCTTCCTCCTCATCGGTGTTGGGGTTGGTACCCTTGATCACCTCAACGTCAACAGGTGCGGGCAGGAATGCACACACGTAGTCGAGCAGAGGCTGTACACCCTTATTCTTATAAGAAGAACCGAGCAGCATCGGAGTGCACTGCATCGAGATAGTACCCTTGCGGATGGCAGAGATAATCTCATCCTCGGTAATCGAGTTAGGATCGTCGAAGTATTTCTCCATCAAAGCCTCGTCGTACTCGGCAGCAGCCTCAAGCAACTTGTTACGCCACTCGTCGCACTCAGCCTGGAGGTCGGCAGGAATATCCTCGACATCATACTCGGCACCCATTGTTTCATCGTGCCACAGGATAGCCTTCATCTTAATCAGGTCAACCAGACCCTTGAAGTTCTCCTCAGCACCAATGGGCACCTGGATTACAACAGGGTTTGCACCCAGGATGTCCTTCATCTGCTGAACTGTCTCAAAGAAGTCAGCACCAGAGCGGTCCATCTTGTTCACGTAACCGATGCGTGGTACGTTGTACTTATCAGCCTGACGCCACACGGTCTCAGACTGAGGCTGAACACCGTCAGCAGCCGAGTAAGTAGCCACAGCACCATCGAGCACACGCAGAGAGCGCTCCACCTCAGCAGTGAAGTCTACGTGTCCCGGAGTATCAATCAGGTTAATCTTGAATGTCTTGTTATTCCATGTCCAGTTACAGGTTGTAGCAGCGGAAGTAATAGTGATACCGCGCTCCTGCTCCTGAGCCATCCAGTCCATCGTTGCAGCTCCATCGTGTACCTCACCGATCTTGTGCGTCTTACCCGTGTAGAACAGGATACGCTCAGAAGTAGTGGTCTTACCGGCATCGATGTGAGCCATAATACCGATGTTTCTCGTCAAATGTAAATCGCGATTTGCCATTTTAATTATCCTTATTATCTTTTACCTGAATACCTATCTTAGAATCTGAAGTGAGCAAATGCGCGGTTAGCCTCAGCCATGCGGTGCATATCCTCCTTACGCTTGAAGGCACCACCCTGGTTGTTGAAGGCATCCATGATCTCAGCAGCGAGCTTGTCGGCCATAGACTTGCCGCTACGCTTACGTGCGAAAGAAATCATATTCTTCATTGAAATGCTCTCCTTACGGTCAGGACGGATTTCCGTAGGCACCTGGAAAGTAGCACCACCGATACGACGGCTCTTAACCTCCACCTGTGGAGTAATGTTGTCGAGAGCCTGCTTCCAGATTTCCAGAGCTGACTTCTCTTCGTTCTGCATCTTGGCCTTCACAGTCTCAAGAGCATTGTAGAAGATTTCATACGACTTAGACTTCTTGCCGTCGTACATCAAGTGATTCACAAACTTAGACACCTTGGTGTCGTTGAACACGGGATCCGGCAGGATCACACGCTTCTTTGGTTTTGCTTTTCTCATTTTGTTTTGAATGTTTAAATTCTGCTTGGGGGCTGTTCTTACTTGTTCTTCAACGCTCTCACACGAGCATTTACTCAACCTTTATAACACTCCAGCAAAACGATTTAAATTTTGTTTCTTTTGGCTCGACTGACCTTCTCCGGTCATTACTTCTTAGCCTTTGGACGCTTAGCTCCGTACTTTGAACGACGCTGTGTGCGGTTTGCAACACCAGCAGTATCCAGTGTACCGCGAACGATGTGATAACGTACACCAGGAAGGTCCTTCACACGACCACCACGAACGAGCACGATAGAGTGCTCCTGCAGGTTGTGACCCTCTCCAGGAATGTAAGAGTTAACTTCCTTCTGATTTGTCAGACGAACACGGGCTACTTTACGCATAGCCGAATTAGGCTTCTTCGGGGTTGTGGTATAGACACGTACGCAGACACCACGACGCTGAGGACAGTTGTCCAAAGCAGGTGACTTTGACTTGTCAACAATTACCCTTCTGCCTTTTCTTACCAATTGTGAAATTGTAGGCATAATACTTTTAATTTTAAATTATATATATGTATATTTTGTTTATATTCAGCATATTACACGCCCCAAATCCACATAGAAGGGCGTTTCGGGCTGCAAAGGTACAAACATTTTCCGATTCCACCTAATATATAATAAAGAAAAAGTGTTATATCTATGTTGATTTAACAAGATATAACACTTTTTGCAATAATTAATGCCGATTTGCTCTGGCTAACCCTTATTTTTCCTCAAGAATTGTCTCTTCTGCAAAGTCAAGCACGTTCTTTCGGTTGGCCTGGATGCGCTCATACTCCTCCTTGGAGCCGACTATAATCTTCTCGAACTCACGCAGACCGGTACCAGCAGGAATAAGGTGACCACAGATCACATTCTCCTTCATTCCCTCCAGATAATCTACCTTTCCACGGATAGCAGCTTCATTAAGCACCTTCGTGGTCTCCTGGAACGAAGCAGCAGACATGAACGACTTAGTCTGAAGGGCAGCACGCGTAATACCCTGAAGAATCTGGGTAGACGTTGCGGGAACAGCATCACGCACCTGAACAAGTCGCAAATCACGACGTTTCAGCATAGAGTTCTCGTCACGCAGCTTACGAGCTGTTACGATCTGACCCTTCTGCAGGTTTTCTGAGTCACCGGCATCGATAACCACTTTCTTACCCCAGATACGATCATTCTCCTCTGAGAAATCGAGTTTGTCGACAATCTCCTGCTCGAGGAAAGAGGTATCACCAGGTTCATTAATCTGTACCTTACGCATCATCTGGCGGACAATAATCTCGAAGTGCTTGTCGTTGATCTTCACACCCTGCAGACGATAAACGTCCTGTACCTCGTTAACGATATACTCCTGAACAGCGGTGGGACCCTTAATAGCCAAAATGTCAGCAGGTGTAATAACACCATCAGACAATGGGGTACCAGCGCGTACGGCATCATGCTCCTGAACAAGGATCTGCTTTGACAGAGACACAAGATAATGACGCTGCTCACCAGTCTTTGAGGTAACGATAATCTCACGATTACCACGCTTTACCTTACCCATAGTGACCTCACCATCGATCTCGGATACGACAGCAGGGTTCGACGGGTTACGAGCCTCGAAGAGCTCAGTTACACGAGGCAGACCTCCGGTGATATCACCACCCTTAGCAGCAGCACGTGGAATCTTGACAAGGGTCTCACCAGTCTTGACGGTCTGGCCATCCTCTACGACCACGTGGCCACCTACAGGGAAGCTATAGGTACCGATAACCTCTCCATTAGCACCAATGACATCACAGGTGGGAACCTTTGTACGGTCACGCGACTCTGTTACAATCTTTTCGGTCAAACCAGTAGTTTCGTCAGTCTCAGCACGGAAGGTAACGCCCTCAATGACATCATTAAACTTCAGGGTACCAGCAAACTCTGTTACGATAACAGCATTGAACGGATCCCACTGAGCAATCTTGTCACCCTTGGCCACCTCGTCACCATTATGGAAATAGAGAGAAGAACCATAAGGAACATTCACTGTTGAGAGCACAATCTTCGTATTAGGATCAACAAAACGAAGTTCACCCAGACGGCTGACAACCATCTCACAGTCTCGTCCATCTTCATCGAACGGAACGGTACGAACCTCCTCCATCTCAATCATTGCGCGCTCATATTTAGACACGATACTTGCATTGGCAGCTGCATTGGCAGCCACACCACCGGCGTGGAACGTACGAAGTGTCAGCTGGGTACCTGGCTCACCGATAGCCTGAGCAGCAATCACACCGACAGCCTCACCCTTCTGCACCATGCGGCGAGTAGCGAGGTTACGTCCGTAACACTTCATGCAGACACCCTTCTTTGACTCACAAGTGAGCACTGAACGGATCTCTACGCTTTCAATGTCGGAAGCCTCAATAGCCTCAGCCACACTTTCGGTAATTTCCTCACCTGCTTCAATGATAATCTCACCTGTCTTAGGATTGATGATATCATGGACAGAAACACGGCCAAGGATACGCTCAGCGAGACTTGAGATAACCTCATCACCGCTCTTCAAGGCCGTACATACCAGACCACGCAGAGTACCGCAGTCTTCCTCAGTAATAATCACGTCATGGGAAACATCGACAAGACGACGAGTCAGATAACCAGCGTCGGCCGTCTTCATAGCGGTATCGGCAAGACCCTTACGGGCACCGTGGGTAGAGATGAAGTACTCCAGCACAGACATACCCTCCTTGAAGTTCGACAGAATCGGGTTCTCAATAATCTGGTGTCCCTCGGCACCAGCCTTCTGAGGTTTAGCCATCAGACCACGAATACCAGAGAGCTGCTTAATCTGATCCTTAGAACCACGGGCACCAGAGTCGAGCATCATGAATACAGCGTTGAATCCCTGGTCGGCCTCAGTCATCTCCTTAAGCAAGATATTACCAATATCATTGTTAACGTGCGTCCAAGTATCAATAACCTGATTATATCGCTCGTTGTCGGTGATAAAGCCCATATTATAGTTGTCAGTAATCTGACGAACCTCGTCATTACCCTTCTTGATCAAGTCGGCTTTCTCCTTCGGGATGATGATATCATCGAGGTTAAATGAAAGACCTGCCAGATAAGCCATACGATAACCCAGGTTCTTGATACCGTCAAGGAAATCACAGGCCTCAGCAAAACCGACGTTCTTAATCACATCAGCAATGATGTCACGCAGACTCTTCTTAGAGATAATCTTATTGACAAAACCTACTTCCTTTGGAATGATTCCATTCACGATGACACGACCTACCGAAGTCTCAACCATATGGCGCTCAGGCTGTCCGTCAACCATATCATCAACGATAACCTTAACCAACGCATGCAGGTCGCACTTACCCTCATTGTGAGCAATGATAGCCTCCTCAGGACCATAGAAGGTCAGGCCTTCTCCCTTAGCACCTGGACGGATCTTGGTAATATAATAGAGACCGAGAACCATATCCTGAGAAGGAACGGTGATAGGTGCGCCATTGGCAGGATTCAAGATGTTATGACTCTGAAGCATCAACAGCTGAGCTTCAAGGATAGCCTCATTAGACAACGGAAGGTGAACAGCCATTTGGTCGCCATCGAAGTCAGCATTGAACGCGGTACAAGCCAGCGGGTGCAACTGAATAGCCTTACCCTCGATCAGCTTAGGCTGGAAAGCCTGAATACCCAGACGGTGAAGTGTTGGTGCACGGTTCAACAGAACAGGATGACCCTTCATCACATTCTCCAGGATATCCCAGATCACTGGCTCACGGCGATCAACAATCTTCTTGGCGCTCTTCACCGTCTTCACAATACCACGCTCAATGAGCTTACGGATGATGAACGGCTTATAGAGCTCAGCTGCCATCAGCTTCGGCAGACCGCACTCACCCATCTTCAACTCAGGACCTACAACGATAACCGAACGTGCAGAGTAGTCAACACGCTTACCAAGAAGGTTCTGACGGAAACGTCCCTGCTTACCTTTCAGTGAATCAGAGAGAGACTTCAGAGGACGGTTGCTATCGCTCTTAACAGCTGAAGACTTACGACTGTTATCGAAAAGTGAGTCGACAGCCTCCTGGAGCATACGCTTCTCATTACGAAGAATCACCTCAGGAGCCTTAATCTCCATCAGTCTCTTCAGACGGTTGTTACGGATGATGACACGACGATAGAGGTCGTTCAGGTCAGAAGTGGCGAAACGTCCACCATCCAGTGGTACGAGCGGACGGAGTTCCGGCGGAGTCACTGGGATAATCTTCATGATCATCCATTCAGGACGGTTGATGCCCTTCTCAACACTCTGGCGGAAAGACTCCACAACCTGAAGGCGCTTCAGTGCCTCATTCTTACGCTGTACGGAAGAGTCACTGTTAGCACGGTCGCGAAGTTCATACGAAAGTGAGTCGAGGTCGAGACGTACGAGCAGATCGTAAATAGCCTCGGCACCCATCTTGGCAATGAACTTATTGGGATCACTATCATCCAGATAGTCATTATCAGGTGAAATCTTTGAATCTACTATCTCACTGTACTCCTCCTCAGAGAGCAGATCGTACATATTCGAACCGATAGCATCGTTACCATCACTATCCTTCTTGCCTGCCATAGCACCTGGCTGGATAACCACATAGCGCTCATAATAAATGACGGCATCGAGCTTCTTGGTGGGCAGACCCAACAGGTAGCCAATCTTATTAGGAAGGCTGCGGAAATACCAGATGTGGGCAACCGGTACAACAAGCTCAATATGACCAGCACGCTCACGACGTACCTTCTTCTCTGTTACCTCTACACCACAACGGTCACAGACAATACCCTTATAGCGGATACGCTTGTACTTTCCACAGGCACACTCATAGTCCTTTGTCGGACCAAAGATACGCTCGCAGAACAGACCATCGCGCTCTGGCTTATAAGTACGGTAGTTGATGGTCTCTGGTTTGGTAACCTCACCGAAGCTATTCTCAAGGATCTCTTCGGGCGAAGCAAGTCCGATGGTAATTTTGGTAAAATTACTCTTTACTTTTGAATCTTTCTTGAAAGCCATATATATTATCTTTCTCTTAATTCTTAACTCTTAATTCCTAACTCGCTTAATCGAGTGTAATACTCAAACCAAGGCCGCGCAACTCATGCAGAAGCACATTGAGAGACTCTGGAATACCAGGTGTCGGCATGGGCTCTCCCTTAACGATTGCCTCATAAGCCTTAGAACGACCTACAGTATCATCAGACTTGATGGTCAAGATCTCCTGAAGTACATGGCTGGCGCCAAATGCCTCCAGGGCCCAGACTTCCATCTCTCCGAAACGCTGACCACCGAACTGGGCCTTACCACCAAGCGGCTGCTGAGTAATCAAGCTGTACGGACCAATTGAACGGGCATGCATCTTGTCCTCAACCATGTGACCGAGTTTCAGGAAGTAGGTGATACCTACCGTTGCCGGCTGGTCGAACATCTCACCTGTCTCACCATCATAGAGGTGGGTAGAACAGAGACGTGGCAGACCTGCCTTATCCGTCCACTCTGCCAGATCATCGAGCTTGGCACCATCGAAGATCGGCGTAGCGAATTTCACGCCAAGACGCTTACCTGCTGCACCGAGGATAGCCTCGAATATCTGACCGAGGTTCATACGTGAAGGCACACCCAGCGGGTTCAGGACAAGGTCTACGGGACGACCATCCTCGAGGAACGGCATATCCTCCTGGCGTACCACCTTAGATACGATACCCTTGTTACCGTGACGACCAGCGAGCTTATCACCCACACCTATCTTACGCTTTTTAGCCACATATACCTTTGCCATCTGCAGGATACCTGAAGGCAGCTCGTCTCCGATAGTGATGGCGAACTTCTTACGCTTCATCTCTGCATCGAGCAACTTATATTTCTTCATGAAGTTGATAATCAACTTGGCTATCAACTCATTCTTATGCTCATCATTTGTCCAATTACTAATCTGGACATCGCCATATTCCAGGTTCTTCAGGGCTGTAACAGTAAACTTGCTGCCCTTTGTAATGATCTCGGCACCAGTATAGTCCTTCACACCCTGAGAGGTCTTGCCCTTCGTAAGCTCCATCAGTTTGTCGATCAGGATATCCTTCAGGTCACCGACCTTTGCTTCATACTCCTCATCAATCTTAGCCAGAATAATCTTATCCTGCTGCTTTGACTTACGATCTTTAATAGCACGGGCAAAGAGTTTCTTATCGATAATCACACCCGACAATGACGGATTAGCCTTCAGCGAAGAATCCTTCACGTCACCGGCCTTATCACCGAAGATGGCACGTAACAATTTCTCCTCAGGTGAAGGATCGCTCTCACCCTTAGGCGAAATCTTACCAATCAGGATATCGCCTGGTTCAACGCGAGCACCAACACGGATCACACCATTCTCATCGAGATCCTTTGTAGCCTCTTCGCTGACATTTGGAATATCTGCAGTGAACTCCTCAACGCCACGCTTTGTCTCGCGAACATCAAGAGAATACTCATCAACGTGTACAGAAGTCAGGATATCCTCACGGACAATACGCTCGTTAAGAACAATAGCATCCTCATAGTTATATCCCTTCCAAGGCATGTAAGCTACAAGCAGGTTACGGCCGAGTGCCAACTCACCATTCTCTGTAGCGTATCCCTCAGTAAGAATATCACCCTTCTTCACGCGCTGACCCTTCTCACAGATAGGACGCAGGTCGATGGTCATATTCTGGTTCGTACGACGGAACTTCGCAATACGATACTCCTTAAGAGCGGGCTCGAAGCTGACGAACTCCTCATCCTCTGTACGGTCATACAAGATACGAATGGTTGTCGCGTCAACATACTCGACAACACCATCACCTTCTGCTGTTACCATCGTGCGAGAGTCTTCACAAACCTGCTTCTCAATACCAGTTCCTACGATAGGAGCCTCGTTATGGAGCAGAGGTACTGCCTGGCGCATCATGTTCGATCCCATCAGCGCACGGTGGGCATCGTCATGCTCGAGGAAGGGTATCAGCGAAGCTGCGATAGAGGCGATCTGCTGTGGAGAAACGTCCATCAAGTCCACATCCGTTGGAGGAACAACAGGGAAGTCTGCGTCCTGACGACACTTGACAACTTCACGGATGAAAGTACCATCATCATTCAACGGGGCATTACCCTGTCCTATAATGTGCTCAGCCTCCTCCTCTGCTGTCAGGTAGACGATATCATTGTTATTGAGATTAGCCACACCATTCTCCACCTTACGGTACGGAGTCTCGATAAAGCCAAGCTCATTAATCTTTGCATATACACAAAGTGAAGAAATCAAACCAATGTTTGGTCCTTCAGGACTCTCAATCGGGCAGAGGCGACCGTAGTGCGTATAGTGTACATCACGCACCTCGAAACCTGCACGCTCACGGCTCAGACCACCAGGGCCAAGAGCAGAGAGACGACGCTTGTGAGTAACCTCAGCCAATGGGTTCGTCTGGTCCATGAACTGTGAAAGCGGGTTCGTACCGAAGAACGAATTGATCACACTTGAGATCGTTTTTGCATTGATCAGGTCAGTTGGTGTGAACACCTCATTATCACGTACGTTCATACGCTCACGGATGGTGCGGCTCATGCGGGCCAGACCGATAGAGAACTGGTTTGACAACTGCTCACCGACAGTACGTACACGACGGTTTGACAAGTGGTCAATATCATCGACCGCAGCCTTGGAATTAACCAGCTGAATCAAATACTTGATAATCTCGATGATATCCTCCTTTGTCAACACGCGGACATCCATATCAGTGTCGAGACCCAGTTTCTTGTTGATACGATAGCGGCCTACATCACCAAGGTCATAACGTTTGTCAGAGAAGAACAGGTTCTGAATAACCTCACGCGCACTTGCATCATCAGCAGGATCTGCGTTACGCAGCTGGCGGTAGATATAAAGCACAGCTTCCTTCTCTGAGTTCGATGGGTCTTTCTGAAGTGTGTTGAAAATGATTGAGTAATCCTGGGCGACGGCCTCATCCTTATGCACAAGGATAGTCTGAGCACCACTCTCCAGTATCTCCATCATATTTTCTTCAGTAATCTCAGTCTCGCGCTCCATGATGACCTCATTACGCTCGATAGAAACGACCTCACCAGTATCCTCATCAACGAAGTCTTCGTTCCAGCTCTTCAGCACACGGGCTGCCAACTTAGAACCCACGACCTCCTTCAGGGATTTCTTATTAACCTTCACCTCTTCAGCAAGATCAAAAATCTGCAGGATATCTTTATCAGTCTCGAAACCGATGGCTCTCAGCAGCGTGGTTACAGGCAACTTCTTCTTACGATCGATGTAGGCATACATCACGTTATTGATATCCGTAGCAAACTCAATCCATGAGCCCTTGAACGGAATGATTCGTGCAGAGTAAAGCAATGTACCGTTAGCATGTACGTTCTGACCAAAGAACACGCCAGGAGAACGGTGCAACTGAGATACTACAACACGCTCGGCTCCATTGATAACGAAAGTACCATTGGCGGTCATATAAGGAATCGGGCCCAGGAAAACATCCTGAATAACCGTGCCGAAATCCTCATGATCCGGATCAGTACAATACAGTTTCAGCTTAGCCTTCAAAGGTACACTATAGGTCAGACCACGCTCAAGACACTCGTCAATCGTGTAACGAGGCGGGTCGATATAGTAATCCAGGAACTCAAGAACGAAGTTATTACGCGTATCGGTGATAGGGAAGTTCTCAGCGAACACCTTATACAAGCCGTCATTCTTGCGTTCCTCAGGCGGAGTGTCCAACTGCAGGAAGTCTTTGAATGACTTTAATTGCACATCAAGGAAATCCGGAAATGGCATGGGATTCTTGACGCTGCCAAAGTTTACTCTGTTGTCTATTACTTTTGAAGCCATATATGATAAATAATTGTTTTCTAGACTATCTAGACGATCAAGTACACCCAGATTGTCTAGAATTATAAGATAGAAAATGGTCGGGAACCCTCGACTGGAGAGCTCCCAACCACAATCAGTATTGTTGTGCGAATTACTTCAGCTCAACCTCAGCACCAGCAGCCTCGATGGTCTTCTTCAGGTTCTCAGCCTCTTCCTTGCTCAGGCCCTCCTTAACGGTAGCAGGAGCACCGTCTACGAGATCCTTAGCCTCTTTCAGACCAAGACCACAAGCCTCCTTAACGGCCTTTACAACCTGGAGCTTAGCAGCACCTGCAGACTTCAGAACCACGTCGAATGAAGTCTTCTCCTCTGCAGCAGCGGCCTCACCACCAGCTGCAGGACCGGCTGCAACAGCAACAGCTGCAGCTGCGGGCTCAATTCCATACTCGTCCTTCAGGACTGTTGCCAACTCGTTTACTTCCTTTACTGTCAGATTTACCAACTGCTCAGCAATAGCTTTAATATCTGCCATTTTTATTTAAATTTTTAATTGTTTTTAATATGAATGTTACTTGTTCGCTTATTTGTTACGCTCAGCGATAGCGTCAAGCAGACCGTGAATCTTGCCACCTGCATTCAAGCCAGAAACAACGTTCTTGATCGGAGACTGCAGCAGAGCCACAACGTCGGCGATAAGTTCGTTCTTGCTCTTGATTGCTACCAGCTCATCAAGTTTGTCAGCACCTACGAAGAAGCTCTCCTCTGCATAAGCACCCTTCAGGGCGGGGATTCCTTCCTTCTTGTACTCCTTAATCAGCTTGGCAGGTACGTTAGCTGTCTGTGTGAACATAACAGCTGTATTACCCTTCAGGCAGTCATACAACGGAGTAAAATCGATTTCAGAAGCCTCAAACGCCTTGTGCAGAAGTGTATTCTTCACAACCAGCAGTTTGATCTCGTTCTTGAAGCACTTGCGACGGAGGTCAGAGGTCTTCGCAGCATCCAATCCGGTAAGGTCTACCAGATAGAAATGAGGGAATGCCTTCAACTGCTCTCCGAGTTCTACGATGATAGTATCTTTTACTTCCTTTTTCATTTGTCTAATCTTTTAACGAGTTATTCAACTGATTTAGGATCTACCTTGATACCCATACTCATAGTGCTTGAGAGGAAAATACTCTTAATGTATGTACCCTTAGCAGCAGCAGGCTTCAGTTTGATAATGGTAGAGATAAACTCCTTTGCATTCTCAAAAATCTGGTCTGGGGTAAATGTAACCTTACCGATTGACGTGTGCACGATACCGGCCTTGTCAACTTTGAAGTCAATCTTACCCTGCTTTACTTCCTTAACTGCCTTAGCAACATCCATAGTAACAGTACCGCTCTTCGGGTTTGGCATCAGTCCACGGGGACCGAGTACACGGCCGAGAGGACCAAGCTTACCCATGCAAGACGGCATAGTGATGATCACATCAACATCTGTCCAACCGCCCTTGATCTTTTCGATATATTCGTCAAGACCAACATAGTCAGCACCAGCTTCTTTTGCAGCTGCTTCCTGATCAGGAGTACAGAGAGCGAGCACGCGAGTAACCTTACCAGTACCATTCGGCAGCGAAACAACGCCACGAACCATCTGGTTGGCCTTACGCGGGTCAACGCCCAAGCGTACATCGATATCGACTGAAGCCTCAAACTTGGTGGTGGTAATCTCCTTCACCAGTGCAGCGGCTTCTTTCAAAGAGTATGCTTTCCCTGCTTCAACCTTATCAGCTACCAACTTTTGATTTTTTGTCAGTTTACTCATTGTCTTAATTGAAGTTATTAATTATTTACCAGGGAAGTCCCCTTTTACAGTGATACCCATACTACGGGCTGTACCTGCAACAAGCTTCATTGCTGATTCTACAGTGAAGCAGTTCAAGTCCTTCATCTTGTCTTCTGCAATAGCCTTTACCTGATCCCAAGTTACACTTGCAACCTTCTTACGGTTAGGCTCAGCAGAACCGCTCTTTACCTTAGCAGCCTCCTTCAGCTGAACAGCTGCGGGAGGAGTCTTCAGTTCGAAAGAGAATGACTTGTCAGTGTAATAGGTAATAACAACAGGAATAATCTTTCCTGCCTTATCCTGGGTTCTGGCGTTGAACTCTTTGCAGAATCCCATGATGTTAATTCCCTTAGAACCCAAAGCAGGACCTACGGGAGGTGAAGGATTCGCAGCGCCACCTTTAATCTGTAATTTGATTAATCCAGCAACTTCTTTAGCCATTTCTGTTAATAATTTATTGAATTGTTATATAAGCCTTGGGAGTGGAAGCCTCCTGCGACCGTATATATAGAACCGGCGTACCGTAACTTACGCCCTATTCTTTCTCTACTTGATTATAGTTCAGCTCAAGAGGAGTCTTGCGACCGAAGATCTTTACCATAACCTTCAGCTTACGCTTCTCACTATTCACCTCTTCTATAACACCACTGAATCCGCTGAAAGGACCATCGGTCACCTTAACAGCCTCATCAACCATATAGGGAACAGCGATATCATCACTCTTAATGACTGTCTCTTCAGCCGTACCGAGAATTCTGTTGATATCAGCCTGTTTTACAGGTGTAGGATTATCCATTCCACCCAGAAAACCTAACACATTAGGAATAAATCGCAATGTATGAGCCATCTCTCCCTGGAGATTAGCCTCTACAAGGACATAACCCGGAAGGAACAACTTCTCCTTGACAACACGCTTGCCATTACGGAGCTGAGCATACTTCTCTGTCGGCAGCAAAATCTGACCGACATTGGCTGCGAGCATATCATCACGCTTCATAAGGGCCTCCAGGTATTCCTTTACCTTGCCCTCTTTTCCGCTTACAGCACGAAGCACATACCATTTCATTCCTGACTGAGCCATCTCTTTAAAGTATAACTGTTATCCGGGATAAACCACGCCCATTAATGACCTGAAAACGAAATCCATTGCCCATACGACCAAAGCAATAATCAGTGAAGCGGAAAGTACTACCACTGCACTGTGCGTCAACTCCTTGCGCGTAGGCCATGTCGTCTTATGAGCTAACTCGTCATAACAAGCCTTGCAATAATCGATAAACTTCTTCAACATATCCTTTTCTATTTTCAGCACGGGAAGGAGGACTCGAACCCACGACCCTCGGTTTTGGAGACCGATGCTCTACCAACTGAGCTATTCCCGTAAGTAAGCCCCCGCCCGATGTGCGGGGGCTTGGTATTTGTACTATGTTCTAGAATGTCCTAGGATATCCTAGGCTTTCTAGGGACTAGAATTAGTCCTCGTAAACTTCTGTAATCTGACCAGAACCTACTGTACGACCACCCTCACGGATAGCGAAGCGCAGACCCTTATTCAGAGCAACAGCGTAGATGAGCTCAACGGTGATCTCTACGTTATCACCTGGCATTACCATCTCTACGCCCTCTGGCAGAGTGATCTCACCTGTACAGTCCATGGTGCGGAGGTAGAACTGAGGACGATACTTGTTTCCGAATGGAGTGT
>CAMHAM010000042.1 GCA_946183415.1 uncultured Prevotella sp.
CCTGGAACTTGGTGTCGCCATCCTTGAAGAAGGCGTTGATCTGCTTGGCAGCAGCAATACCTGCATTGATATTGGCCTCGGCAGTCTGAGCACCCATCTTCTTTGGTGTCGAGAAGTAACGGCCCTCGAACTTCTGGAACTCATCGTTGGCATCAGGCATAATGTCTGTCACGAACTTCAGGTCCTCGCGCTCAGACATCAGCTTAATCAGTTCAGGCTCGTTGATCACCTCCTTGCGAGCTGTATTCACGAGGATACCACCTTTCTTCAGCTTACCAACAAGTGCGTAGTTGATGCTCTGTTTGGTCTCAGGAGTTGCAGGGATATGCAGAGATACGACGTCGCAGGTCTCGAAGAGTGCGTCCTGATTGGCAACGGCGTGAACACCAGCCTTCTCGATGACCTCTGCGGGGCAGAAAGCATCGTAAGCATAAACGTCCATGCCAAAGCCCTTGGCGATGCGAGCCACATTGCGACCTACATTACCGAAAGCCAGGATACCCAGCTTCTTGCCCAGCAACTCAGAACCGCTCTTGCCATTGTAGAATCCACGAACAGCCATCACGAGCAGTCCGAATACGAGTTCTGCTACAGCGTTGGCGTTCTGTCCTGGAGTGTTCTCAGCTACTACGTTGTGAGCCGTTGCAGCTGCAAGGTCGATGTTGTCGTAACCTGCACCAGCACGAACTACAATCTTCAATTGCTTGGCAGCGTCGAGCACTTCGGCATCCACCTTATCCGAACGGATGATCATGGCGTCGGCATCCTTTACTGCATCGAGCAACTGAGCCTTCTCTGTATATTTCTCGAGGAGTACGAGCTCATTACCAGCTCCCTCGATTTCTGCCTTGATACCATTGACAGCAGCTGCTGCGAATGGCTTCTCTGTTGCAACTAATACTTTCATTGTCTTATTCTTTACTTGGCACGAATTTAATGATTAGCCTCGAATTCCTTCATGCAAGCTACGAGTGCGTTGCAGCCCTCGATGGTCTGAGCGTTGTAGCAAGAAGCACGGAAACCACCAACTGAGCGGTGACCCTTCACGCCAACCATACCCTTGGAAACTGCAAAGTCGAGGAAGTCTTTCTCAAGTTCCTTGTACTCTGGAGCCATCACGAAGCAGAGGTTCATCAGCGAACGATCCTCCTCCTTGGCTGTACCTACGAACATCTTGTTGCGGTCAATCTCACCATAGACGATCTCTGCACGCTGCTGAGCCAGCTTGTCCATAGCCTCTACACCACCCTGCTTCTTGATCCAGCGGAGGTTCTCGAGTGCGCAGTAGATGGGCACTACTGGAGGAGTATTGAACATTGAGCCCTTGTCTACGTGTGTACGATAGTCAAGCATCGTAGGAATCTCACGAGGAGCCTTGCCCAGCTTCTCATCCTTCACGATAATGATGGTCACGCCAGCCATTGAAAGGTTCTTCTGAGCACCAGCATAGATGGCGTCATACTTGCTGACATCAACAGGACGGCTCATGAAGTCGGAAGACATATCAGCAATCAGAGGAACGTTGACGTCAAGATCCTTGCGAATCTCTGTACCGTAGATGGTATTGTTGGTTGTGATGTGCAGATAGTCAGCATCTGCGGGAACAGTCCAATCCTTCGGAATGAAGGTATAGTTGGCATCTGCAGAAGAAGCCACCTCTACTACCTCACCGAAAAGCTTAGCTTCCTTCATGGCCTTCTTTGCCCAGACACCTGTGTTCAGGTAGGCTGCCTTCTTAATCAGGAAGTTGTAGGGAATCATACAGAACTCAAGACTGGCACCACCACCAAGGAAGATAACTGAATAGCCCTCTGGAACACTCAGAAGTTCCTTCACCAGAGCTACAGCCTCGTCGACAACGGGCTGGAAATCCTTTGCACGGTGGCTGATCTCCATCAGAGAGAGACCTGAGCCATTGAAATCAAGACACTGTTTAGCGGTAGCCTCGATAACCTCACGGGGGAGCATCGATGGACCTGCATTAAAGTTGTACTTCTTCATTTTTTGGTCGTTATTTTTTAAATGGTTTATATCCTTGTTCGGAAAAACGCTGCGAAATTACACTTTTTATTTCATTCCACCAAATATTTAAGCAGAAATTCACAGAATTTACCGTTTTTCTTTCATTTTGTCAAGTCAACATCGCACTTTTTATTATCTTTTGATAGTCTCTTGTACATTATTATATTTATTATTGCTGCAAAGTTACTGAATATTTTTCAAAGTTTGTTCTGTTCTATCGTTTTTTTTGCTATCTTTGCATTCGTTATGACTCATAAGGAACATCATATCATTATCAGCCTGGCTTCCAACATCGATCAGGAGGCTCATCTCGAGGCGGCACGCGAGCAACTCACTCAGTTGTTGACTAATGTAAATTTCACCCGTGCCATTTACACCGATCCTATCGGCACTCTGCGACAGGAGCCATATCTCAATCAGCTTTGTAGTGGTACTACGGCACTGGGGATGAATCTGCTTAATGAAGTCTTGAAGGAGATTGAGAAACGACTTGGTAGAACTCATAATGAGGATGGCATCGTAGCACTAGACCTTGATCTTCTGGAGTATGATGGCGAGCGCTTTCACCTACGAGATTGGAACCGAAACTATGTAAAGGATTTAATTAATGAATTATGAAAAGAATACTGATTACCAACTTGTTACTTTTAGTCTTCTCATCTTCTAATGCTCAAAAATTCGAAGATTATTTCGAAGATCGCACACTCCGTATAGACTATACGTTTTCTGGCAATTATCAGCAGCAACAGCTCTATGTCGATGAACTGATTTCTATGCCTCGATGGTTTGGCAAACGCCAGCACCTCGCTGAGGTTCCTATAAAGGGAAACGGACAGATTATAGTACGCTCTGCCTCCGATGAAACCGTGATTTATCGCAATTCGTTCTCTACCCTTTTCCAAGAATGGCTGGCTACGGAAGAATCCAAACGAATACAGAAATCGTTTGAAAACGTGTTTCTCGTGCCATTTCCCAAGCAACCAGTCCGTATTACCGTAGAATTATACGATTATCATGATCAGAAGATAGCATCGATGACTCATGCTGTTGATCCTAAGGATATCCTTATCCGTAAAGCAGGCGATCATTTGGTTACACCATATATCACCTTACAGCAGGCAGCAGATACAAACCGCTGCATTCATTTGGCTTATGTGGCTGAGGGATATCAGCAGCATGAAATGGGAGTATTCCTGGAAGATTGCAAAATTGCGATGGAATCGCTGTTTCAGCATGAACCTTTCAAGCAGATGCAAAATCGATTCAACATCATTGCCGTGATGTCACCTTCAGCAGAGAGTGGCGTCAGCGAGCCTAATAAAGGTATCTGGAAGCAGACGGCCTTAGGTGCTCACTTCGATACTTTCTATAGTGAGCGCTATCTCACGACGCTCCATCTGAAGAAACTGAACGACGTATTGGCAGGCACGCCTTATGAGCACATCATCGTTTTAGTGAATGGCGAGCGATATGGCGGTGGAGGTATTTACAACTCATATACCCTTACAGATGCTCATGGGCCTTCATTCCGCCCTGTAGTCGTCCATGAATTTGGCCATTCCTTTGGAGGACTTGGCGATGAGTATCCTTACGGCGATGATGATCCCATGTATTTCGCAGACACAGAACCATGGGAACCAAATCTGACGACGAAACATGATTTCGATGCCAAATGGAAGAAACTTGTTGATGAAGGAAAAGCAGGTCTCGTCGAAGGAGGCGGCTATCTCAGCAAAGGTGTCTGGCGAGGTTTTGAGAACTGCCGTATGCGCACCAATGAAGAGCCTGAGTTTTGTCTCGTATGCCAACAGGCTCTTATCCGTCTGATTAATTTCTACACCGAATGATCTACGAGGTTACATCCATAGAAGACCCTCGCATAGCTCCTTTCTGTAAGCTGACGGAGACTCAGTTGCGAAGCAGACTGAACGCTGATCAAGGCATTTTCATTGCAGAGAGTCCGAAAGTGATTCGTGTGGCCTTACAAGCTGGCTATGAGCCTGAGGCCTTATTATGTGAGAAAAAGCATATAGAAGGCGATGCAGCCACGATTATCCAAGAGCATCCTGACATGCCCGTCTATACAGGAACACGCGAACTGCTGTCAGAACTCACTGGCTATACTTTAACACGAGGCGTCCTCTGTGCCATGAAACGTAAACCAGCCCCCCAACTCGATAATGTGCTGAAAGATGCACGTCGCGTCTGTGTGATTGATGCCGTCTGCGACACAACTAATATTGGAGCTATCTTTCGTTCTGCAGCAGCCCTTGGTATCGATGCTGTATTACTGACTCGCAACTCATGCGATCCATTAAATCGCAGGGCTATCCGAGTGTCAATGGGTACAGTCTTTCTCGTGCCTTGGACTTGGCTCAATGATTATGAAGAACTTCACCAACTCGGTTTCTTTACCGCAGCAATGGCACTAACTGACAAGTCTATCTCATTAGCAGATCCAATCCTTAAGCAGCAGGAACGTCTTGCTATCATCATGGGCACAGAGGGTGACGGTCTTCCTTTGGATACTATTGAGAAAGCTGATTTTACCGTCCGTATTCCCATGTTCCATCAAGTAGACTCCCTGAATGTCGCCGCAGCTGCAGCCGTAGCCTTTTGGGAACTGAGAGTATAAAAAAAGCGGATTCCTTTACTTGGAATCCGCCTCACTTTAGTATTAGTATTTTTCGATTAGAAGAACAAGTAGCGATTATCCACTACATTAGCCTTCTGATAGAGTTCCTGAATAAAGATACGAGCTGACTGGAGAGCCTGCATCTGAAGTTGCTGCTCAACAGCCTTTGCATCGAACTTAGCACCCTCACGCTCTGACTTCTTCAGAACCTTAAAGAGGTATGCGCCACCATTACCCTTAACCAGCGCTTTGCTGAAATCACCCTGCTTAGCAGAAGCAACTGCACCAGCAAGTGCAGGCTCGCTTGCACCTGTAGCCTGTACAAATACAGGAGCACTAAAGGTAATCTGATTGACAGAGTCTACACGAGCACCCTTTGCCTGAGCTGCAGCGATGTCAGCAACACCAGCCAACTTCTCTTTGAGCTGATCAAACTTCTTATCGCGAACAACCTCAGCCTTCACCATATCATGAACACTCTCAAGAGAACGATAACCTACAGGATGAACCTTTGTAAGAGCTACAACAAGAAGATGATCATTATTTCCACACTCATAAAGTGGGCTAACCTGACCCTCCTTAGCATCGAAGATCCACTTCATAGCCTCACGGGTGGCACGCAGACCTGCTACATTGTGCTCAGAGTTTGAGAGGTCCTGACGAGGAGAAACGGTGTAACCAAACTTGGCAGCATTCTTCTCCATATCAGCAATAGTCTTGTTCTCGCTGACAAACTGGCTGAACTTATTGTAAGCATCAGAATATGTTCCCTTTGAGAAATCGATGGTGTGCTTGATGACAGCTACATCATACTTGTCGACCATAGCCTTACGAGCTGTTACCTGAATAACGATGTTACCCTGTGCGAACTCAAGGTTCTTCACATCATTAACACTCAGACCATTGATGGCATTGAGATAGTTCTTTGACTCCTCATCCATCATGTTAGAATTCTCATACATAGCAGAGGTAAGCCACTGCTTCTGACCTGTCTGGCCATATTTCTGAGCAAGAGCCTCGAAATCTGCACCAGCCTTAAGAGCATTGTATACACTATCAGCTGTCTGACGAGCAGCCTCTACTGTAGCTCCACCTACCTGAATCTGACGATACTCAATAGAGTCAGGCATCTGGCTCTTTGAAATCAACTTCACAACATTAAGCGTATTGTCGAACTTTGTCTCGAAAGGAGCAGTTGTCTGACCTACAGAAATAGAATCAAGCTTGGCAGCGATATCAGAAGGATAAGCTCGCTTGGTAGCTGCAATACCAGTATAAGGGAACTGAGACTGAGCCTTGCGGACAACCTCTGCAGGATTTGCACCACTCTGAAGCTTGGAACTTGCCTCTTCCATGGTCTGCTGAAGAGCTTTACGGTCAGCTGCTGAAGCGAGAACCTGGAAATCAACATACTTGATATCGCGAGTCTCTACCTGCTGCTTAAACATCTCTTTCTCCTCCTCGTACTTTGCTTTGATATCCTTTTCATCAACCTTTACATCATTATCGTTGATGGTAGAATATGCGAAAGAAGCCAACTGGATATCAGTCTCCTGATTCTGACCCTCGAAAGCCATCTTGGCAGAAACAGGGTTAGAAAGCAGACAACCAGCCATCAAAGCCTGATACTTCTGAGCAAGAGTCTGCTGACGAAGCTGCTTCTCGATGAACTGCCAGTACTTATAGATGGTCTGATATGACTCAGAAAGCTGTGGATTACCAGCACTCTTCTTATAGTCATCCAAGAACTTGGTGAGCATAGTTACATCAAAACGACCTGTTTGCTGATTAACGAAGGGTGACTGCATCAACATAGGATTGGTACCCTCTTTCATGATATTCTGCAACTCCTCGTCAGTAACAGTCAGACCAAGCTTGCCAGCCTCGTCATTGATAAGCTGCTCATTAACATAAGAGTTCCATACCTGATCCTTGATGCTGTTGAGCTCCTCTTCCGTGAAATTGTCACGGCCCTGGGTCATTTTCAGTACATCCTGATACTCATCAACGAGAGCCTGGAATTCCTGAACATTAATTTTGTTACCTAAAACTTCGCCTATTTGCTGACGCTGCTGGTTCTTGGTTGCTTCGCAAGAACGGAAAGCCTCTTCTGCAATGAAGGCGAAAAGACCGAGACCAATGATAATCACAAGGGTCACGCCTCTTTTTCTGATTTTTCCTAATGCGGCCATAATTATAATATTTTTAAAATTTTTATTTCATTTTGCGGGCAGTCTTTCGCTACTTTGCCCAATCAGCGTGCAAAGGTACTAAAAATGAATGATATAGAAAAATTTTTTGGAGAAATTTCACTTATTCAGCTATCTTTAGTCGCACTAATTCAATTTTCGTAGCTGTATTCTTCACTATTTTAAACTCGAACTTGTCAATTTTGACCACTTCATTAAGCTTCGGGAACGACTGATACTCATGAAGAATCAATCCGCCGAGTGTCATATATTCATCACTTTCCGGAAGACCTAAAGAGAACATCTCATTGATCTTTTCAATTTCCAATCTGGCAGAGAGAATAAACTCGCCATCAGAAAGGCGTTTGGCAACATGGTTTGTATTGTCATGTTCATCCTCTATCTCTCCTGTAATCTCCTCCATAATGTCTTCGAGAGACACAAGTCCACTTGTACCTCCAAATTCATCCACGACTACAGCTAAGGAGCGCTTTTGCTGCATCAGCTGTTTCATTAATTTAGATGCGAGCATCGTCTCTGGTACAAATGAAATCTCACGAACCAAATCTGCACACAAAGCGGTATCAGAAGCTGTGAACATATCGGAAGAGTGAATGTATCCAATGATATGATCAATATCTTCATGAAATACCACAATCTTGGAGTGACCACTCTCGATGAAAACCTGTTTCAGCTGCGGAATTGTGGCTGAATCTGCGATAGCATCAATCTCAGTACGAGGCACCATGCAATCACGGATCTTGGTCTCAGAAAAGTCAAGGGCATTCTGGAATATCTTCACTTCCTCCCCAATGTCTGCATCATCCTCTGCATTATCAATACTGGTCTGAACCAGATAGTCAAGATCAACCTTGGTAAACGACGTTCCTTCAGCATCCTTATTCATGTGCACGCCAACCATCCGGAGTAATCCTTTTGAGAGCAAAGTGGCAAACTTCGATATTGGATAGAGAACCACATAACAGATCCATGCTGGTATCGCAAAGAATGTCAATAGTGTATTTGGATTATTCTTAAATATGCTTTTTGGCAGGAATTCGCCAGTAAACAGCACAATAAATGTAGAAAGTAGCGTATCAGCAGTCACACGCATTCCGTCACTTAGAGAAGCAAACAGAAGAGTGTCGAAAATCTTGGCAAACAGAATACCGTAAATGACAAGAGCGATATTATTGCCAACCAGCATCGTTGACACAAAATTGTTCGGATGTTGGTAAAAGAAAGCTATGGCTTTCTGTGAGAGACCATTCTTCTCACGATCCATCTCTGCCAAAAGTCTGTTGCTTGAAACGAATGCAATCTCCATGCCTGAGAAAAAAGCAGAGAAGAGCATCGTCACAAGGAGCCATATAATCAGTTCATAGTTCATGTTGCAAAGTGTATAGTTTAGAGGTGTGGAGTGGATCGACGTGCCTTTTCTGCTTTCGGGCGAAGGATTGGTTCTGGTTGTTGAACCGTATCTGCAGGATTCTTCTGCTCTTCCTCCTTGGATTCACCAGTCATATCCTCTTTCTCAAATGATCCTTTTGAATTGTTGACGATATAATGTCGCATGTGTTCATCACTCAGGAAATAGGTACCTTCCATGGTACGTTCAGGTGTTGTCACCTTCGACCATACATTGGAATAAAGCTCATGCGAATTACCATCCCAATACAGTTCCTCACTTTCATAGATAAGTCCATTGATATTCCTGATGCGGACTCTACCACGGAGCTTCCACAGTTTCTTCTGATCGAAATACCAGGCAGAATCAGCCTGGATATATGCCTCCACATGGAATTTCTCATCGAACTGTTCAAAAAAAATGCCTTTCTCGAAAGTCCAGCGTGAAGGATTTTTAATGGTGTTAACATCCCATCGCTCTGTCACGATCTTGTACTTGATAACACCAGAATCACTAATCAGCGTATTAACGCCAAAGGTGGTCATCGTCGAAACAGAGTCACGCTCGTTGATTGGAGGAGCGACATGCTCCTTCACTTCGGTACAGGCCATCAAGACCATACCAGCCATGACTGCTAAGATACTTGTTATTCGATCTTCCACTTGGCGAACCATCTCTCATTAAAGGTAAGACCGATACAAAGCCGGAAGGTGTTCTCTGTCACAAGGTTATCAGCTGAGCGTCTTACATATTGTCCACTGATGTTCAGAATAGAACGGTTGTTGTAGGCATTGGCAATGGGGATGCCAAAACCGATACTTGCGCTCAGCTCTTTTGGACCTTCCTTTCCATTTATATAATAATAAGGTGTAGAATAGCCCACGCCTGCACGGAAGCGAATGTGCCCTAATAATTTCCGACTATTGGGGTTAGGCATAAATTCAGCACCTGCATTCACCTGGAAACGGTCTTTCAGCAACCCGTCTTTCAGAGCATAGGTATTTCCATCAAATCGCGGATAAGATACAGAGCCCCATTTCTGCAAATGGAAATCAGCTCCTGCACGGAATTTTGAAGCATGACTATAGCCAATACCAACGCCAAATGAGGTAGGAATTGACAATCCGTTCTCGACTTTAAAAGAAGTGGTATCTGATTTCGTAATAGAAGCATTGGTCATAATCATGCGACATATAGGATCACAATTCAGATGATGACCTGGTGAGAAGGTGGCACCTACCGTCAGGAAATCACGCTTGGCTAAAGGTAAGGTAAGTTGTACACCTAAATCAACTTTATAACTGCTAACAGACCACTCGTATTCACGGAACAGCGTATTTGAAAGCGCATTCGTACCACCCTCAATCTCCTGATGGGAATCTCCCCAAAGATAAGACAGGTTAACGCCTACAGAAAGAGGCTTTACGATTTGCCAGCCTATACCGACGTAAAGCTGATTCAGTCCACCACTACCATTATACATAGTAGTCTCCTTGATTTTATCAGAACCTAAAGTCTCATAACTTGTCTCCTTATAATCATAACCGATATTAGAATAAGGCATAACGCCCACAGAGACTCCCAGATGCTTATATACCCTGAAAAGCGTAGTAAAATAATCAAAGCCGCCCGACTTGGCATTCACTTTCTTGCCTTGTTCTTCGTAATTGGTAATCTGTCCAGAGAGCCCTCCATCAAAAATCATCGTCAGAGAGTCTATGGCAGAATAAGAAGCAGGATTGAGAGGATTGACCTCGTTGCCTTTGCGCATACCAAGCCCCACACCATTCATTCCTTTATTAAATCCAACGCTCTGAGTACTCAGGTCGCCTAAGCCATATTGGCTATAGGGAGATCGGGAACCACTCTGAGAATAAGCTGTCATCGTCATGGCCAGCATGAGGAGACAAGCAAGCATTTTATTCATATTTTGCACTTTATTTCTTAAGAAAATCATTTCAGCGTGCAAAATTATTGAAAAAAATCGAGAAAAACGCTTTTTAGTGAAAAATATAGAGTAATTTTGCATCGTGAAACAATTAAAAAACATTTTTAGGACTCTATTCGTCCTATTTTGCAACTTTTATGCTATTTCGGCACAGGCACAACAAGAACTGTGTCCAGAATATTTTGATTCCGTAGAAGTGAGTCTCTTGACTTGTTCGCCTCATGAGGAAGTCTACAGTCTTTATGGCCACTCTGCCATTAGATGGCATGATATGCACCAAGAAGGCCCTCTTGCTGGTGAGGACCTGGCTTTTAACTGGGGCATCTTTAACTTTGATAAGCCCTATTTTGTCGCTCGGTTTGTTTTTGGTCTGACAGACTATGAATTGGGAACAATTCCATTCAGGTCATTTTGTGCCTATTACGAGCATTGGGGCAGCAGCGTGACAGAACAGGTGTTGAACCTGACAAATGAAGAAAAGCTAAAGGTCAGAGATGCATTGGCCAACAACCTGCGGCCTGAAAATCGCATTTATCGCTACAATTTCTTCTATGACAACTGTTCTACACGCCCACGAGACATTGTAGAGAAATGTGTCAATGGGAAGATTGAATATGCCCCTCGTGAAGACTATTCGCCTTCATATAGGGAAATGGTGAGTTTCTGCACCAGAAATCACCCTTGGGCTACATTCGGCAATGATATGCTTCTTGGTATCAAGGCTGATTTGAAGACTGATATGAAGCAACAGGAGTTCCTGCCTGAGAATCTTCTCTATGATTTCGACAGAGCGCAGATTTACGCTAACGGAAACTACCGACAACTTGTCAGCGAAAGAAGAATGGCTGTGATGCCTGGTGTGCAGATCATAGAAAGAGATTTTCCGCTGACTCCTATGCAATGTGCCTGTATCTTATTGGTCATCACAGTAGGCATCAGTCTTTTCGACTGGAAGCGGAAGAAAAGATCTACGTGGTATGATGTGGTATTGCTGCTGATGCAAGGATTAGCAGGCTGTGTGCTGTTTGTCATGCTCTTTTCGCAACATCCAGCCACCAGTACGAATCTGCAGATCCTTTTGCTGAATCCGATAGCTTTAGGTTTTATCCCAGCAGTCATCAGGAAGAAGAATAAGACCTGGCCAAAGATACAAATTGCCATGATTGTTCTCTTCCTGATTGGCAGCATTTTCCAACATTACGCAGAAGGAATGCTCATTGTGGCATTATGTTTGCTGTTAAGAGTCATCAGATTTGAGAAATAAATATCTATATATCACACTCTTGTCGGTGCTGGCATTGCATGCAGAAGCACAAGGACAAAAAGGAACTCGGCAGGTTCCCAAACTGGTTGTAAACATTACCATCGACCAGCTCAGAAGTGATTATCTGGAACTCTTCGCGCCTACTTATGGTACCGACGGCTTCTTACGACTGATGGAGCAAGGTGCCATTTTCGAACAGGCTTCTTATCCCTTTAGAAATATTGACCAGGCTTCTGCCATTTCGTCAGTAGTATCAGGGACAACCCCATTCTATCATACTATCACAGGAGAGCAGTGGATAGACAGGGCTTCATTAAGACCTGTTTCTCCGGCACCATCAGACCTGGCCGTATCTACCATTGGAGACGAACTGAAGATAGCCACTAACGGAAGGGGGAAAGTCTTTGCTATCGCTCCTACAAAAACGATTGCAGAACTGGCTGGTGGACATGCGCCCAACAATGTTTACTGGAATTCTTACGGCAGGAAGAAGTGGACATCAGCTGATATCACCACACAGGCTTTACAATCCATCTCGCAGGAGGCTTTAGGTCAAGACTCCATACCTGATTTGCTGCTGTTGACTTATGAAGCCGGTGGACAAGACCAGCAGACCTATCAACAACTTGATCAGGAAATAGCCAGACTGGTATCTCAGACCGAGACACAAGTCGGGAAGGGCAACACGCTCTATGTGATTACCAGCACTGGATATTGTGAAGAAAATTCCACGAATTACAAAATATACCACATCCCCTCAGGTACATTCTATATCAATCGTACTGCCAATCTGCTCAATATGTATTTCGGCGGATTATGGGGAAGCGGGAAATACGTTGAAACCTATTTCAAGAATCAGTTGTACCTAAATACACAATTACTTGAATCAAAACGTATTACCATAACCAATGCTACACAAAGAGCCAAAGAGTTCTTATTACAATCAGCTGGAGTGAAAAGCGTGGATATTCATCTCTTTGAAGCTCATCGTGGTGATTTGACTATCCATCTGGCACCAGGTTGGCAATTGTCAGATGAAAATACCAATCAGACAGAAAAAACAAAAGTCGACCTTGCCTTTTTCCCCATCATCGTCTTCAGTTCAGGCATTCAGTCTGCACGTGTTCAGGCACCTGTAACTGTCGACAGAATAGCCCCTTCCATTGCTAAGGCTATTCGCATCAGGGCACCGAATGCCAGCAACGCCTTGCCACTTTTTTAGGCATGCCTCTGCCAATTATAGGATTTCTTACAGATTAGTTTGGCAGTTACAAATATTATTTGTACCTTTGCACCGTTTTTTGGAAAAGGTTTAATCAGAAAAGAATAAAAAGTTATAATTTGATATGAATTTTAGTAAGATTTTAAAGTCGCTGTTTGGAGACAAATCTACACGCGACATGAAACTCATCCAGCCCCTTGTGGAAAAAGTAAAAGCTGTATCGCCACAGGTGGAGCAGCTGGACAATGATGCGCTACGTCAGCGTACAAAAGTATTACAACAGCAAGTGCAGGACTCTGCCAAGGAGCAGAAAGCCCGTATTGCAGAACTCAAGGCCACCATTGAAGATACCCCTATCGATGAGCGTGCAGATATCTTTGCTCAGATTGACAAGATTGAAAAGGAAGTTCTGGATATCTATGAGAAAGCTCTTGATGAGGTTATGCCTGAAGTGTTTGCCATTGTGAAAGAGACTGCCAAACGCTTTGCTGAGAATGAGGAAACCATCGTAACGGCCACCGACTTTGATAGAGAGTTGGCTGCTGACCCGAAGAAGGACTTCATTACCATCGACGGCGATAAGGCCATCTACCACAATCACTGGACAGCCGGAGGTAACGACCTGAAATGGGAGATGATACACTATGATGTACAGCTGTTTGGTGGTACCGTTCTTCATCAGGGTAAAATTGCGGAGATGGCTACTGGTGAAGGAAAGACATTGGTTGCTACCCTCCCCGTCTTCCTGAATGCCTTGACAGGTAACGGTGTTCATGTAGTTACTGTGAACGACTATCTGGCTAAGCGTGACTCTGAGTGGATGGGACCTCTTTATATGTTCCATGGACTTTCCGTTGACTGTATTGATAAGCACCAGCCCAACTCTGAGGCACGTCGTAGAGCTTACCAGGCAGACATCACCTTTGGTACGAACAATGAATTTGGTTTCGACTACCTGCGTGACAACATGGCCATCTCGCCTGCCGACCTTGTACAGCGCTCACACAATTATGCTATTGTCGATGAGGTCGACTCTGTGTTGATAGATGATGCCCGTACACCTCTGATTATCTCTGGTCCTATTCCCAAGGGTGACGACCAAATGTTTGAGGAGTATCAGCCATTGGTAGAAAAGCTCGTGGGAGTTCAGAAACAGCTCGCCACCCAGTATCTTGCTGAGGCCAAGAACCTTATCGGTGAAGGCAACAAGCTGGTAGAGGCTGGCAACAAGAAAGAAGGTCAGGAGAAACTTGATGCTGGTTTCCTTTCTCTCTATCGTTCCCACAAGGCTATGCCTAAGAACAAGCCGCTTATCAAGTTCCTTTCGGAAGAAGGTATCAAGAGTGGTATGCAGAACACGGAGAACATCTACATGGAGAACAACAACCGCAGGATGCCTGAGTGCGTAGAGCCTCTGTATTTCGTGGTAGACGAGAAGCTCAACTCCTGCGACCTTACCGATAAAGGTACTGCATGGTTGGCCAAGCAGGTCAATGATAATGAACTCTTCGTGCTGCCCGATATCACTTCTGAGCTCTCAGCCCTTGAAGCCGAGACTGGTCTTACTGATCAGGAGCGTGTTGACAAGAAAGACGAGTTGTTGAGCCATTACGCCATCCAGAGTGAGCGTGTTCATACCCTCCAGCAATTGCTGAAAGCCTACTGCATGTTTAATAAGGATGACGAGTATGTGGTTATCGATGGTGAGGTGAAGATTGTCGATGAGCAGACTGGCCGTATCATGGAGGGCCGTCGTTGGAGCGATGGCTTGCATCAGGCTGTAGAGGCCAAGGAGCATGTGAAGGTGGAAGCAGCCACACAGACCTTCGCCACCATCACCCTTCAGAACTACTTTCGTATGTATCACAAGCTGGCTGGTATGACTGGTACCGCTTCTACAGAGGCAGGTGAGTTCTGGGATATCTACAAGCTCGATGTGGTGGAGATTCCAACCAACAGACCTGTCATCCGTAATGACCAGGATGACCGAGTATATAAAACAGCCCGTGAGAAATATAATGCTGTCATCGAGGAGATTGAGAAGATGCGCAACTCTGGACGTCCTACCCTGGTAGGTACAACATCGGTTGAGATTTCTGAGTTACTCTCAAAGATGCTGTCCATGAGAAAGATTCCTCATCAGGTGCTGAATGCCAAGCTCCACCAGAAGGAAGCTGACATCGTGGCACTTGCAGGACAGTCGACCAATGGATTAGGAGCTGTAACCATTGCTACCAACATGGCAGGTCGTGGTACCGATATCAAGCTGTCACCAGAGGTTAAGGCTGCCGGTGGTCTGGCTATCATTGGTACTGAGCGCCATGAGAGCCGTCGTGTAGACCGTCAGTTAAGAGGTCGTGCAGGTCGTCAGGGTGACCCAGGATCATCCGTCTTCTATGTATCACTCGAGGATAAGCTGATGCGTCTGTTTGCCTCTGAGCGTATTGCCAATGTGATGGACAAGCTTGGTTTCAAGGATGGTGAGATGATTGAGAGTCCGATGATTTCCAAGAGTATTGAGCGTGCCCAGAAGAAGGTTGAGGAGAACAACTTCGGTATCCGTAAGCGACTGATTGAATATGACGATGTGATGAACAAGCAGCGTACTGTTATCTACGAAAAGCGTCGTCATGCCTTGATGGGAGAGCGTATCGGTATGGATATTGCCAACATCATCTGGGACCGCGTGGTCAACATCATCGAGAACAACGATTATCAGGGATGCAAAGAGGAATTCCTGCACATCCTGTCGATGGAGGCACCATTCACCAACGAAGAGTTCATCAATCAGCCGAGAGAGGTGCTGACGGAGAATGCTTTCCAGGCAGCCATTGGTAATTTCAATAGAAAGACAGAACGAATCCAGACTGTGGCTAACCCGATCATCAAACAAGTCTATGAGACTCAGGGTGACAGGTTTGAGCGCATTATGGTTCCTCTGACTGATGGTCGCCGAATGTTTAATATCCCCTGCAACCTGAAAGAGGCATACGAAAGTGAGTCTAAGACTGTCATCAAGGAATTTGAGAAAGCTATCCTCCTGCATATCATCGATGATTCTTGGAAGGAGAACCTGCGTCAGCTCGACGAGCTGAAACACTCTGTACAGAATGCATCCTACGAGCAGAAAGATCCGTTGCTGATCTTCAAGCTGGAGAGTGCCAAGGTTTGGGACGATATGATCAATGAGATGTATAACCGCATCTGCTCCATCCTGACGCGTGCCCAGATTCCTGAGATGCAGCAGCAGGTACAGGAAGCAGCTCCTGAGCAGCGTACCCAGCGCCAGCAGTATACTGAGAGCAAGCAGCAGGTGGGTGAGGAACAGCTCGTCGACAAGAACCAACAGGCTGCAGCCCAGCATGACACTCGTGCCCAGCAGCCAAAGTCACCTATCATCAAAGACAAGCTGCCTGGCAGAAATGATCCATGTCCTTGTGGTTCAGGAAAGAAATTCAAGAACTGTCACGGAAAAGGGATTGTTTAGAGTTAAGAATTAAGAGTTAAGAGTTAAGAATTTAGAGTTAAGAGTTAAGAGTTTTGAGTTAAGAGATGATTACCATCAGTAACCTCAAGAAATCCTTTGGTGAGACTATCGCCTGTGATATTCCCGCGTTGACCATCAACGACGGGGATATCCTTGGGCTTGTAGGTAATAATGGTGCTGGCAAGACGACCCTCTTCCGTATGCTGCTCGACCTTTTGAAGCCCGACGAGGGAGAGGTGATGCTTTCCGTCCCACCAACCTCAAGATTCAGCAATGGCGATGAAGTCGTTGCTGTCAATCCTGCTCTTTCAGAACAATGGAAAGCATGGACTGGTGCCTACATCGACGAAGGGTTCCTGATAGATTTCCTGACACCAGAGGAATATTTCGCTTTCATTGGCAAGATTACTGATATGAAGCAGGAGGATGTAGATGAACGTCTGAAGGATTTTGAGCGTCTGGCTGGTGGTGAGATATTCGGACATAAGAAACTCATCAGAAACCTCTCGGCAGGAAACAAGCAGAAGGTAGGAATCATGTCGGCCCTGTTTAATAAGCCCAAGTTGGTGATTCTCGATGAGCCTTTCAACTTCCTCGATCCTTCGAGCCAGAATGTCCTCAAGCATGAGCTGACGGCCTATCATGAAGTGACGGGGGCTACCATTTTGATTTCCAGTCATAATCTGCAGCATACCATAGACATCTCCACGCGAATCACGTTGCTGGAGAAAGGACGGATTATCAAGGACCTGTCAAACGATCATGGTGCTGCTAAAACGGAATTGGAGAACTATTTTGAAAGCTAAGAACTGATTGATGATGAAAACATTTCAGGAACTGAAGAAGATAACGAAGCGCATGCCTGCTGACTTGCCAGCGATTAAAGTAGCGCTGACAGGTGACACAGCGACCCAGTTCCTTGCCACAGCTATCCGAGGCACTGGTGCTGAGAGGGGCTATCAGATAGATTTGTTCGAAGCTGAATACAACCAGGTGGAGCGACAGTTCCTTGATCCGTCGAGTGAACTCTATCAGACTGATGCCGACTTTATAGTGCTATTCCAGTCTACCCACAAACTTGGAGAGAAGCATAGTCTGCTATCTCCCAGTCAGCAGGAATCTCTTGCAGAAGAACGGCTGGCCTTTGTTGCCTCTGTATGCGAGAACCCCATGTTGGCAAGCAAGAAAATCATCTGTCTGAACTACCCAGAGATCGAAGATACCGTCTTTGGCAGTTATGCCACGAAGGTGACATCATCGTTCACTTATCAGGTTCGTAAACTGAACATGGGACTGATGGACCTGTCACAGCGTTACGCGAACCTCTTTATATGTGATATAGCAGGACTGCAGAATAAGTTGGGGCGCGACATGATGTTTGCCCCCAATGTCTATGTCAGCACAGAGATGGTCTTGAGCATCGATGCCCTACCCTATGTGGCCTCAAGGGTGATGGATATCATCTGTGCCATCAAGGGACAGTTCAAGAAATGCCTGATCCTCGACCTCGACAATACCGTCTGGGGAGGTGTCATTGGAGACGACGGACTTGAGGGCATCCAGCTGGGGCATGGACTGGGCATCGGCAAGGCTTTCACGGAGTTCCAGATGTGGGTGAAGAAACTCAAGCAACGAGGTGTCATCATCTGCGTGGCCTCCAAGAATAATGAGGATACTGCCAAGGAGCCTTTCGAGAAGCATCCCGACATGGTGCTCAAACTGGAGGACATCGCTGTGTTCCAGGCCAACTGGGAAACAAAGGTGGATAATATCCGCACCATCCAGCGGATTCTCAACATCGGTTTTGATTCGATGGTGTTCCTCGATGATAATCCTTTCGAAAGGAATATCGTCAGAGAGAATATTCCAGGCATTACCGTGCCAGAATTACCTCAGGACCCAGGCGAATATCTGGAATACCTCTATTCGCTGAATCTCTTCGAGACTGCATCCTATAGTCAGGCAGATAAGGATCGTACCAAACAGTATCAGGTAGAGGCTCAGCGCGTCTCCCTGCAGAAGACATTCAGCAACGAGGCTGATTTCCTGAAATCACTCGACATGACATCTGTTGTCAGCGGATTCAACAAATTCAATACTCCCAGAGTGGCTCAGCTGTCACAGCGCAGCAACCAGTTCAATCTGCGTACTGTCCGCTATACAGAAGCTGACATCGAGGCCTTAGGACAGGATCCTGACGTGATTGACCTCAGTTTTACGCTGGAGGACAAATTCGGGGATAACGGTCTGATTGCTGTTATCATCATGAAGAAGCAAGACGAGGAAACCCTCTTCATCGACACCTGGTTCATGAGCTGTCGTGTACTGAAGCGTGGAATGGAGGATTTTACGCTCAATACGATGGTAGAAGCAGCCCGCGAGAAAGGCTATAAGCGCATCGTCGGTGAGTACCTGCCCACCCCGAAAAACAAGATGGTGGAGAATCACTACCCCAGTCTGGGCTTCCAGAAGCTGGAAGGAACACCCACAGCCCAATATGTACTAGATGTTGAACAATACCAACCCAGAAAGAATTATATTAAGACAAAATAAGTTTATGGAAAGAAAAGAGATTTTTAGTAAGCTGAATGAAATATTCATCGACGTGTTAGACCTTGATGAGTGTGAACTGACCGAGGAGACAAGTGCCAACGATATAGAAGAGTGGGATTCTCTGAGTCACATCCAGCTGATTGTGGCTATCGAGAAGTCCTTCGGCATCAAGTTTACCTCCTTGGAGATTATGAAATGGAGGAACGTCGGCGAGATGGTGAACTCCATGGAGGAGAAGCTTAAATAGTTTTGGGTTTACGGTTTACAGTTTACGGTTTACGGTTTACAGTTTACGGTTTACAGTTTACAGTTTACGGTTTACAGATTATAGTTGATGGTTGTCAATTCCTATAGCTTCCTGCTGTTCTTTGTAGTCGTTTTCATCGTCTACTACCTGCCATTCTTCAAGAAGACGCCCATGTTCCAGAACACATGGCTCCTGCTGGTGAGCTATGTCTTCTATGGCATGGCCGACTGGCGCATGATTCCATTGTTATTAGGAACCACCATCGTATTCTGGCTGATAGGCCTCTGGCTCCACCGCCAGATGGAGGAAGGACATACCAAAGCTGCCTCGCGCATCACCACCTTCAGCGTTATCCTTGGAGTTGGTATCTTGTTGTATTTCAAATACCTGAACTTCTTCGTAGAATCATTGGCTGAGCTTCTGAATGCCATTGGTCTTCAGGTTTCATGGAGCACGCTGAACATCATTTTGCCTATCGGCGTCAGTTTCTTCACCTTCAAGCTGATCAGCTATATCATCGAGATCCACCGCGAGCATATCCAGCCCTGCAGGGACCTGACGGAGTTTGCAGCCTATATCGCCTTCTTTCCCACCATCCTCTCTGGTCCTATCGATCGTCCCGACAAGTTCCTGCCTCAGATGAAGCAGGTTCACACCCTCGACTATACCTTGGCTGCTGATGGATGCCGACAGATCCTGTGGGGCATGTTCACCAAGATGTGTATTGCCGACAATCTGGCGATTATCACCAATCAGGCATGGAATGGCTATGATCATCTGCCCTCCACGATGCTCCTCATAGCTGCCCTACTCTATCCCATCCAGCTCTATGCCGACTTCGATGGTTATTCCAACATGGCCATTGGCGTTGGAAAGATACTGGGCTATCGTGTCAACCGCAACTTCAATCACCCCTTCCTGGCCCGTAACATGGCTGAGTATTGGCGCAGATGGCACATGTCGCTCACAGGTTGGATTACCGACTATGTATTCATGCCCCTGAACATCGCCTTCAGGAATATCGGCAACTGGGGCATTGTGATGGCTGCGCTGATCAACCTCATCCTGATAGGTCTTTGGCATGGAGCCAACTGGACTTATGGTGTGTTCGGTCTATATCATGGTCTGCTGTTTATCCCACTTATCCTCTCAGGCTCTTTCGGTAAGAACAAGAAGCTGAAGGCCAATAGTCATAACCTGCCATTCCTGAAGGACTTCGGCAAGATGCTGGGAACCTTCTGTCTGGTGGCTGTCGGCCATATCATTTTCCGTGCTGCAAATATCGCTGAGGCAATGGCCTTTATCCAGGCAATGATTACGAATGGTCTGGAGGGTGGCTCCATCATCGACAGCTATGGAAAGCTCTACATAGGTTTTGCCCTCATCCTGCTGATGATTGAGTGGATCCAGAGGAAAGAAGAGCATGCACTACAGTTACAGGCATTTAAGCTGTTCCACTCCAGAGTCCTGCGCTATGCGCTCTACCTGTTTATCATCCTGCTCATCCTGACATTTACCGGTAAGAGCCAGGCATTCATCTATTTCCAATTCTAAAAAGTATGAAGCAGTTTCTGAAGACCCTATTTGGATTTGGCATACTATTGCTTCTGATGTGTAGCATCATTGAGGTGGCATTGCTTTTCCGTCCCAATGTCTATGCCTACAAGCGACAGTATATGGATGAGCATGTGAAGGACATCAAAGTGCTGCTGTTGGGCAGTTCCCATATCGAGGAGGCAGTCAAGCCCGAACAGGTTGGCAAGGGGGTGTTCAACCTCGCCATCTCTGCCAGGCTCAGGGAATACGATGTCGCTCTGGCCGAGATGTATGTACCCCGAATGGACAGTCTGCAGGCTGTCGTCGTTCCCGTAGACTACACCAACTTCTTCTTCGAGCGTCAACATGAGAATCCCCTGACAAAGTCTATTCCAGAGGATTTGTCGGGCACCTGTCGTTGCATGCATACCAAATACATGGGGACACGCATTGATCCCTTCTGGTATTTCTCTGAGATCCTGAATTCTAAATTAAACTACATGTCACGCTTCTGGAACAACCGTCAGAAGCTGCAGGAATGTGATTCTTTAGGATATGTGAAACTCGACATCAAGGACCGTTTGACAGACTGGGACCTGAGGTCCATCCCTGCCGTTATCGATACTACAAAAGCCATCGACCAGGCTGGATATGAAGAAATCTGGCAACAATATGAGCAACTGGCATTGGTAACCCAGCAGAAACAGGTCAGACTTGTACTGGTAGCTCCCCCTGTGTATAAGACCTATCAGGAGTCTATCCATCCGATCGTACTCAACGACATCCACCAGTTTGTCAGGAAACTCCAAGCCAGATATCCGCATGTGGAATACCATGAGCACCTCTTCGACAACAGGTTCACATCCGATGACTTCCAGGATGCCAGCCACCTGAATGAAAGTGGTGCCATCAAATATTCGAAGATACTTGCAAAAATCATTTATCATGAAACTCCCACCATTGAAGACTGATGAGAAAGATGTTATCATAAAGGTGTTTATCAGTTTTTGCCTGATTGCAAATACAATCCTCCCAGCCAGAGCCCAGAGCCGACAGGAAATCCTCGACCTTGGCATGCCCCTCATGGAGATTACAACTGTCAACGAAGAAGAGCCTTCGTTCATAGGCATCTTTGCCCCTGAAGGCTGTATCGGCAAGACAATTACCCAAGTGGCCAAAGTGCCAGGCAGAGTCAAGATTACCATAGGCAACGAGGTGGTCTATGATAGTGGAGATTACGAAGAAGATGTCAGCGGAATGAGAATCAACATCCGAGGAAATGCCTCTGCTTGGGACTACTACCCAAAGGCCTACAAGATCAAGCTGGAAAAGAAGGCCGACCTCCTGAGGCGAGGTGACCCCGAGAAATACAAAGACAAGAACTGGCTGCTGCTCAGGGATGTGGAATTCCGCTGCACTTTCGGATTCATAGTCAACGACCTGATGGGACTCCAGTGGACTCCTGCCTACGAACATGTCAACGTATTCTTCAACGATGAGTATCTCGGGCTGTATCTGCTGACAGAGTCAGTACGCAGGAATCCAGACTGCCGCCTCAATGTAGACAAGACAGGCTTTGTCTTTGAATACGACCAGTATTGGTGGAACAGCGATCTCTACGTGGAGAGTTCCTTGGACGACGATCCACTGAACTATACATTCAAATACCCCAAACCCGAAGAGATTACTACAGAACAACTGGATTATTTTAAGGAGATGGTCAGCAAGATGGAGCAGTCAATCAACGATGGCTCCTATCCAGAATACATCGACATGGACTCGTTCACAAGGTGGATCCTGGCGCGTGACTTGATAGGCTGCTGGGACGGCACAGGAGCCAATTACTTCCTGACCAAATACGACAACACAGACAACTCGAAGATCATGATGGCCAATATGTGGGATCTGGATGGCTCTTACGTCATGACCGACGATTGGGACGGAGCACACTACCACTTCATCTTCAAGTCCCTGCTCGACCCTGCCAATGAGCACAGCAAGGCCTTTATCGATGCTTACCTGCAACTCTGGGACCAGCTCTCGCCCACCATCTTCGACACCATCAACCATCAGCTCGATGACTTCAAGAACGCCAAGGGGGCTGCAGCGCTGAGCCAGGCTCTGCTCTACGACCAGACAAAATATGACAAAGGTACAAGGGATGTGGCCGACTATGTAAAGATAGCCCAGAAGTGGTATACAGGGCGGAAGGAATGGATGACCGAGGCAATGGACAGCCTGAAAAGGATTACCCCCACAGGAATACGTCACTACAAGACAGCCAGCCAGGCAGAACAGATATTCACCCTCGATGGAAGGCGCATAGACAAGCTTCAAAGAGGCTTCAACATCATCCGCAAACAGGACGGAACATGGCGGAAAGTCATCGTGAAGCATCCTCATAAGTAGGTATTTTTACCCGATTGAGCGCGCATGCAACTTGGTTGCACAAATAATTTGTGTATCTTTGCACCAGAATCGTGAGTCATAAAATATAAATAAGGTATGAAACTCTCAGAATTGAAGACAGGCGAGAAAGGTATCATCGTCAAGGTGTTGGGTCATGGTGGATTCCGCAAGCGTATCATCGAGATGGGATTCATCAAGGGCAAGGAAGTAGAAGTGCTGCTCAATGCACCGCTGCAGGACCCCGTGAAATACAAGCTGATGGGCTATGAAGTGTCACTCCGTCATCAGGAGGCCGACAATATCGAGGTGGTATCCACCGACACCCCCATCGAGGCCACCCATTTCTCTCTGACCGAAGATACCAGCATCCACGAGGACGACTATATCAAGCACGAGGCCATGAAGGAGCGCCGTATGATCAATGTGGCCCTGGTGGGTAATCCCAACTGTGGCAAGACCTCGCTCTTCAACTTTGCATCTGGAGCCCATGGCCATGTGGGCAACTACTCTGGTGTCACCGTCGATGCCACCGAGGCCCATGCAGAGTTCTTCGGCTATGAGTTCAACCTCACCGACCTGCCTGGCACCTACTCCCTCTCCTGCTACTCGCCCGAGGAACTCTATGTGAGGGAGCACCTGACGGAGTCGATGCCCGATGTGGTCATCAATGTCATCGATGCCTCCAACCTGGAGCGCAACCTCTATCTGACCACCCAGCTGGTGGATATGAACATCCGCATGGTCTGCGCCCTCAACATGTATGATGAGTTTGAGCGTCGTGGCGACCATGTGGACATCTCCACCCTGAGTCACCTCTTCGGTATGCCGATGATTCCCACCTCTTTCAAGAACGGTGATGGTGTCAAGGAGCTCTTCCGAGCTGTCATTCAGGTCTACGAGGGCACCAGCAAGTTCTCTCGCCACCTGCATATCAACTACGGGCATGAGATTGAGGACGGCATCAGCCACATCCAGAAATACCTGAAGGCCGACGAGCACATCACCCAGCACTACTCCACCCGATACCTCTCCCTGAAGCTGCTGGAGCACGACAGTCAGGTGCTCGACTATCTGGGGCACCACATGGCTGGAGAGAACCGTATGGACGACTTCCACCAGCTGACCAATGCCCGCGACAAGGCTTCGGCACGTGTGAAGGAGGAGACTGGAAACGACTCTGAGACAGCCATCATGGATGCAAAATACGGCTTCATCAACGGTGCCCTGAAGGAGGCCAAGTTCAAGACCGGCACCAAGAAGGACACCTATAAGACCACCCACAGGATCGACAGTCTGCTCTCACATAAGTATCTGGGCTTCCCCATTTTCTTCCTGCTGCTCTACATCATGTTCGAGACCACCTTCACCCTCGGCCAGTACCCGATGGACTGGATAGAAGAAGGCGTGGCCTGGCTGGGCGACAAGATCAGTGGCAACATGACCGACGGTCCCCTGAAGGCCATGCTGGTCGATGGAGTCATCGGCGGTGTGGGCTCTGTCATCGTCTTCCTGCCACAGATCCTCATCCTCTACTTCTTCATCTCGCTGATGGAGGACTCAGGCTATATGGCCCGCGCAGCCTTCATCATGGACAAGCTGATGCACAAGATGGGGCTCCACGGCAAGTCGTTCATCCCCCTCATCATGGGCTTCGGCTGTAATGTACCGGCTGTGATGGCCACCCGCACCATTGAGAGCCGCCGCTCACGCATCATCACCATGATGATCCTGCCCTTCATGAGCTGCTCAGCCCGCCTGCCCATCTACATTATGATAGCCGGCACCTTCTTCTCGCTGCAATACCGCTCATGGGTGCTCCTGTCGCTCTATGCCTTCGGCATCATGATGTCAGTCCTTGTCAGCAAGCTGTTCTCATCGCTGGTCATCAAGGGCGAGGACACCCCCTTCGTGATGGAGCTGCCCCCCTATCGCTGGCCTACCCCCAAAGCCATCTGGCGACACACCTGGGAGAAAGGTAAGGAGTATCTCAAGAAGATGGGAGGCATCATCCTCGTGGCTTCCATCATCGTCTGGGCACTCGGCTACTTCCCCCACAACGAAGAGCTCACCCGGGAGCAACAGCAGGAGCAGAGCTACATCGGGCGCATGGGACAGGCCATCGAACCCATCTTCATGCCCCAGGGTTTCAACTGGAAGCTCGATGTCTCGCTGCTGGCAGGTGTCGGAGCCAAAGAGATTGTGGCTTCCACCATCGGAGTGCTCTACTCAGGCGACGACAGCTTTGGCGATGATGAAGACTTCAGCGACGATACAGAGAAGTACACCCATCTGCGCCAGATGATGCTCCAGGAAGGCATCACCCCGTTGGCAGCCTACGCGTACCTTATATTTATATTGCTCTACTTCCCCTGCATCGCCACCATTGCAGCCATCAAGAACGAGACAGGCTCCTGGCGCTGGGCCCTCTTTGCAGCCGGCTACACCACCATCGTGGCCTGGGTCACCTCAGCCCTCATCTATCAGATAGGCCGCCTGCTCATGGCATAATTTTACTCTGGGGCCAGGCCCCAGCACTTAGTTTTGGGGCCTGGCCCCAGCGAGCACTGGAGGAGCGATAGTGCGCGGATGATCGAAGAGGTCGTGAATCAGCTGCGGCACTTGTTTGCCATTGACGGAATAGAGGTAGAATTTAGGCGCAGCTGATGATCGTCGGTGCTCAGATATTTGTCGGCGATAAAGGCACGGGCATCAGGCGACTGAGCCCATCCCACCGATGTTTGAGCAAGAAAGAGCAACAGCAACCACACTGCAAACAGTGAACTCACGGGGACTGGTCCCAGTGAGTTCCTACTGTGGGTCGGGGATGTAACCATACTTATTGAATGCACAAAAAGAACCGTCCCTCATGTGTCATTTCTCAAACTTCCTTTTGCCATGGCCAGGGTCACCGCCACCGTTCACATTCTCCAACTCTTCCTGTGTGAGCTTCTGAGCATTCTGGCTGTTCTCTTCATTCTGCTTCATAATCTTACAATTTTTTTTAATTGTTAAACTTATTGTTTCTTATCTCATGTCGCTCAGATGTCGTTTGTTCTGATTGACATTGCAAAGATACGACAACATTCCGAACAAAACAAACTTTTTGCTGATTTTCGTCGGGACTACATGCGACACGGCAGTCAATTTGTGACAAACCCGCCCCAAGCCCCCATTTCTTGTCGCGTGGAACCCGCAGGCTTCGGGTCTGGCGCCAAAGTACAGTCGCCTGCGACTTTACTTTGGGGCCTGTCCCCTTGATTAGCCTTGGCGCAACCCAGCACCAATTACTCTTGCGGGAATCAGTATCTCATTACGTCTTACTTTATCAAGACTTTGCACCATCAAAAGATTTTCTATTCCACAACTCTGCTGAAGAAACAGATAAGTTGACTCGGTTAAACGTTAAAACTTTTTTTAGTTGACCGTTGCCTCTAAACCCTTCAATAGGTTGACGGCTTAGTCATTAACCCTAATCTTTATAGACGTGGTGCAAAAGTAAACAATTTCCAGGGTAAGACAATCTGATTTTTTGGGTTAACCTCACTTTATTATCTAAGAACCCTTTATACAAAGGGATTGGAGCCAGTGAGGTTAGTTCTTTTAACCTCACTTAGACCTCACCTAAACCTCACTCAATCTACAAATTGACTCTTGAGGGAAGAAGTGAGGTCTAAGTGAGGTTCAAGTGAGGTATCCCCAATGTACCTCACCTATTTCAAATGCCCTATACATCGGTATTTTAGCCCTATCAAGTGAGGTTAGTGAGGATACTACAGACTACACCCTGGAAAAAATATTGTTAGTATTGGTGCCCCGTTCGATTAATGATAACTATCAGTCCGAAGGCTTCGGACTGGCAGTCCGTAACTATCGAGCTCGCAGTCCGTCGAGACGGACATGAATCAAGGGGACAGGTCTTTGATCCAGGCCTGGATCAAAGACCTGTCCCCTTGATTAGAAGACCAGTCCCCTTGATTAGCTTTGTGTCATGGCTCAAAAATTTTGCGGCCATCACGACCGCCGCCAGGGCCACCGCCACCGTTCACATTCTCCAACTCTTCCTGTGTGAGCTCCTGAGCCTTCTGGCTGTTCTTTTCATTCTGTTTCATAATCTTTAATTTTTTAAATGTTTGACTTATTGTTAATTGATGTCTCAGGAATGTCGTTGTTTCCTTTTGACATTGCAAAGATACGACAACTTTCTGAGCAAAACAAACTTTTTGCTGATTTTCGTCGAAACTACATGCGACACGGCTGTCAATTTGTGACAAACCCGCCCCAAGCCCCCATTTTTTGTCGCGTGGAACCCGCAGGCTACGGGTCTGGCGCCAAAGTAAAGTCGCCTGCAACTTTACTTTGGGGCCTGGCCCCAGCAAGCCTGACCCCAGCAAACAAGCAGCATCTACCCATACTCTATGCATACTCATGAGTAAGCCTAGAAGCAGCCTAGAAGCAGGCTAGAAGCAGGCTAGAGTATGGCTAGACGGAATCAAGGGGTCCCGTGAGTCTTTGCACTCACGGGACCTCTCTTGAACTCACGGGGCTGTTACATACACCACCTCCGACCACCGTTCACCTGCTCCAACTCTTCCTTTGTCAACTCCTGAGCCTTCTTCTGGCTGTTCTTTTCATTCTG
>CAMHAM010000043.1 GCA_946183415.1 uncultured Prevotella sp.
ATTTCTTTGCAAAAGAAAGAATGTTTTCAACCGGCTTTTCGGACTGAGCCGTTTTAGAGCCTGACCCCAGCGAGCAGGCCCCAGTGTGCACCACACGTCAGAAGATACCGAAGGCAGCACCCCATCGTGGATGCTGCCTTTTCTACTTTTGATTCTTAACATTATGAAAATTCAATAATTGCACTCACTTCTTCGCCTATCGACAGCGAGACGATGATCACGTTGCCATTCTTGTAGATGGTTGGATTGAGCTTGTCACCCAGTTTGGCCGCCACTCGATATTCTACCCGTAAGCCATTCACCACGAAATCCTCAGGCAACAGCTCCATCGCCATGCGGACATAGTTGGCATTATTCAGGTGCTTGTTGTAGTCGATGTCGGCACGGAGCACTGTGATTGGTTCCAACACCTCGCCACCATCCTTTGGCAGGATGATGCGACGATCCTTGTAGTTCATCTCCAACTGTGGCTCCAGCGTCATCGAGGCTATCGTAGCATCGTCTACACGCTTCAACTTGCCAGCCACCTTGTCAACGAATGCTCCCATGCTCCATGTCTTGTAGCAAGGCTTGCCCTGTGCATCATAGATAAAGGTGTTACGGAATCCGAACATAGGTTTCATGCCATAGACAGAGGTTGTCACCGTTAGTTCCTCTTTGTATTCCGGTACTCGGACGATTTCAACCTGGCGTGTTGCCAGCAGTTGAGCCATATTTTGCTCCGTGAAATACTGCTTGACGCCAGGCTCTGAGTCAATCCACATCTCAGAGCAGTCCTGCATCATCTGGAGAGCAGAATAAAGCTTCAGCTTTCCCTCGCTGTCGCAGGTGCTTGTTGTTACTTTATATGCTAAATTGTACATGTTTTAAATTATAAATCCAGATTTACCAACTCGTACTTCTTGGAGCCAAGGCCAATCTGGGCTGCATGGTCGATAGTGTGTGTGCCATGTTGTTTGTTAATGCGCTTCAGCAAATCGGTGGGGTCGTTCTTGGCCGTCACCTTCTGTTGGTTGATGATGTCGATGCAAGCCTGGTCGAGCGCTACGGGATCGGTAGAGGCGAGGATGCCATAGTCCTCCAGCTTCACAGGTTCGGGATGATCCACGCAGTCGCAGTCTATCGACATGTTGTTCATGACGTTGATATAGATGATGCCCTGCTTCTTATTGAAGTAGTTCACTACGGCTTGAGCTGCTGCTGCCATACTTTCGAGGAAACCATCCTGATCACCAATGAACTCCGGTGTCCACAGCTTGCCCATATCCAGTTTCTCCATCTTGCCGGCCGAGTGGATGTAAGCCTTGCCGTTCTGACTGGCGCAGCCGATAGAGAGGTTCTTCAAAGCACCACCGTAGCCACCCATAGGATGACCCTTGAAGTGGTTGAGGGCAATCATGAAGTCGTAGTTGGCCATGTGTCCGCCTACGATGTCGTACTTGATGTGCGACTGGTCTTTCACAGGGATGCGTATCTCGTCGTACTCGTCCATGATGTCGACAGGGAAATACTTTGTGAAGCCGTGACGCTCAATCACTTTCCAGTGGTTCTCCGACGTGTTGCGTTCGTCTTTCTTGTCGGCAGGCGCATTGCCGTAAGCGGTGTTACATTCTACGACAGTGCCGTCCACCTCCCATATCAAATTTTTCACCAGTTCAGGCTTCAGGTAGTTGGGATTGCTGCCTTCGCCTGTTGACATTTTTACAGCCACACGACCCTTGGCTTCAACGCCAAGTGCCTTGTAGATCTTTACCAACGACTCTGGTGAAATCTCCCTCGTGAGATACACCTTTGATGACTGCTGAGCCATCACTGCAGCTGACACCATCAACATGGCTGCTGCCAAAATAAAACTAACTTTTCTCATAAATACAATTTAAATATGTGCACAAAGTTATCAAAGTTTCATGGGTTGAGCACCTTGATGGTCAGCAGGGTCAGGTCGTCGGCCTGAGGGGCTTCTTTCACGAAATCGGCCACGTCGTCTTCCAGGTGGTGGATATAGGTGGCCGCATCAGCCTGGTCACCATCAGCGACAGTCTGGAGCGAAGCTTTGATCCTTTCCATTCCAAACAACTCCATGTCTTGGTTGGTGGCTTCCTTGAGACCATCGGTATATAAAACCAGGACATTGCCCGGAGCCAGTTGCATCTGTCCCGACTTGTAGTTTAACCCATCGAACACACCTAATGGCAGGTTGGGGTCAACCTTCACTGCGCTGACCTCCGAGGTGATGAGAATTGGCAGTTCGTGGCCGGCATTACAATAGTTCAGCTCAAGGGTCTTCAGGTCGAGAATGCCAATGAAGAATGTACAGAACAGCGACGTCGTATTTTCCGGGGTCAGATAGTTGTTCATGAATTCCACAATACCCTTCGGGTCATCATTATAGATGGACGTGAAGCGGAACAAGCCGCTGATCCATGCCATGATCAGTGCGGCAGGTATGCCTTTGCCGCTTACATCGCCAATGCAGAAGAAGAGTTTCTCGTCGCGTATAAAGAAGTTGTAGAAATCGCCACCGATGCTCTTGGCCGGCTTCAGATAGCCATAGAGGTCGATGTCGGTTCTTTCCGGGAAGGGCGGGAACACGTTGGGCAGCATCGACGCCTGGATTTTCCAGGCCACGTCGAGGTCGTGGCTGATGGCTGCTTCCCTGGCGGTCTTGACTTTGATGTCCTGAATATACTGTTCGAGCGAGTGCTGCATGGCGGCAAACGAGTCGCGCAGCTGGCCTATTTCGTCGTGATGCTCAATGTGGGGTAGGGAGGCTGCAAAGTTGCCTTTAGCCACCTCGTCGGCCGAATGAGCCAATGCCGTCAGAGGACTTACCACCCGGTTGATGTTGTATCGGAAGAAGAAATAGATGACCACCAGGACGATGATTATGACTAAGAGCAGAAAGCCTATCAGCGATAATGCAGGAATCCACATTGCCATCTGGGGGACGACGATGGCCACCGTCCAGTCGGCCGACTCAAGGGGGGCGTAGTACACTACTGCCCTGATGCCATCGATTTTCATGACGGTTTTTCCTTGCTGCCTCTGCGTTATCTTGGCGATATTGTCACGGTCGCTACTGTCTATGTCCTCTTGAACCGTTCTTTTCATCACTCGTTTCCAGTCGGGGTGGGCGATATAGGTGCCGTCGCTGTTGATGATAAAGGTGTAGAGGTCGTAGCCTTTTTCGGTGTCGAATTTTGTCAGTCCATATTGATAGCTTTCGGCATCGATGATTGTCAGCTCCTTGGCCAGCCATTTGAGCGAAATGTCGGCCCCAAAGATACCTGCCAGCGAGTCTTTTTCGTCGTAGAGAGGCTGTACGAACGAGCATACGTGGTCGCGATTACCGACCTCATCATAGTAGGCCGCTGACCAGTATCCTTTCTTCGACTTGATGCCTTTGTAATACCAGTCCCTCTTAAAGTAGTCGTGGTCAGGCGAGCCGATGTTCCTGGGATGCTCGTCGTACTGCTTGTTCATCACCGGTTCAAACCATTGGGGGTATTCCGGATAGTAGCCAGGCCTGAAAGCCAAGAAGTAGCCCTCGATGACGTCGCTGCTCACTTTCACTTGTTCCTCCAGGGCCTTTATAGCCTCCTCGGGTGTAGCAAGCGCTTCATACATCTCGTCATTGGCGTTTTTTGCATTTATCTCCACTGTGGCGAAGATGCGGTTCAGCTTCTCATTCACTAGGTTCGTGATCGACTTAAACCTTCCTTCTGTTTCAGTCTCGATGGCGGCGAAGGTGATGCCGCATATCAGCACGGCAAAGACGAGCATGACCGCCAGTACGGTCAGCATTACCTCTATGGATAGCCTGTTTGCAAAGGATTGTGACGATGGCTTCATCTGGATCTTAGATGTATTCGAAAATCTCATAGAATCCCGTCAGCACAAAGGCTTCACGGATGTTGTCGCAGAGTCCCTTGATGTAGACGTGGTGGCCGTGTTTCCTGGAGTTCTTCAGGATTTCGAGCATCTGTCGCAGACCTGCCGAGCAGATGTACGACAGCTCTGTAAAGTCGAAGATGATGTCCTTGTCGTCACAGTGGTAGAGGGGTTCCATGTCTTTTTCCGCCTGCTCTGTCGCAGCGGAGTCCAGACGGCCGTTCATGTAGACTGTCATGTTGTCGTCATTGTTGCGTATCGTTATTCTTATCATGATTCGGTTCGTATATGTGGTATAATATAATAATGTGTTATTATTCCTCGTTTTGGTAGTATTCCTTCATGGAGAAGCCTTCACCGGCATTGTGGGCATCCTCGTCCTCGAAGTTGTTGAGCGACTCCTCCACGCGGTCGGCCATCCACATGTTGTGGGCATCCTCTATCTCCTGCAGCTTGTCGTGGTAGATCTTCTCGCGATGTTCCGTCCATTGGCTGTTCACCTTGTCGCGCACTTTCTTCAGTTTCTTCAGGTCGGCATCGCTCTCGCCTACTGTCAGGGGAGATAGCTTGGCGTCGGCCTTTGTGTTGGCTACTTCCATGGCGGCCTTGCATTCGTTGTAGAGCGCGTCTGTGGTGTTCTTGAGCAGCTTGTAGCGGTCGTTGTCCACTTCGGGCATGGTGAGCAGCAGGTAGTGTATCTCCTCCTGCGTGGGCTGGCCCTCCTCGTCGACGGTGTCAAGCGTCTGCGATCCCGTCTCCTGCTTGAACTCGGGGTGCTCCAGCATGACGCCCTGAGCAATGGCCGTCAGGTCTTCCTTGAAGTTGGGTACGATCATGAACGTATAGTCGTCTTTCTTCCCTAAGGTGCAGCAGTCTTCGAGCTTCTGCAGGTCGCCGTCGATGAGTGCTTCCACCGGCAGCAGCGATACCTCCTCGGCCTTCACGCAGAGGTTCATCAGCCGGTAGGCGAAGCGTGTACAGTGGCCCGACAAGTCGTCGCCGTACAGGTCGAGTTCTCTGAATATAGCTTTTTTCATATTTTCTCAGTCTTTATATGATTTCGTTTCCTTTTTTGTTTCTTGTTCCTTAGTCCTTCGGGGCGTCCTCCGTCTTCAGCTTCGCGCTCAGGCTGCCGCCACCGGGAGCACCTGGTATGGCGAAGCCGTCGCTGATGTTCTGCGACTTGAACGAGGTCTTGGCCTCCAGGTTGTCGAACTGTCCCTTTGGAGCCTTCAGGTCTCCCTTCACCTCGGCCTTGCCGTTGATAGTGGTGGCTCCGTAGATCTGCGACTTGCTGCCGCCCATCGAGGCGTTGCCGCCACTGAGCTGCACGAGTGCTTTGCCGCCGTCCTGCTGTATCTCCAGCGTCTTGTCGGCAAAGGCGCCTATCTCGTCCGACATAGCCTGTATCTTCTTGCTCTTCACGCTCTTCGACTTCGCGCCCACGTACATCTTCTCTGATACGAGGGTCATCGTGCTGCCGCCAGCGAGCTTGTCGTCGGTCAGTTTCTCCTTGTCGACGTCCATCGACTTCACGCCCACGGCCTTCGCGTTGATGTTGATCGATCCTGTGGCCTTGCCTTCTGCATCGACGGCGTTGAGCCCCATCTTCTCGGCGCGCAGTGCCAGTTGTCCGCCCTTCACCAGTGTCTTAGGCTTCAGCTTGCCGTCCTTCACCTCGTAGTCGAGGCTTTCCACGCTGACGTTCTTCGAGCGGATGAACACATCGCCCTCGGCCGTGTATTCGCCTTTGGTGAGCTTGCCCTTGTCGTCGCGCTCCACGTCCTTCGGACTGGTGGTTGCCACCTCGATGGTCTTGGCTGTTATGGCTATCTTGCTGTCGTCGGCGAGCTTCTTCTCCTTGACTCCCTTCTTGTCGTCCAGCGAATAGTCGATGGCCTCTATGCTGATGTTCTTCGACTGTATGCTGACATTTCCCGACACGGGCAGTTCCTTCTGATTGGGAGCGACTGCTGAGAGGCTGATGTTCTCCGAACTGACGCTGAAGAAGCTGTCCTTGGTGAGCTTGCTCGTGTCGTCGAGCATGTTCACGTTGAAGTTCGGTGTCCTCACGCTGATGCCGGCGCCTGCATTGGTGTGCAGGTTGCCGTCGCCATCGGTGGTGGCCACGTTGATGCTCTCGGCCACGATCCTCATCGAGGCGCCCGTCGAGTTCTTCTTGAAGGCATCGCCATCCTTTATCTTGCCCTTCTCGGCCTCAAGCGCCTTCTTCTGGCGGTTCACCTCGCAGAGTTGCGACACTAAGCGTATGAACTGCATGGTCGAATTGCAGATCACGGGGGCGAGGTCGTTGATGCTCTCATGGATATCCCCGATGTCGTTCAGGCTGACGCGGTTGAGGAAGTCATCTTCCTGGTTGATCTTGTCCTCCTGGTCGAGCAGTTTGGCGAGGGTTTTGAAGCTGGCTTCCAGACCCTTCTTCTGCTCCCCCATCTGCTTCTTCAGGTCGGTGGCCTGCTTGCTGAGGGCTGCCACGGTGTTCTCTATCGTCTTCTTGCGCCCTGCGGCCGAGACGGTGGCCTCTATGCTCAGGTCCTGGTCGGCATGGATTGTGATGCCGCCCTTCACCGCTGTTGCCGGCGGCATGGAGAATGCGTCCTTCGCATCGTTGCTCTGCAGCGCGATGCCACAGGCCTGGGCAACGATTTCCGATGTGGGGCGCACCACATTCTCAACCCCGTCGATACCCGGATCGACGGCCAGCTGCCTGATGCTGGGTGCACGGCTGACGATATGGCCCGAGTCGCCTACGCCCTCAAGCGCCACGCCGTTGCCTCTGATGGTCACTTCGCCGATACCGCCGCCAAGCAGCTCGCCGTTCTTGTCTACGTTGCCAATCACTATTCTCGGCGCAGAGAGGATGAGGCAGTCTTCGTCGCGCACATAGCGCACACGGTCAAGCCGGCTGACGATGTCCTCCTTGATCTGCTGCATCTCCGATTTCTGCTGGTGGATCTCCTCGAGATCCTTCTCTACGCTGTTCTGGAATGCCTCCAGCAGCGACTTCCATTCATCAAGTATATATCCCATGTTGTTTGATTTCTAATAAGTCCTGAGCACATTTTGTAATTTAAGTACAAATCCAGCGATTGAAAATTTCTCTCTGCCTGACAGACCATCGCTGGCATAGCTTAGGCTGGTCACGGTGGGATCGAGTGTCGTCACCCTTTCAAAGTTGGCGTTATTCAGGGCATAGGTGTCTGTGGCACCCGAGGCGAAGAGTATCTGGCCGTCCTTGCCTTCGCCCCAGGTCTTGCGCTCAAGGGCTCCCTGCCAGAACTTCAACTTGTCCAGTTGGGCTGCGGCGCTGCTCGTGACGGCATTCGCCAGCGCGCTGCCTACGGTGGAGAGATCGTTGCCGAGAGGCGGCAGACCGTTCAGGCTTGTCACGTATGGTCCCCAGATGTTATCATCCATAACATTGTCTGCCGTGGGCTTTTCAGGCTTTTTAGGAGGATCATAAAGATCTAGTTTCCTTCGAGTATCATCCTTGAACCCGAATTCCTCTAACAGATTGATGGCTGCCATACGGCGTATTTTTTTTGGTTCCACTAAAAAAACAACATCGCCAAGTCCAAGTTTTCGGAAGTTATTATCTTTGAAATCAGGGTATCCAACTGACCATTTATCCGGACTAAGTGCAGTAATGATCTTGTTTTTAAAGTTTTTGGGCATAATTGTCTTATTGAAACTGCCGAATGCCTTGTCTACTTCCTTTTTGCCGATGGGACGCTTCAGTTCATAAATTGTATGCCTAAGCTGATTGCATGAATCGAGTATTTCTTTTTTGCGATTCTTGCGATCATTTATAATTTGTTCCTTTATCGCCTTGGTTCTGTCGGCATCATTCAGAACTTCATTGCCGTATAGATGTTGAACAAGCTCGTTCTTCACTTTATCGGCCGATTCGCTATTCACGGCATCTTTGAAGCCCAGCTTTCCTTCATCCCAATTATTGTCGTCATTCTGGGTCCACAAGTCGTTCATCAGCTCTTCATAAGTCTTGCACACATCCTTGGGCTCAACCCAGTTGTCAAGTGCAAAATTTCCGATATTTACCTGCATAGTTACCAACATAGACTGACATTCTTTATATTTCTGGTTGATATGTATAACCTGCGAGTGGGTTACTGTCTTCAGTGTTTCAAAGACTTTCACCATGCCATTGCCGATGCCAGCACTCTGCATGATGGCCTTCTTGTTCATCTCGTTGAGCATCTTTATCTTCTCCTCACGGTTGAAGGCACTTTCAGGGAATGCACACGTGTTGTTGCCGGCCTCGAGCTTCAGGTATCGGTTCGACTTCACCGTGAGCGTGCCCTCTACCGGACGGAAGAACACCTCGACCACCGACCTGACGAGCGATAGGTCCACGACGTTCATCAGCGTCTGGGCCAGTCGCTTGGTCACTTCGGCAGTCACGTCGAGCAGCATCTGGGCGGCTGTGCCTTTCTTGGTGTCCTTCGTCTTCCACAATTTATTGACGACGTTCTTTCCCGAGACGAGGTTCAGGTTGTTGCCTGCCTCTATCGACACGTTCTTGCCTTTGATCTTCACATCTCCATTGGGTGCCGTAATGGTGATGCCGGTGAAGGCGTCGATCTTCACGTCGCCCCAGGTAGAGCTGATCGACACGTTGCGCCCGTCGGTAGAGCCTGATATCTTGTAGATGCCGTAGTAGTCGTTCAGCGAGAAGCCGCCTTCGAAGTACTTGTTCTTATCCCAGTTAATCTCGGGGATGAGTCCGGGGTAGAAACTCATCACGTTCTTGAGCACTGGGGAGAACGCGCCAGCCAGGAAGGCCGCTATGCCGTCGCTGGCACCGTCGGTGAGTGTCATCTGATGCCTGCCGGGGGTGGTCAGTATCGTATGGTCGAGGGGCAGGCACGCATCTTTCGTCAGGCCGCCCATCACGTATGGCCGTTCCACATTGCCGTCCTCGAATCCCACCATCACGGGATTGCCCTCATAGTGCCTGCCGTTCATGGGCATGCCCTGCTGGTTGGAGGCGAACTTCAGCCAGGGGGTCGAGTCGTTCTTCGACGCATCGGCAACCTTGGTCTTTTCGTCGTCTTTATACTGTATGTCCTGCCAAGAGAACATCACGCGTACGCGGTTCAGGGAGCCAGGGTCGTCAGCGTCGGTAACTGTGGCGGGCTGCGGATGGGCATACCTCACGTGGCCTGCCGGTATCACGGCGGGGTAGAAGTAGTCGTCCTTGATCTGGGATGATGCGATGACGTGGAACACCAGATTGCCGTCTTCATACCCGGAACTGATGTCGATCACGATGAAATTCTCACCGCCGTAGGCGATGATGTCGCCCAGTTTTAGCTCTGGGTTGGTCGTGCCGTAGTTGATGCTGATGGCTATACTGCTCGCCGCCAGTTCTTTGGCCAGGATAGACTTGTAGTACGCATAGGTGAACTTTGTGTCCTTCTCTGTGAACTGTTGGAACGTCTTCTTTTCCCCCGACGTGCTGTACTGTTGTTTTGACGAGTCGTGATCTTTTAAGTACTTCTCGTTGAAGTCGGCATTGTATTTTGCAACCTCCGATGACGCCTGAGCCAGACCGAAGAGGTTGTCGAAGAGCATGTCGCCCACCATCGTCGGAAGGTCGGTGTCGTTCTTGAAGACATTGGCCAGCTGCTTCATGATCCACTTGTCTGCCTTGCCACCGAAAGCTCCTAACTGCGCTTTCACGAAGAAGGGCGATTCCTCTATTGCCTTGGCGTCTACTTGGTCGTTGGAGGCCTCGCAGTTGTAGACACTGCCGGTCGTCATCACAGCCTTCCCGCCGTTGAGGTCGCAGAAGGTGATTTCTTGCACCTTGTCTATAGTCACCTGCTCAGCCACGAGTACCTTTTTCTTTTCTTTTTCCCCTTTGTCATTTGTCACCTCTTGTTCTTTCATATTCTTTTGGTAGCCTATGTTCAGGGTCCCGTTCTCATAGTAGAGGAACTCGCCCCAGCGGTTGGCTGTGCGGCACAGGAAGTCGTAGAAGCTCTCATTGTACTGCACCAGATAGGGGAAGATGTGCTCCCAAGAGTCGTTGTACTTCAGAATCTGCATGTTGCTGGCATCGTAGGTCAGGTGCCCCCTTTGCTCCTCCGTCTTTTTCATGTCCCACGGTAGCGCGTATTTCGGGATTTCCGTCTTGAGGATGTCCTCGCCCAGTCGCTTGGCCACGAATGTGCGGCTGGCCTTCTGAAGGGCGAGCTGCTTGTCGGGGCTGTAGATCTTCAGCACCACGCGTATGGAGTCTTTCTTGTAGTAAGGCACCACCTCGTGGACGTAGAAGTCGTCGCCGATTGAGAACGAGCCTTCCTCGAGGCTTACTTTCAGGTTCTCGAACAGATTGACCAGCGTCTGCCTGCCGATACCCACTTCGTCGGTCGACTTTGACGTGGCCAGCGCGATGCTGAGTTCGACGGTGATCTCAGTGGGCTGGTACATCTGCTTATGGAAACTGAGCGACTGGATGCTAACATCGCATGCCTCCTTGCCCTCCACGCCGTTGACTTTCGTCGGTATCACAATCTTGCACGCCACCTTGTCGGTGGCCAAGGTGATGTCTGTCGTTTCAGTCTCTGAAGAATAGTTTTTCATACCCTTCAGCTTCATGATTATTCTTGCCATAACTGATAGTATAAGTTTGTCTTTTTATGTGCTGATTTGTCTTTTCTTCCAATTCAGTTTGCAAATTTACGAAAAAAGACCGACATAGGAAAGCAATTATGAAGAATTAACCATTATTTTCGTTTGGCTTCTTTATTCAGAAACTTTTTATTATCTTTGATGCCTTCGATGCTTCTAAACCAACGGAGAGGGGGCTTGCTTCGCATGAGCGCGAGGCAAGCCCCCTCTCCGTTTATGAATATGTTATCTTCTGTCAGTAACAGCAATCAACATCAATAGCTTCTTGCGATGATGACGCGGGCCTTGGAGGGCTTGCCGCTCACCATGTCGACGCCAGGGGTCTGCTCCACACCAAAGGGCACGCAGCGGATAGTGGCCTGAGTCTCTTCCTTGATCTGTGCCTCGGTCTCAGCTGTACCGTCCCAGTGGCAGAGGAAGAAACCGCCGTCCTTCACACGCTCCTTGAACTCCTCGTAATTGTCGCACTCGAAGATGTGTGCATCGCGATAGTCCTTGGCCTTCTTGAAGATGTTCTGCTGGATGTCATCGAGCAACTGCTCTACGTATTCGGTGATACCCTCGATCGGGCGAGTCTCTTTCTCCAAAGTGTCACGACGCATTACCTCGATGGTGCCGTTCTCCAAGTCGCGTGCTCCCAATACCAGACGTACGGGCACACCCTTCAGCTCGTAGTCGGCGAACTTGAAGCCTGGACGCTTGTTGTCGGCATCGTCGAACTTCACGGTGATACCCTTCTGGCGCAGGGCCTCGATGATTGGAGTAACCTCCTTGTTGACCTGTTCCATCTGCTCGGGTTTGGTGGCGATGGGGATGATAACTACCTGGATAGGAGCCAGACGTGGAGGCAGAACCAGTCCGTTGTCGTCGGAATGGGTCATGATGAGCGCACCGATCAGACGAGTAGATACGCCCCAAGATGTGGCCCATACGTACTCAGGCTTGTTCTCCTTATTCAAATAGGTTACCTCGAATGCCTTGGCGAAATTCTGGCCCAGGAAGTGGCTTGTGCCGCTCTGCAGCGCCTTACCGTCCTGCATCATGGCCTCGATGGTGTAAGTGTCGAGCGCACCGGCGAATCGCTCCGTCTCGCTCTTCACGCCCTGTACCACGGGCACTGCCATCCACTCCTCGGCAAACTTGGCATAGACCTTCAGCATCTTCTGTGCTTCCTCCTCAGCCTCTTCGCGGGTGGCGTGAGCTGTATGGCCTTCCTGCCAGAGGAACTCCGACGTGCGGAGGAACGGACGGGTACGCATCTCCCAGCGCATCACGTTACACCACTGGTTGCACATCAGGGGCAGATCGCGCCATGAGTGAATCCAGTTCTTATAGGTATTCCAGATAATGGTCTCTGAGGTAGGACGGACAATCAGCTCTTCCTCCAGCTTGGCAGCGGGATCGACTTCGACACCGCTCTTATCCTCCTTAGCGCGCAGACGGTAGTGGGTCACTACAGCACACTCTTTTGCAAAGCCCTCCACGTGCTCAGCCTCACGGCTCAAGAACGACTTAGGAATCAAGAGGGGGAAATAGGCGTTCTGGGCACCAGTCTCCTTGAACATCTTGTCAAGTTGCTGCTGCATCTTCTCCCAGATGGCATAGCCATAAGGTTTGATGACCATACATCCACGTACGGCACTCTGTTCTGCGAGGTCGGCCTTTACCACGAGGTCGTTGAACCACTGGCTGTAATTATCAGCCCTTTTCGTTAATTCTTTTAATTCTTTTGCCATTGTATTAATCCTTTAAATCAATTTTGCGTGCAAAATTACATAAAAAATATGAAATCTGTGCGCAATATCTAAATTAATTGCTACCTTTGCGCAATAATTAGAACGTTTAACAAATAAAACAGTAATAGAAGATGAAAAGTTTAAAGACAATTTGCGTAGCCCTGTGCGCTGCACTGGTGCTGGTAGGATGTAACATGAGTAATACAGCCAAGGGAACGGCTATCGGTGCCGGTGGCGGTGCTGCCCTTGGAGCTATCGTGGGTGCCATTGCCGGTAATACCGCTATCGGAACGGCCATTGGCGGCGCAGTTGGTGCTGGTGCCGGTGCCATCATCGGTCACAAGATGGACAAGGCCAAGAAGGAGGCAGAGGCTATCCAGAATGCTCAGGTTGAGGAGGTAAAGGATGCCAACGGACTCGATGCTGTGAAGGTGACCTTCGCCTCGGGTATTCTCTTCGCCACGGGCAAGGATGCCCTTTCAAATGAGGCCAAGGCTTCGCTCCAGCAGTTGGCTGGCGTGCTCAAGGGCAACAGCGATTGTGATGTAGCCATTCAGGGCTATACTGACAATCAGGGTTGGAAGGGCTCTACCGCTGAGCAGAGCGCTCAGAAGAATCAGGCTCTGTCGCTCGATCGTGCCACAGCTGTTTCCTCTTATCTGCAGGCTTTGAGCGTTCCTGCCACACAGATCAAGTCTGTTGAGGGCTTTGGTGAGTCTAATCCTGTAGCTTCTAATGCTACGAAGGAAGGTCAGGCTCAGAACCGTCGTGTAGAGGTGTACATGTATGCTTCTCAGAAGATGATCCAGGAGGCTCAGCAGTCGGCACAGTAAGAGTGTTCAAGTTCATTCTCAAGCTCATTCGATGGATAGTGGTAGCGTTCTTTGCTTCCACTATCCTTTCTGTTGTTGTGCTCCGTTTCGTGCCTGTGTTCTTCACGCCTCTGATGTTCATCCGGTGTTATGAGCAGTTGGCCGATGGGCGCGACCTCAAGTTGTCTCATCACTGGGTGTCGCTCGATAAGATATCAGAATCGATGCCTCAGGCTGTGATGGCCAGTGAGGACGCCAAGTTCCTTCAGCATCATGGTTTCGACTACGAGGCCATCGAGCATGCTGCCAAACGTAATCTTGAGCATCCAGAGAAACGTCGTCTGGGTGCATCAACCATTTCCCAGCAGACGGCTAAGAATGTATTCCTGTGGCCTGGTCGCTCATGGGTGCGCAAGGGCTTCGAGGTGTATTTTACCACACTCATCGAATTGATGTGGTCAAAGCAGCGCATCATGGAGGTCTATCTCAACTCTATCGAGATGGGCGAGGGTATCTATGGTGTCGATGCCGTCGCTGAGGAGCATTTCAATACCGATGCGCTTCATCTCTCGAAGGCGCAGTGTGCTCTCATCGCAGCTACCCTGCCTAATCCCCGTCGATACTCCAGCCTGCATCCATCAGCCTATATGCTGAAGCGTCAGGCACGTATCCTTAAAGAAATGCGATTCGTTACCACCTTCCCCAAAGAGGGAAACGATGTGAAGAAACAAAAGAAAAAATGAGATATTTCGTATGGTTCAGTTATGACGGGACAGCGTATCACGGATGGCAGATACAGCCCAACGGGAACTCGGTGCAGGAAGAATTGCAACGGGCTCTCTCGACATTGTTGCGTGAGGACATCAGTGTGACGGGCGCAGGTAGGACTGATGCAGGGGTGCATGCTCGACAGATGGTGGCTCACTTTGACTTCAGTAAAGCCATAGAAATTGAACAGTTGGCATATAAGCTGAACAGAATCTTGCCGTGCGACATCGCCGTGGATCGGGTGGAGCTTGTGAGTGATGATATGCACGCCCGTTTTTCTGCTATCTCGCGCACGTACCATTATTATATCCATACGAAGAAAGACCCCTTCAACAGGGCTTTCTCGACGGAGTTGCACTATAAACTCGACTTCGATAAGATGAATGAGGCGGGGCGTATCTTGATGTCGTATGATGACTTCGGAGCATTCTGTAAATCACATTCAGACGTAAAGACAACTCTCTGCCACGTGACTAAGGCAGAATGGATTCAGACTGGTGAATCGAGCTGGTACTTTAAGATTACGGCCAACCGTTTTCTGAGGAATATGGTGAGAGCTGTGGTTGGTACGCTGATTGATGTTGGGCGAGGACGATTGACATTAGACGAATTCAGAAAGGTGATTGAGGGGAAACGACGCACCGAGGCAGGCGAGAGCATGCCAGCTAATGCGCTCTTCCTTGAAAAGATAGTTTATTAGTTTACAGTTTATAGTTTACAGGATGTGGCTGATATTGGCTTTTATGTCGGCAGCGTTGTTGGGCTGCTATGATTCTTTGAAGAAACAGGCGCTAAAGGAGAATGCGGTTATTCCCGTGCTGTTCTTGAATACGCTTTTCTCGAGTTTGATTTTCCTGCCCTGCATCGTGCTGAGTGATTCGACGACGATGCTCGACAACACGATATTCTTCACGGCAAGTGGCGGCTGGGAGATGCATAAATATATCGTGCTGAAGGCATTTATTGTGCTGAGCAGTTGGATACTCGGTTATTTTGGTATGAAACATCTGCCACTAACCATCGTGGGCCCCATCAATGCGACGCGACCTGTGATGGTGCTTGTAGGTGCACTGCTGTTCTTTGGTGAGCGTCTGAACGTGTGGCAGTGGATCGGTGTGCTGCTGGCAGTGGCCTCATTCCTGTTGCTGAGTCGCAGCGGTAAGAAGGAAGGCATCGACTTTAAGCACGACCACTGGATCTATATGATAGTGGGCGCTGCTATACTGGGTGCTGTCAGTGGTCTCTATGATAAATATCTGATGGCACCCGTAGAGAATGGAGGTGTCGGGCTCGACCGCATGATGGTGCAGTCGTGGTATAACATCTACCAATGTGTGATGATGGGTGTGATGTTGTGGCTTTTGTGGTGGCCTAAGCACGAACAGACAACGCCATTCCACTGGTCGTGGTCGATTCTGGGAGTGAGTATCTTCCTCTCAACGGCAGATTTCCTGTATTTCTACTCGCTGAGTCTGCCTGACGCATTGATTTCTATCGTGTCGATGGTTCGAAGAGGCAGCGTGATTGTCAGCTTTATGTTCGGTGCGATGTTCTTCCATGAGAAGAATCTTAAAGCTAAGGCTTTTGATTTGGCGCTGGTGCTGCTTGGAATGTTTTTCCTCTACGTCGGCTCGAAGTAAAGAGATCCCTAAACCCATTGAAATCCTTTCTCAAGATGATGCCGATGCCTTGTGTGTTCAGGCTCGACTTCGTGAAGTATCGGTCGTTGGTCTGATTGTAGACCTTGAGCGCCAGGTTTCCATTGGGGTATAGGAGGTATTGCAAATCGAAGTCGCCTATGAAGGAGGGGTTAGCGCGCGTAGCATTGTCACGGTAGCCGAACTGTCCGTTGAAGAGCAGGCGATTGTTGAGCATGCGCCCGTTGATGATGCCTTCGTATTCTGCATTGTGCCAGCCTTCATTTCCTGTTGAGATATTGGCACCGAAGTTCCAGTTGTCGTTCTTGATAATCTGGTTTAACAGTGTGTTGATCTGTGTAGAGAGTGTGCCTGAGAGGAAACTCTGCATGGCGAGCGATGTCTGGTCTGTCTGCTGACCATTGTTACTGTTGTTGGCACCCTGATTGTAGAAACGTCCGATACCCAGCAGATAGACCACCTGTTGATTCATCTCCTGTTGTCCGTTGATGATGGAGCGCACCATCTGTTGCTCGTCAGCATTGACGGTAGGCATTTCGAGGTCGAAGTCGACCTGTGGGGTATTGGGCTGTCCACCGATGTTCATCAGACAGTTCACACGGATGGTGTTGTTAGTGAACGAGTTGCCGATGTTGAGGTCAGAGAGACTGACGCCATTGACGGTATAGACGGCTTGGAGATTAAGCGCTGCGTTATAGGGATCGCCTCCAAAGACAATCGTACCACCTCGGTTGAAGGTGAAGTTCTTCTTGATGATATTCTGGATGGTGATACCATAGGTGCCGTGATCAACGGTGTAGGTGCCAAACATATTGAAGGGCCCCTTGTTGTGGTAAGTAGCACGGATGGCACCATCGCCGTTCAGGGTGATGTAGTCCTTGGTATTGGCATCCATCAAGAGTCGCAGAGTGGCTGCAGGCGTCGTGTTGATAAGGAAATTGATGTAGATGTCGGTATCGGCAATGCGCGTGTTAGTGCTCTTCACAGGACGCGTCGTGTCATCGCTGTCAGAACTCCACTCAATGAACTCCTGACGCGAGATGGCATCAGGGTTGGCAGCATTATAGACAAAGACGGAATTGGACTCAGGGGTGACATCGCAGTTGATGGTAACGACACCAGGACGCCCCTGGATGGAAACATTGCCTGTGGCATAGACCGTGCCGTAGAACGATGATTCCCCAAAATCCGTGAAGTCATAGGCCAGCAAATCTTCTGCCTCGACAAAGAGGTCGAAGGTGAGATTGGTGAGGTGCTGGTGATGGATACCGCCCGAGAGGAATGCCATGTGGTTATTGCGATCGTAGACGGGGATGCGGCGAAGCTCAATCTCGTCGGGTATCAGTACGATTGTATCACGGCGCAGTTGGTAGGTGGTGTTGAGGGGCGAGACTGTAGCCTCACCATCAACAACGAGCAGTCCCGTAAGATTGATATTATCGAGTGTGCCGGCGAGGCGAGTGCTGCCATTGGCATGTCCCGTAATGTGGCTGAGGAAGGAATTGGTGAAATTGTGCATGAAGTCGATGTAGGTACCATGAGCATCGATGGCGAGGTCGATGGTGTTATGGACGGGAGATACATAGCCGTTTATGTCTGTATGTGCCTCAGCACCGTCGTCGGCAACTGCCTGGATATCAATTTGCCCGGCTTCATGATTCCACTGAGCATGAGCATGGAGAACTCCCATGCGTCCACGCTCGAACTTGAAGTCGCTGACATCGAGATCAGCAGAGGCAGCAAACTGTCCGAAGATCGATGAAGCATGAGCACGCCCTGTGGCCTTGCCTGCGAACTCGACACTGTGGAAGTTGACGAGATCGAGGATGTAACCAACTTCGACTTCGTTAAGATCTACAGTGATAGAATCGGTAGTATGCTTCGAAGCGATGCCGTCGACAATGATATGCTGGGGACCATGATGAATGGCAAACTGATCGACGAGAAGACGGTTCTCACTATAAAGGATGTCAGATGGCTCTACGCTCCATTCGCTGTTATTTAGGAATATGTTCGAAGGCATGATACGCACATGAGCTTCTGGCTGGTTGGCGAGATTGCGATAGAGGCGGATGATAGCGTTGAGATTACCACTCATGTGCTTTGCTGCGTCATTGTTATCCCATTTTAACGAAGTTGAGAGGTTGTTGTCTTTGGCATCAGCCAGAAGGTTCAGTCGAAGGTGATGCCCGTTGTCCATGAGTTTGGTAAGGTGAAGGTCACACTTGATGGCATCACCAGGTGAGGTAATACGGACTGTCCCGTCATTATACCAAGCACCGTTATAGGCAAACGAAGGAAAGTCTCCTTCGAGATTGATGATATGAGAGAGATCATTAACCTGTGCTTGGAGCGAAAGCGGCTGATGAAGCTGAAGGTCAATACCGAGGAATCGCTTCAGCCAGTCTGTCTTACTGACGAGCAGGCGAAGACTGAAATTATTGTCTGTATGTCGCACAGGCGGAAGACCAGGCAGGGTAGGGAGTTTCGAGGCAATCAGGTTGGTGAAACTCTGTTTGAGAGAACTGAAGTCGAAATGTCCCTTGAGTGCTACATCGGCAAAGTCGCTCTTGAGGCTGACGAAGTGAATACCTTGATCGTAGCCAGAAGTAAGCATCAGGTTGTCGAGATGATAGGCAGGCTGTTGTTCTGTTGCACTGACTGTAAGGTTGCTGACGTGCAGGCTGCCTTGGGCATCGTTGAGTGTTCTGGCTGTAAAGTCGGCATCGATGGCACCAGAAAGGGTTGCAGTACCAAATTGGTCGGTCAGATGGAGAGCAGCAGGGGCGAAATGGGTGACTTCTCCCACAAGACGTACTTTCTTTGCCTTCTGACTTGAATCCTCAAAGACACCCTCAGTGAGTTCTCCCTGCATTTGGGCTGACAAATGGGGATCGTCTATACCTAAGTAACCAGAGATTGCCCCCTGTCGATAGCTACCGTTGACGGTGATGTCCTGATAGATATAGCCATTGTAGTCTAACTTGCTGATGGTTCCATCAACGGTTACATCGTGCTTGTTTTGTTCACGTAATTGTCCGCTAAGTTTGATGTTGGTGGAGAGTTCTCCGAAATGTTCGTTGGCAAGGATCTGACGGAGACTGATGCCATCGGTACTCAGCTTTCCCTGGAAAATCTTGTCAGGAGTGATTTCGAACTGGGTATCGACAGAACCAGCCCCTGAACGAGCAACTGCCTTGAGTGAGGTATTTCCTTGTAGGGAACGATCGAATGTTCCTGTGAGCTGGAGGTTACCGATACGTGTGAGCTCTTGGGGTATCTGAGGAATAGTCTTTGAAAGGAAATCGAGACTTGTCTCAGATAGGTTCACTTGGTTCATCTGTAGATGCCAAGCAGGATTGGAGAAGTGCTCTACCCATCCACTTACAGCAAGACTGATATCACGCTCTTGAGTAGCTGCGCTCAGATGACGAATAGTGACTTGATCATCAGTGCCATTGAAGTCAGACTCGATACTAATACTTCTTTGGAAATTCTTGAGCGAAGGAACGAAACATCTTAGGTCTGAGGGTGTTATACTTGTTTCTGTAATTCGTCCGTAATACTTGACGGTACCAGGAACGAGCCCTTTCTCATTCATCAGATAAGTGGCCTTAAGTGTATCTATCGCCAACTTCGTGCTGGGCATCTCGACGAGCAGTCGAGATAGTAACGCCTGATTGCGTCCAGCCTCTAATCGGAAGCTGATGCGATTGACGAAAAGTCCTGATTGCTCGACGCCACCAAAGCGCTTAACATTGACGTTGATAGAGTCGTCGGTAAGTGTGCGAAGCGTGATATTTGCACTAAGCCCTGCAAACAACATGTGGGCAGGATTGAACTTGTCAGGTGTGTGAGGCTGATCGTAGACATCGTAAGACACACTGGTACGGCGCATGATAAAAGAGCCAACTCGTATGTCGAGTGGGGTGTGCTTTGTGGTATCCTTGGACGCCAACGAGTCGAGTACGAATTGGAAGTTATGGGGAGCATTGGCGTTTTGTCGATAGAGTGACAGACGAGCCCCGAAGAGTTGGGCAGATGAGATGGAGATACGCCCATCTGTGAGTGGTCCGATATCAATCTTTGCTGTAAGACGCGCCACTTGGACCATAGGCTTGCGACGCTGGTCGAGAATTCTGAGGTCATCAATGATGATACGGTTGAGGAAACCCATATCGACTCTTCCAACAGATACCTCAGTGCCGAGTTTTCGCCCCACCGCATCGGCTACTTTTTTGCCGATGAAGTGTTGCGCTGCGGGAATATGGGAAACGCCCATGAGCATCAGATTCAGCAGAATGATGCCCCAAATTGTCCAACTGACGAAACGTTTGAATAGCTTCACGAGGCAAAAATACAATAAAATATCGGTATTTTGACATTTTTTTCATGATTTTTGGTTCTGTCTTACATTTTTTTATTAATTTTGCCCTCGCTGTATGCGACTATTCAATCAAATTTTGATATAAATGGCAAATGTTATTAAGCTAAACAAAGGTTTGGACATTAACCTGAAAGGACAGGCTGAGGAAAAGAAAATCCAGCTGAAGTCTAATGGCAAGTTTGCACTTGTGCCAGATGATTTCGAAGGAGTGACTCCAAAGGTCGTCGTTCGTGAGGGTGATAAGGTCAAAGCCGGGGAGGCACTGTTTGTAAATAAACAGTATCCCGAAGTGAAGTTTGCCTCGCCAGTCAGCGGTACCGTCAGTGCTGTAGTGCGTGGTGAACGAAGAAAAGTGCTCTGTGTGAAGGTAGATGCCGATGCCCAGCAGAGTTATGTGGATTTCGGCAAGAAGGATGTCAGCAAGCTTGCAGGCGATCAGGTCATCACCGCATTGCTCGATGCCGGTATCTTCGGTTACATCAATCAGTTGCCTTACGCTGTAAGCACCAATCCAAGTGTGAAGCCCAAGGCCATCTTCGTATCAGCGCTGCGCGACAAGCCTCTGGCAGCCAGCTTCGAATACGAGGTAGAAGGACAGATGGACGACTTCCAGACAGGTATCACTGCTCTGTCAAGAATTGCCAATGTCAATTTAGGCGTTGGAGTAGGCTCTAAGTTGGCTGGTATTCAGGATGCAGAAGTCTTCGTGTTTGATGGTAAGTGCCCTGCTGGCAACGTAGGTGTGCAAGTAAACAACATTGACCCTGTGAACAAGGGTGAGGTAGTCTGGACTATCGGTGATCCTACAGTGGTGCTCTTTATTGGACGTTTGTTCAATACAGGTAAGGTGGATCTGAAGCGTACTGTAGCCCTTTGTGGCAGTGAGGTTAAAAGTCCAGCCTATGTAGACATGTTGGTTGGCGAGGAGCTCTCGACACTTCTGAGCAACAGCTACGATGCGTCGAAGAGTGTGCGCATTATCAATGGTAACGTGCTGACTGGCATGCCTACGACCAAGGAGGGATTCCTTGGGGCTCATACTTCTGAAATCACTGTGATTCCTGAGGGTAATGATGCTGACGAGATGTTGGGTTGGATTCTGCCCCGTTTCAAACAGTTCTCTGTGAACCGTAGCTATTTCTCATGGCTCTGTGGAAAGAAAGACTATGCGCTCGATGCCCGCATAAAAGGTGGTGAGCGCCATATGATTATGAGTGGTGAGTACGATAAGGTGCTGCCAATGGATATCTATGGTGAATACCTCATTAAAGCTATCATCGCTGGCGACATCGACCGTCAGGAGGCTCTGGGTATCTATGAGGTTTCTCCTGAGGACTTCGCTCTTGCTGAGTTCGTAGATTCTTCTAAGCTTGAGTTGCAACGTATCGTTAGAGAAGGACTAAATATCTTACGTAAGGAGAACAGTTAGCAGACAAAGAACAAAGAGACTATGAGTTTTTTAAGGAATTATTTAAATAAGATCAAGCCGAACTTTGAGGAGGGTGGCAAACTACATGCCTTCCGCTCAGTGTTCGACGGCTTTGAGACTTTCCTCTACGTGCCTAACGACACGGCGAAGGCTGGCAGCGTGAACATTCACGACGCCATCGACTCGAAGCGTATTATGAGTATGGTGGTGATCGCCCTGATGCCCGCCATGCTGTTTGGTATGTATAATATTGGCTATCAGAACTATCTGGCTGCAGGTACACTTGCAACAGCAGGTTTCTTTGAAATCTTCTGCTACGGTTTCCTCGCTGTACTGCCTAAGATTCTGGTGAGCTACATTGTTGGTCTGGGTATTGAGTTTGCTTGGGCACAGTGGAAGGGTGAAGAGATCCAGGAGGGTTACCTCGTATCTGGTATCATTATTCCGCTGATTATTCCTATCGGTTGTCCACTGTGGATGCTGGCTCTGGCCTGCGCTTTCAGCGTTATCTTCTGTAAGGAGATCTTTGGTGGTACAGGTATGAACATCTTCAATCCTGCCATCGCAGCCCGTATGTTCCTGTTCTTCGCCTATCCGTCGAAGATGACAGGCGATACCGTATGGGTAGCCCAGAGTTCTATCTTCGGGCTTGGTAACGATCTGCCTGACGGATTCACAGCAGCTACGCCACTCGGACAGCTGGCACAAAACATCAATCCTGATGCCTCAATCATGGATATGGTATTGGGATTCATCCCTGGCTCTATCGGTGAGACTTCACTGATTGCTATTGCCATTGGTGCCATCATCCTTCTGTGGACGGGCATTGCCTCTTGGCGCACCATGCTTAGCGTATTCGTAGGTGGTACTATTCTGGCTGTCATCTTCGAACAGTCTGGTCAGGGTATGACTTGGTGGCATCATTTCTTGATGGGCGGCTTTGCTTTTGGAGCTGTGTTTATGGCTACCGACCCTGTGACATCTTGCCGCACTACTACTGGTCAGTACATCTACGGTTTCCTGATCGGTGCGATGGCTATCATTATCCGTGTGATGAATGCAGGTTATCCAGAAGGTATGATGCTTGCCATCTTCTTTGGTAATATGTTTGCTCCCACTATCGACCACTTTGTTGTGGAGCGGAATATCTCGAAACGATTAAAGAGAGGAGGTATCAAATGAAACTGAATACAAACTCTAACGCGTACATTATTATATATAGCGCGATACTCGTGGTCATCGTGGCCTTTTTGCTGGCATTCGTCTATCAGGCTCTGAAGCCTATGCAGGATGCAAACGTGGCTCTCGATGTGAAGAAGCAGATTCTTTATTCGCTTAACATCCGTAACCTCGACGGGGCAGAAGCAGAAGCCAAGTACAAGGACGTTGTGAAGGCTGAAGCCGAGATGGACGGACGTAAGTACTATATGTGCAATATCAATGGTGAGAATGTTCTTGTCGTTGAGTTGAAAGGTATGGGTCTCTGGGGTGGTATCAGTGGATACATTTCTCTCCATAATAATGAGAATCCTATCGTCTATGGTGCTTATTTTAACCATGAGAGTGAGACTGCTGGACTGGGAGCGGAGATTAAGGACTCGCAGGAATGGCAGGAGAAATTTATCGGCAAGAGAGTATATCAAGATGGTCCAAATGGCCATGAGGTAGTCCTCTCGGTAGTCAAGAAGGTTGAGAATCCTGAGACTCAGGTTGATTGCGTGACTGGTGCGACATTGACTTCTAATGGTGTAGATGCAATGATCAAGGACTGCCTTGATGATGCCTGCGCAAACGCCTTCCAGCTCTTTGCCGACCAAATGAAGCCGCAGCAATGTGAAAATCAAAAAGGGGAGGATTAAACTATGGCATTATTCAGTAAACAAAATAAGGAGGTTTTTACAAACCCGTTAAATGTAGACCATCCTATTCTTGGACAGGTACTGGGCATTTGCTCTGCATTGGCTGTGACTTCTCAGCTTAAGCCTGCTATCGTTATGGGACTGGCCGTAACTGTTATCACAGCTTTTTCTAATGTGATTATCTCTATCATCCGTAACACCATCCCTAACCGTATTCGTATTGTGGTTCAGTTGGTGGTCGTGGCTGCTCTTGTAACCATCGTTTCACAGATTCTGAAAGCTTTCGCCTATGACGTAAGCGTTCAGCTCTCAGTGTATGTGGGCCTGATCATTACCAACTGTATCCTGATGGGGCGTCTTGAGGCTTTCGCTATGATGAACAAGCCTTGGCCATCTTTCCTCGATGGCGTGGGCAATGGTCTCGGCTATGCGATGATCCTTGTCATTGTGGGGGCTGTTCGTGAGCTGCTCGGTCGTGGCAGTCTGCTGGGCTTCCAGATTATCCCTGATGCCTGCTACGATTTCGGTTATGTGAACAATGGTATGATGACGATGCCCGCTATGGCGCTGATTCTCGTGGGATGTGTGATTTGGGTTCATCGTGCTTACTTTTATAAGGAGAAATAAGATATGGAACACGCAATATCATTACTATTCAGGTCGATCTTTGTCGACAATATGATCTTCGCCTTCTTCCTTGGCATGTGCTCTTATCTGGCTGTGTCGAAGACTGTGAAGACTTCGCTCGGACTCGGTCTCGCTGTAACCTTTGTGCTCACCGTTACCGTTCCCGTCAATTATCTGTTGCAGACCAAGGTGCTGGGGCCTGATTGTCTCGTTGAGGGAGTAGATCTCAGTTATCTGTCATTTATTCTCTTTATCGCAGTGATTGCAGGTATGGTTCAGCTGGTCGAGATGACGGTGGAGAAATATTCTCCGTCGCTCTATGCAGCCCTTGGTATCTTCCTGCCTCTGATTGCCGTTAACTGCGCCATCATGGGTGCTTCGCTGTTCATGCAGCAGCGCATTCTGATGGATCCATCTAATTCACAGGCTATCACGTCGGTGTGGGATGCCGTCATCTATGGCTTTGGCTCTGGTCTTGGCTGGGCACTGGCTATTGTGGCTATGGGTGCCATTCGTGAGAAGATGCAGTATTCGGATGTGCCCAAGCCTCTGCAGGGGCTTGGCATCGTGTTTATCACCGTAGGTCTGATGGCTATGGCGATGATGTGTTTCTCTGGACTAAATATTTAATTGAGTATGGCACAGTTTATAGCATATAGTATAGGGGTTTTCCTCTTGGTAATCATCTTGCTTGTGATTATCCTGTTGGTGGCAAAGAAATACCTGAGCCCCAGCGGCAACGTGAATAT
>CAMHAM010000044.1 GCA_946183415.1 uncultured Prevotella sp.
AATATTTATATTATATTATATATATATTATAATATATATATAATATAAATACATTATGAACTTTCCATCAATGATAAATTTAGCATTTTGAACCTTTGAACCTTTGAACCTGAAAGTTTGTAAAACACGTTTTGTTATTTTGTTGGCACTTTTTGGCTGTTTTCCTATATAAAACATGCAAAAAACGTCTAAAAACTTGCACATTATTAAAAAAAGGGCTACCTTTGCAATTGATTTAGCCAGAAAAGACAATTATATTAACGAAAACACTGGCAACGCGATGAAAAAGCAGACGTTAGCAAACAGACTGAGTCTGAGAATTATGGTGCTGCTGGTGGTATTGACGACCATCATCATGGCCATCATCTTTGTCATCACGAGAGACAGCATGACCCACGAGGCTGAATCGCGCTACGAAAGCATCATCCTCCACTCTAACGAGAAGATACGCGGCGTACTCTCAGATGTCTATGTGGCCGCCATCAACAACATCAACGACATCGAGCGCGACATCAATGACCCCGATAAGCTGCAAAAGCACTTAGAGCGCATGGTTACCCAGAACATGTACATGTCGAGCAGCCGGCTGATCTTCGAGCCCGAATACTCCCCCCAGAAAGGCCATAACTTCGAGATCTATGCCTGGCGCGACTCGACGGGCACAATCAAGGGCAGGCAGATGAACGAGCACCATCCAGACTTCCTGGTACACTCTTGGTACAAGACAGCCTTCGAGAAGGATGAGGGCGACTGGACCCCACCCTACTTCGACCGCGCATCCTCACACCAGCTGACAACTACCTACATGACACATATCCATGACAAGCAGGGTAACAAGATAGGCATGCTGGGAGCCGACGTGTCGCTGGAATGGCTCAGAGAGAGGCATCAGCGCGTGGACGCAGAGAACCACGAGCGCTTCGAGAAGCAATTCAAAGACCAGTCGTACAGCTTCATCATCGACAGCTGCGGCACTTACCTGATACATCCAGATGAAAGTCGCGTGCTGAAGCGGAAATTCCTGGATATCACAAAGCTAACCCCCGACACCACCGACGACGCGATGGTTCGCAGGATGATGAACGGAGAGAGCGGCATCTGCCGGATACAGAGTGAAGGCATCGACTCGTGGGTGTTCTACTCGTATGTGAAATATGCCGACTGGACTGTGGTGATCGTGGTGCCTTCAGAGATTATCTACCATAACGGCAACAAGCTGATTTATCTCATTCTGGGCGTACTCAGCATCGGGCTCTTCATCATCTATCTGCTTTGCCACCAGATGATCAAGAAGAGTATGAAGCCGCTGAAACGCTTCGTGACAGCAGCGAAAGAGGTAGCAAAGGGTCATTTCGACATCGAGCTGCCCATGGTGAAGAGCCGCGAGGTGGACGCGCTGCGCACTTCCTTCAGAGACATGCAAGTATCGCTGTCGAGCTATATCAACGAACTGCAAGAAACAACGGCCTCGAAGGTGGCTATGGAGCAAGAGCTGAAGATTGCCAGCGACATACAGCAGCAGATGCTGCCGAAGGTCTACCCGCCATTCCCTGAGCGCACAGAGATCGATATCTTCGGTGAGGTGGTGACAGCCAAGAAGGTGGGTGGCGACCTCTTCGACTTCTTTATCCGCGACGACAAGCTCTACTTCAGCATCGGCGACGTGGCCGGCAAGGGAGTGCCTGCCGCGCTGGTGATGGCTGTGGCACGCTCGATGTTCCGCAGTGCGTCGATGACACACACCTCGCCCAAGCTCATCGTGGAATCCATCAACCGCTCCGTATGCCAGAGCAACGACTCGTTTATGTTCGTCACGCTCTTCATGGGCGTGCTTGACCTGCCTACAGGTCATCTGCTCTACGCTAATGCAGGCCACGAGCCACCCGTACTGGTGGGCGGCGCTCACACCCGATTCCTGAACGTCGACAACAACATACCGTTAGGACTGCGCAGCGACTGGGAATACACTGAGCAGAAGTCTCTTATCGACAAAGGCACTACGCTCTTCCTCTATACCGACGGCTACACGGAGGCAGAGACAGTGGATCACGACCAGTTCGGCAAGGACCGGATGTGCAGCGAGGCTCTCCGCCTGTCGGCAGAGCATCTTGACTCCCGCACGTTTGTAAAGAAGATACGACAGGCGGAGCGTACCTTCGTCGGCGGCATTCCGCAGAGCGACGACATCTCGCTGCTCGCCATCAAATATAATGGCGGCCACACCCGCCACCGTTACCACCGAGGCATCTCGCTGGTGAACGATGTGCAGGAAGTGCCCGCCCTGGCCATCTTCATAGGCAGTATCTGCGAGGATATGCGCTTCAACGAGCTGACGACGGCAGGCGTGAACCTGGCTATCGAAGAAGCCGTGGTGAATGTGATGAACTATGCCTACCCGAAGGGCAAACGCGCCAACATCCTCTTGGAGGTGTTTGCCGACGACGAGACCGTCACCTTCGAGCTAAGCGACGACGGTGAGCCTTTCGACCCCACCGCCTGCAAGGAGGTGGACGTCGTCAACAACATCATAGAGAGGCAAGCCATCGGCGGACTTGGCATTCACCTGATGCGCCACTACATGGACACGATCAGCTATGAGCGCAAGAACGGACAGAACGTGCTGACGATGACAAAAGTAATCAAGAACAATCAAAGACTAGTATAGCTATGGAAGCAACCATCAGAAAAGAAAACGACAATCAGGTAACCCTGATCCTTGACGGACGATTAGACACCTCGGTGACTCCGCAGACTGAAAAGGAAGTGGAACCACTCTTCGACTTCAAAAACTGTGAAATTATCATTGACTGTAGCCGTCTGGAATACATCTCATCGAGCGGACTGCGCTTATTGATGGCCGTCAATCAGCGCTGTCGAGCCAACAGCTGCAGCCTCTACATCAAAGGACTGAAGGAGAATGTGCTCGACGTATTTACGACGACAGGCTTCATCCATCTGTTCCAGTTTAAGTAGCCTATGCCTGCCCCTTGCTGCCAGGAACAGGCTTGGTGACAAAGAAGCAGGATATCTCGCCTTTGGCATTGTAGAGCGGCTGAATACGCTTGGAAGCCTTGGCGTCACCATACTGCCGCATCGCATCGTTCTGGTCGATGACCGCACTATGCTTATCGTAAAATGCGATGGCGACGAACGGATTGCCTAAAAGCACATTGTAACGACACAGCAAATCTCGGGCTGCCAGCACTTCCTTCGTCTCTTGCGTCACATCGTTGACTGCGTTGATAATATACGCAGGCTTTCCTTTCTTATTGGCCTCGCAGATGGCATGTCCCTGGAAATAATGATATTCAGGAGTTTCCTCCGTGCCGTGATTCCAGCGTTTGTTCAACTCGAAATGTTGCTCACGCCCTTCCATCAGACTTCGCATCTTCCGTGAGAACTCTGCCCGCTGGCTGGGGTCGATACGCTGCATGTAGCCCTCAAGGGTGTAGCCGCCATCGGGCAGGATGCTGCCATACTGGTTGGTGATGAGATTACGGGCGATATCGTACTGCATCACGTCGTAATTACCCATGTAAAGCGCTTTGTACATGATCTTCATCACCTCGTTGGAATGAATGCGCATCTTGCGCACATGCTGACGCACCAGGAAGCTGGTCAGACAGAGGACAGCGGCAAGCAGCAGCAAGCCTGCAATGATGTAAAGGACTGGATCGGTGGACTCAGGCCTAACACGCTCGGGATGGAGCCAGCGATTCTTGATATCAGCTATCTCGCCTCGCTGACGAAGACGGGCAAACTGGTCGCTCATCTGTTCGATGAGCTGCCGATCCTTACCTATGAAATGAATGACGGTAACTGAATCGGTACTGAACCGCATATAATTGATAACATTGTCGGAGACATAGAAAGGCGGACGCCTGTAATACTGGTCATTGGCCAGTACCAGATCGGCGTCACTCGTCTCAAAGGTCTTCAGAGCCACGCGACTATCCTTCATCACAATCTTATAGGGCAGGCCGAGCCTGCCGAGCACAGCCTTGACGATATCCACATGACAGCCAGCAGGTTCGCCATGATCGTTGACAAACTCATATGGCAGCCTGTCTTTATCGCAGATAACCACAACAGGACGCTGGCGACTGAATCGCTCAGAGAGAGCCTGCGCCGATGACGACAGCGAGAATGCCAATAGGATCATGCTGACAGCAAGATATCTGCAGAAGGCAAAAACGCCTAACAGGCTGCCACGTTCGTTATGGACGGTCTTCATCTCGTATTCGATCCGTTGCCCAGCCATGTCGCTGGTCGCATGGAACCCGTCGGCCTCGTTCAGATCAGCAAAGTCAGTATGGAACCAGTCATTGAGATGTACGTGTTTATTGACCTTCTCATCAATATCGCACTGGTACATCTCACAAGCCATGATATTGGCATTCTCGATACAACCATCCTTGTCGAAATAGATGATGCCCGAATCGGGGGTGTAGAACATCGACCAGTAACGCAGAGAACGCTCAGCATTGACCGCTCGCAGGTTGCGCGCTTCAGTGACATCTTTCTTCGTGCCGATGATGACAGTGGGGCGGCCGTCCTTGTCGCGAGACAGCACAGACAGCACGACCACGAAATCATGGATGTTGTCATCGCCGTTCTCCACATCCTTGGCTTTCAGTTCAAGTTTCAGCTCCTCTTCTTCGTGGCCACGGGCATTCTTATTCTGATTGGCTAAACGGTCGATGGCGTCCTTCAGCAGATTAGCATCCTGATTGTCATAGCGCTGCATGAACTCGTCGAAGCTGTAAGTGAATGCCACCAGACCTTTTTCATCGAGCCAGTCAAACTCCTGACGATCCACATGATAGGTCCAGATACGCACCCGACAGGTTTCGATGATGAGTGCCAGGCGACGGCTCATGCGCTTGTCGGCCAAAGTGGCGCGCAAATCCTTCAGCCTGTAAACAACAATAAAGCCAACGGCGACCACCACCAGCAACAGGCTCAGGCCTACCAGATACCACCCCCATCCAGTTGTCTGCGGCTTGTCATGTTCGGGATAGAACCACTTGTTCTCAAGGGGTTCTAACATGTCGAGGGTGTAAAGCTGGGAATAAGCCTCATCAAGAATGTCCAGCAATTTCTGGTCGTGGGATATAAACTTGTATTCGCCGTGTGGCATATTCACAGGCGTAAGCTGCACCTGATCCAACTGATAATGACTAATTAGCCACTTCAAGGCGAGCGAATTCCACACAATCTGTCCTTCCTGCTTTTCGTTCACCTGCATGATAGCCCGTCTGATATCCTTGGACACCACGATATTATCATTCCAGCCATAGTCGAGCATCAGGTGATGACAGAAACCCGAATCGCTCACGATGACCTGAGTACCTGGAGTGCTCAGGTCACGAAAATTCTTGATGGCTACTGGTTTGCTTTTCGGAGTAACGACGCTCTGGGTAGACAGGAAGATGGCATTTCGCCCTGCCAGCGCAGGCATATCATTAAATCCAGCAGCCAGTCCTATCATGAGGTCAGCCTTGCGCGCTCTGAGATCGCTGAAAACCTCTTGCTGGGGCTTCAGATTGATGACATACGGAATATCGAGCTCTTGGAGAAGCATCTTGAGTATGTCGATATTATACCCGTCGGGCTCACCATCGTCATTGAGGAAGGAATAGGGCCACAGATTATCTGCATCCTCATACACGAGAGGATGCTCTTCGGTATAAACCCTGCTGGTATCAGACTGTGCAAAGGCACCGGAACCAGGTACTAACAGAGACAATATAATATATATATGAACCAAGAGCTGCCGACACCTGTTTGTCGTTGTGTGTATATCGTTTTTAGGCATTGTTTATCGAATTATTGATAGTAATAATCTGCAAAGGTATATATTTTTCCTCATAAAACAAGTAAAATCAGTTATTTTTTGTACCTTTGCAACCATATTTGTCTGAATAAATATAATTAACTGGATAAAATTGTAAGAATGAAACGATTGATTAGCCTATTATCGTTGACCGTCTTCTGTCTGACGAGTCTGCCGACAATGGCCAATGACGACACCGACCTGATAAAGCTGCAGGCTGAGATGCTGAGACTTATCAGTACCGATGACAGAGACCAATTTATGAAAGTCACCAATCAGTTGAAGGACGAGAGCCTGAAGCAGGGTGCAGAACGTATGTTCTACAAGGCATGGGGGAACCAGGCCACCTATGAAGCCACCCACCAGAACTACACGAAGGCTGAGGAGATTGCCAATACGATCGGGAAATATGCCATCGACCAGAACAGTTTCTGGGGCAGCTACGTCACACTGCACACCAAAGCCGAGATTGCCCTCCAGAGACAGGACTACCAGGCTGCAGAGAACGGCTACCAGAAGGCAGTAGCCTTCTTCCACAAGTATTTCCCCAACGAGAGTGCTGGCGCCGACTTGCAGGAGCTGATGAAGATAGCCAACCACCGCAAGGATCAGAAGGCTGGCTTGAGATACGCTCGCCAGATACTGGCAGAACCCAACGTAGCCCCCATCCACAAAGGCAGGGCCCTATTCCGCCTCAGCCAGTTTGCTTTCAACAAGAACGACAAGCAACTCTATGACAGTATCTACAACGTGCTTATGGAACTGAAGAATACCGACGGTATTGGCACGGTGGAACCAGTGGTAGAGGTGAACTACCATATCCTGAACGGCAACTATGCCGAGGCGATGCGACTCTGTCAGGATCTTTCGCCCGAGAAGCAGGCCGAGCGCCTGGCAGTGATCTACCACCGCATGGGAAAAGACAAGCAGGCCTACGAACAGATGGCAAGGTTTAAGAAAATCAACGACTCGATCGTGCTGGTATCGCACGGCAACGTGGTGGCCAGCTGCTACGTGCAGATGAACAATGAGCGCATGAAGCTGGAACAGAAGATAATGGAAGACGAGAACACCCAACTAAAGCGACTCTTGTTCTACACCATCGCCATTGCTATTGTCATCTTCCTTGGCCTTATTATCTGGCAGCGCCACCAGCGCGTTAAACTCCTAGAGAAGCAGCTGGCCGAATCAGACGAAGCCCGCCAGAAAGCAGAGAAGGCCTTCGACATGAAGAATGAGTTCATCAGCAACATCACCAATGAGTTGCGCCAGCCACTCAGTCCGATCGAGGGATTCTCCGACATGCTTGGCACCAAGGAATATGACCTAAAACCAGAAGAGCGCGAGCAGCTCAGCAATATCATCAAAGACAACTCGAAAACCATTACCAAGCTGATTGACGAGATGTCGGAACTGGCCTACTATGAGAGCAAGAAATCACTGCCCATGAACTATCTCTGGTCACCCAATTACCTCTGCCGCTACATGGTTGACGCCTTACGCCCTCTGTGCAGGGACGGCGTGAGGATGTTCTTTGAGACAGAACTGAACGACGACTATGAGATCAAGACTAACGAAGAGGCTGTCAAAGCCCTGCTGAATCATCTGATACGCAACGCTATTCAGTTTACCGACAAAGGCGTTATCACCGTCAGCTGCACGGATTACGAAGACAATGTACGTATCAGTGTGACGGATACAGGCCAGGGCATAGCACCAGAACGCAGGGAACACGTGTTCGACACCTTCCGCGATGTTGGCGACAACCACAAGCTGCAAGGTATGGGCCTATCCATCTGCAGGGCTATCGTGAAGCTGCTTGGCGGCAAGATCTGGCTCGACGACACATATACCGATGGTTCGCGCTTCGTCTTCGATATTCCGAGGAATCGTGAATGACCGGATGAGCAATCCCCGCCCAACGGTGGGGATTATTCTTTTGCTGCCAGCTTCATGTTTCGCGGGTGATGCTCCAGAATTTCGTCTCGGAGCGTCGAGGTGTCTATATGGGTATATATCTCCGTCGTGCCGATGCGCTCATGCCCCAGTAATGCCTGGATGATACGCAGGTCTGCCCCACCTTCGAGCAGCGCCGTCGCAAAGGAGTGGCGCAACGTGTGGGGCGAGATGGTCTTCTGGATGCCTGCCAACTCAGCCTGGCGCTTAATCATAATGAGGATCATCACCCGCGTGAGATGAGCCCCTCGACGATTAAGAAACACATAATCCTCCTCGCCTGGCTTGATGCTCATGTGGTTGCGGTCGTCGAACCAATAGCGCAGCTCCTGAATGGCGCGCTTGGAAATAGGTACCAGCCGTTCTTTGCTGCCTTTTCCCAGCACACGCACATACTCCTCATCAAGATAAAGACTGGAAAGTTTCAGATTGACGAGTTCGCTGACACGCAGTCCGCACGAGAAGAGCGTCTCGATGATGGCACGGTTGCGATGGCCCTCCCATTTCGAAAGATCTATCGAAGCTTCGAGCTGATCGACCTCAGCAGTGGAGAGCACCTCGGGCAGATGATCGCCAATCTGTGGCGATTCGAGCAACTCCGTAGGATCGTCATCGCGATAGCCATCGATGAGCAGAAAGTGGTAGAACGAGCGGATGCCGCTCAGGATGCGACACTGCGAACGGGGATGGATGCCGATATCATGGAGACTGGCGGCAAAATGTTGCAGATCTTCCAAGGTCACCTCGAGCACATCTTTCTCTTCGTGCTTTAGGTAGTCGAGCAGTTTCTGAAGGTCGCGCTGGTAGGCGTCGAGCGTATTACCCGACATGCCACGCTGCAACTTCAGGTAGCGCACATAGCCTCTGATGATGTCCTTACCCATATATTTTATGCAAAGTTACAACTTTTTTCTTGTATTTCAAAAAAAAACCGTAATTTTGCACACGATATATATCAACATTCGTATGAAGATTCAGATTATCAATGGCCCGAACCTCAATCTCCTGGGGCAGCGGGAACCAGGCATCTACGGCTCAGAATCGATGGACAACTGTCTGGCAGACTTGCGTAAACGCTATCCCGACGTAGAGATAGACTACTATCAGAGTAACGTCGAGGGTGAACTCATCAACAAGATGCAGCAAGTGGGATTTTTTGAGGGATACGACGGTATCGTGCTGAATGCGGGTGCCTATACCCACACGAGTATCGCACTGCACGACTGCATCCGTTCGCTGAAGTGTCCGGTCATCGAGGTCCATATCTCCAATGTACACCGTCGCGAGGAGTTCCGTCATCACTCGATGATCTCCGCAGCCTGCCAAGGTGTGATCTGCGGCTTCGGACTCGACAGCTACAGATTAGCGATAGAAGCACTGAAGAAGTGAGAAGTGAGGAGTGAGGAGTGAGTTAGAACAGTATATCCTGCAGCATATTGAGCCTGAACCAGACTATCTGTATCGGCTCTGGCGCGCCACCAACATCCACACCATCCACGGACGTATGGCCAGCGGACATCTGCAGGGAAGGATCTTGAAGATGCTCGTGAGCATGATACGCCCTCAGCGTGTGCTCGAGGTAGGGACATTCAGCGGCTACAGCGCCATCTCGATGGCAGAAGGACTGCCTGACGACGGAAAGCTCTACACCTTCGAGATCAACGACGAGATGGAGGACTTCACCCGTTCCTGGATAGAGGGTTCCGCCGTAGCCGACAAGATCGAGTTCATCATCGGCGATGCCCTCCAAGAGGCTCCCAAGCTCGGCATTATGTTCGACCTTGTATTCATGGACGGCGACAAGCGTACTTACCGAGACTGCTATGAGATGGCGATGGGAATCCTGCGAAAGGGTGGTTTTATGATTGCCGACAACACCCTTTGGGACGGGCATGTGGTGGATCACGCCTACGACAAGGATCACCAGACGCAGGGCATTGAAACTTTTAACGACTACGTAGCCGCTGACAACAGAGTGGAGCAAGTCATACTGCCATTGAGAGATGGCCTTACATTGATAAGAAAGAAGTGAGAACTAAAAAAATGACAAAGTAAAGATAATAAGATGCAAGAGACAAGACAGAACAAAATTGCCCGATTGCTCCAGAAGGAGCTCTCATTGATATTCCAACAGCAGACCCGCGCCACTCATGGCACAATGATCAGCGTGACCCGTACGAAGATCTCACCCGATCTTAGTATCTGTACGGCTTACCTTAGCATCTTCCCCAGCGAGAAAGGCGAGGAGATCCTGGCGAATATCAATGCCAACAACAAGGCTATCAGATATGAATTAGGTACGCGCGTAAGGAACCAGCTACGCATCGTGCCCGAACTGCGATTCTTCATCGACGACTCCCTCGACTATATCGAGCACATCGACGAACTATTGAAAAAGTGAAAAGTGAAGAGTGAAGAATTTGCTACTGCATGAATTTTCCCTTCTTTATAGCGCGGAGGTACTTATTCTCTAAGAAATCCACTCATGCCATCAATGTCATCAGTGGCATTTCCGTAGTCGGTGTGGCTGTGGCTACTATGGCCTTGGTCGTCACCCTCAGTGTGTTTAATGGATTCCACGACCTCGTTGCAACCTTCTTCACCTCCTTCGACCCTCAGTTGAAGGTGATGCCCAGAGAGGGTAAGACAGTGGCTGCCGACGACCCTGTGCTCACACAGATACGCCAGCTGCCCCAGATTGAGGTAGCCACCGAGAGCGTAGAAGACATGGCGCTCGCCATCTATCGTGGTCGCCAAGCCATGGTTGTCATCAAAGGTGTCGACGATAATTTCTCCCAGCTCACACATATCAACGAGATACTGATTGGCGAAGGCGAATTCAGTCTTCATGCTGCCGATATGGACTATGGCATCCCTGGTATCCGTCTGGCAGAAGTGCTGGGCACAGGCTACTACTACGAAGAGCCTTTGCACATATACGCTCCGCGCCGTGAGGGGCAGCTCGATATGACCGCTCCCGAGGAGGCTTTCGAGGAAGATGAGCTCTATTCGCCAGGTGTGCTCTTCAACGTGAAGCAGTCGAAATACGACAAGAACTATATTCTCACGAGTATCGCCTTCGCCCGAAGACTCTTCGCGCAGCAGGGGATGCTCTCCTCGCTCGAACTCCGTCTGAAAGCTGGCAGCAACTTCGATGCGGTAAAGGCTGAAATCAGAGAGCTTTGTGGTGAGCGCTTCGTGGTGAAAGACCGATTCGAGCAGCAGGACGACACATTTAAGATCATGAAGATAGAGAAGCTGATTGCCTATCTCTTCCTGACGTTTATCCTCATGGTGGCCTGCTTCAACATCATCGGCTCGCTCTCGATGCTCATCATCGACAAGAAGGACGATGTGGTCACCCTGCGTAACCTGGGAGCCTCCGATCGCCAGATTGTGCGTATCTTCCTGTTCGAGGGACGTATGATCTCTGCCATCGGTGCCGTCATCGGTATCATTCTTGGCTTGGCACTATGCTGGGCACAGCAGCAGTTTGGCATTGTGGGACTGGGCTCAAGCAGCGGCAATTTTGTCATAAATGCCTACCCCGTCAGCGTGCATCCTGAAGACATCGTGCTGGTCTTTGTCACGGTGCTGATTGTCGGCTTCCTGTCCGTCTGGTACCCCGTGCATTATTTCTCCAAGAGATTGCTAGCATGATTTTTAGGCTTTTATTTGGTATTTTGCCCAAATTGTGTTAATTTTGCAACCAAATTTCAAGATTATGTCATACTTATTTTCATCAGAATCAGTATCTGAGGGCCATCCTGATAAAGTGGCCGACCAGATATCAGACGCCATCTTAGACCAATTCCTGGCCTATGACGATAAAGCGCGCGTGGCTTGTGAGACTTTCGTTACGACAGGTCAGGTAGTCATTATGGGAGAGGTGAGCAGCGATGTCTACATCGACCTGCAAACCATCGCCCGCAACACCATCAAGCGTATCGGCTATACCAAAGCCGAATATCAGTTCGACGGTGATTCGTGCGGTATCCTGAGTGCCATCCATGAGCAGAGTGCCGATATCAACCGCGGTGTGGACAACGGAAACGAAGACGAACAGGGTGCCGGCGACCAGGGTATGATGTTCGGATATGCAACCAATGAGACAGAGAGCTATATGCCTGTCAGTCTCGACCTGGCCCACCTGATCATGCGCACACTGGCTGATATCCGTAAGGAAGGCAAGGAGATGACATACCTGCGTCCTGACGCCAAGAGCCAGGTAACAGTGCAGTACTCCGACGAGGGTATTCCCGAGCGCATCGATACCATTGTGGTTTCGACCCAGCACGACGAATTTGACGAGGATGAGAAGATGCTCGCCAAGATCAAAGACGACGTCATCAATATCCTCATTCCCCGCGTGAAACAGCAGATTCACTCACAGAAGGTGCTCGATCTCTTCGGTCTGGATATCAAATACTACGTGAACCCCACGGGAAAATTCGTAATCGGAGGTCCTCACGGTGACACAGGACTCACAGGTCGTAAGATTATTGTCGATACCTATGGTGGCAAGGGTGCTCACGGAGGCGGTGCTTTCTCAGGCAAAGACTCTTCGAAGGTAGATCGCAGTGCCGCTTATGCTGCGCGTCATATCGCCAAGAACATGGTGGCAGCAGGTGTAGCCGATGAGATGCTGGTACAGGTCAGTTATGCCATTGGTGTAGCCAAGCCCATGAACATTTACGTGAATACCTACGGAAGAAGCAATGTCAAGATGAGTGATGGTGAGATTGCCAAGAAGATCGAAGCACTATTCGACCTGCGCCCGAAGGCTATTGAGCGCTCGCTGAAACTGCGCCAACCCATGTATGCTGAAACAGCCGCCTACGGGCATATGGGCCGTAAATCAGAAATCGTGAAGAAGACCTTCACCAGTCACTACCACGAGACTAAGACCATCGACGTGGAGTTATTCACTTGGGAGAAGCTCGATCGTGTGGAGGATATCCGCCAGACTTTCGGATTATAATAACCCATGACGCCACCGGATAGCATCACCGTCAATCTACCTTCCAGTTTCAATAGTATTGACTCACTGGTAAGGCAACCGGCAAAACCGCAGACACCCTATCAGGTGCTGCGGTTGTTGCCTAAAGATGCTACACCAGCGCAGCAGGACTCAGCCATACAGGCATGGTTCGGACATGCAGAGATCCATTACAGCGAACAGCCCGATACATTGCATCTGCCTGGACATGAGGTGCCACGCGACCTGAAGAAGGTCAATATTCCCCAGTATTATCGCGAGAACTACTTTTCAAACGACACCCTCTATCACGAGGAGGTGAGCGCAGCGCGCTTTGGTGTCGCAGGCGACCCTGTGCCTTATGCCTTACACAATGATGACATCATCACAGGTTTGTTGCTGCTGTGTTTCCTCTTCATCATGCTCATCATGTCGCGTATCTCAGGGTTTATGCTCCATCAGGCCAAAGACTTCTTCTACCCTTCGAAAGCAAAGAACCTGCTGCTGGAGACGGGTTTGGAAATCAGGATGCAGATTGTGTTCACCGTGGTAACATGTCTTCTCTTGGCGTTGAGCTACTTTTTCTACGTGATACGCTACAATAGTGACAGTTTCATTCTCGACTCAGAATACGCCCTTCTTGGCATCTATATGGCAACATTCATTGCCTATTTCTGTGTGAAGATGCTTTTGTACACAGTGGTGAACACAACATTCTTCGACCACAAGAAAAACTTACAATTCTTAGGGTCGTTACTATTCATCACTTCCATCGAAGGCATGCTTCTCTTCCCTCAGGTACTACTGCTCATTTATTTCCAGATTTCGGTACAAAACGCTGCATATTATTTCATTTTCGTACTTTCATTCGTTAAAATACTGACATTTTACAAGTCGTACATCATCTTTTTTAAACAAAAAGACTTTTTTCTGCAGATTATTTTGTACTTTTGCACCCTCGAAATGATACCATTGTCGGTTCTTTGGACTGCGCTGATGGTAATCACGAATAGTTTGAAAGTAAATTTTTAAGACATAAATGATCAAGAAGATTCTGGTTTCCCAACCAAAGCCTGCCAGTGAGAGGTCACCATACTTCGACATAGCAAGCAAATTCGACGTAGAGCTGGTGTTCCGTCCTTTTATCAAGGTGGAAGGTATCACCGCTAAGGAGTTCCGTGCTCAGAAAGTGAGCATTCTGGACTATACAGCTATCGTGTTCACCTCGCGCCATGCCATCGACCACTTCTTCAACATGGCTAAAGAACTGAGAGTAACCATACCAGAGGATATGAAATACTTCTGCGTGACAGAGACCATCGCGCTCTATATCCAGAAGTACGTACAGTATCGTAAGCGTAAGGTTTTCTTCGGTGAGACAGGTCGTGTAGACGATCTCGTGCCCATGATGGTGAAGCACAAGACAGAGAAGTATCTCGTGCCCATGAGCGATGTGCATAACGACAGTCTGTCGAAGCTGCTCGATGCCAAGAAACTGCAGCACAAGGAGTGCATCATGTACAAGACCGTGAGCAACGACTTCACACCTGACGAGGTGAAGAACTTCGACTACGATATGCTGATCTTCTTCAGTCCTGCAGGAATCGAATCATTGACAAAGAACTTCCCTAATTTCAAGCAGGGTGAGATTGCCATTGCCACCTTCGGACCAACAACTGCCAAGGCAGCCAAGGACGCAGGACTTAGATTGGACATCGAGGCTCCCTCAGAGAAATACCCCTCAATGACGGGTGCCCTGTTGCACTATCTGCTGGAGACACAAGGTTAAGAGACAAGATGGTGGCTCCTATGACATTCAGAAAACAGGAGCGCATCGTCAGCAAGCAGCTGATAGAAACGCTCTTCGACAAAGGTGACAGCCAGTCGCTGGTAGCATATCCTCTGAGAGCCATCTATACAAAGACCGAGCGACGGACAGATTGTGCTGAGACACAGATTCTGATCAGTGTTCCCAAAAAACGATTCAAACATGCCGTCGACAGGAACAGGGTGAAGCGCCAGGTGCGCGAGACCTACCGTAAGAACAAGCATCTGCTTAGCGGGCACATCGGAGAAGACAAGCAATTGCTCATTGCGTTTGTATGGCTCTCGGATATGCACTGCCCGACGACAGAGGTGGAAAAGCGGATTGTCAGTTTGCTGAAGAAAATAGCATCAAAGGCATGAGGTGGCTTTCCAACATATTATCCCAGCTGCTGATATTGCCTATACGTTTCTATCAGCTGTGCATCTCTCCCCTACTTGGCCCCTCCTGTCGGTTTCAGCCCACCTGCAGCGAATATGCCCGCCAAGCCATCCTGAAGCACGGACCTATTAAGGGATTAGGGCTGGCCATCTGGCGAATCTTAAGATGCAATCCATGGGGAGGAAGTGGCTACGATCCAGTGCCATAGAGTCTGGTAAAAGTTTGTATATAATAAAATAAGGTATAAGATATATGAAGAATTTTGTTGAAGAACTGAAATGGCGCGGCATGCTGGCACAGATAATGCCAGGAACAGAAGAGTTGTTGCAGAAGGAGATGGTTACAGCCTATCTGGGTACAGACCCCACCGCCGACTCGCTACACATCGGGCACCTGTGCGGTATCATGATGCTCCGTCATTTGCAGCGTTGCGGACACCGCCCCATCATCCTTGTTGGTGGTGCCACAGGTATGATTGGCGACCCTTCTGGCAAAAGTCAAGAGCGCAACCTGCTCAACGATGAGACACTGCGTCATAATCAGGAGTGCATCAAGAAGCAGGTGGCCAAGTTCCTCGACTTTGATTCGAAAGAGCCCAATGCCGCTATCATGGTCAACAACTATGACTGGATGAAGGACTTCACCTTCCTCGACTTTGCCCGTGAGGTGGGTAAGCACATCACCGTCAACTATATGATGGCCAAGGAGAGCGTACAGCAGCGTCTGAACGGTACGGCTCGCGATGGACTGAGCTTTACGGAGTTCACATACCAGTTGCTACAAGGCTACGACTTCCTGTATCTCTACCAGCACTATGGTGTAAAACTGCAGTTGGGTGGCAACGACCAGTGGGGAAACATGACCACAGGTACAGAGCTGATCCGCCGCACACTGGGTAACGAGGTGGAGACCTTTGCCCTCACCTGCCCGCTCATTACCAAGAGCGACGGCAAGAAGTTCGGTAAGACCGAGAGTGGCAATATCTGGCTCGACCCTGCACGTACCACACCTTATAAGTTCTACCAGTTCTGGCTCAATGTGAGCGATGAAGATGCAGAGCGCTATATCAAGATTTTCACCTCACTCGACAAAGAGACGATCGATGCCCTCATCGAGGAGCACAAGCAGGATCCTGGTCGCCGCATCCTTCAGAAGCGTCTGGCTGAAGAGGTCACTGTGATGGTACACTCTCAGGAGGCTCTCGACACCGCCATTGAAGCCTCGAACATTCTTTTTGGCAAGTCTACCAAAGAGAATCTGGAGAAGCTTGATGAGCAGACATTCCTCGACGTGTTCGATGGAGTGCCTCAGTTTGAGATTGGCAAAGACCAACTGGGACAGCCAGCCATCGAGGTGCTCACTACAGCAGCCCCAGTATTCCCATCAAAGGGTGAAATGCGCAAGATGGTACAAGGTGGAGGCGTTTCTCTGAACAAGGAGAAGCTCACTGATCAGAACCGTGCCATCACGGCAGAAGATTTGATCGATGGCAAGTATCTTTTGGCCCAAAAAGGCAAAAAGAACTACTACCTTCTGATTGTAAAATAAGAAAGATGGGTGAAAATTTGGCAGTATGCTAAATTTTCACTATCTTTGCACCGCATTGGACGATGGTGTAATGGTAACACTACAGGTTTTGGTTCTGTCATTCCCGGTTCGAATCCGAGTCGTCCAACTACTAAGATAACAAATCAAAAGCTTATGAAAACTAACTACGACATCAGATACGCGGCTCATCCAGAGGACGCTAAGCACTACGACACAGCCCGCTTGCGCCGCGATTTCCTTATTGAGACCATCTTCGCCAACAATGAAGTGAACATGGTCTATTCAATGTATGACCGTATGATTGTTGGAGGAGCCATGCCAGCTGGCGAGGCACTGAAGCTCGAAGCCATCGACCCACTGAAGGCCGACTATTTCACCACACGCCGCGAAATCGGCATCTACAATGTAGGAGGTGTTGGTAGTGTGAAGATAGGCGATGAAGTCTTTGAACTCAACTTCAAGGAGGCTCTTTATATAGGAAAAGGTGATCGCGATGTTATCTTCTGTAGCAACGACGCAGCCAATCCTGCCAAGTTTTATTTCAACTCAACCAATGCACATACGGTCTATCCCTGCCGAAAAATAACCAAGCAAGATGCGGTGGTTGCCCACATGGGAGAACTGGAGATGTCAAACGAACGCAACATCAACAAAATGATTGTGAATCAAGTGCTCCCTACCTGCCAGTTGCAGATGGGTATGACAGAATTGGCACCAGGCAGCGTGTGGAACACGATGCCCGCCCACGTTCATAGCCGTCGCATGGAGGCATATTTCTATTTTGACCTACCCGAGGATCAGGCCATCTGCCACTTCATGGGCGAGCCCGAGGAGACACGCCACATCTGGATGCGGGGTGAACAAGCCGTGCTATCACCAGAGTGGAGCATCCATTCAGCTGCAGCCACTCACAATTACACCTTCATCTGGGGTATGGGAGGCGAGAACCTCGACTATGGCGACCAAGACTTTTACAAAATCACTGATTTAAAATAACAACTTCTAAAACAAACAGAATTATGGCAAATTTATTTTCACTCGAAGGTAAGAACGCATGGATCACTGGTGCATCTTACGGAATCGGTTTCAACATTGCAAAGGCTTTCGTAGCCGCCGGCATCAAGACCATTGTCTTCAACGACATCAACGACGCTGCTCTGGAGCGCGGACTGGCAAACTACAAAGAGGCTGGTATTGAGAATGTAAAGGGTTACGTATGCGACGTGACTGACGAGAACGCAGTCAAGGCTCTCGTAGAGAAGATTCACGCAGAGGTAGGTAACATTGATATCCTTGTCAACAATGCCGGCATTATCAAGCGCATCCCCATGCACGAGATGAAGCGCGCTGAGTTCCAGCAGGTCATCGACATCGACCTCGTAGGTCCGTTCATCTGCTCCTCAGCTGTCATTCCTGAGATGATGGAGCGCAAGGAGGGTAAGATTATCAACATCTGCTCAATGATGTCCGAGCTGGGTCGTGAGACCGTATCTGCCTACGCAGCAGCCAAGGGTGGCCTGAAGATGCTGACCCGCAACATCTGCTCAGAGTATGGCGAGTACAACATCCAGTGTAATGGCATTGGCCCGGGCTATATCGCTACACCTCAGACTGCTCCACTCCGCGAGCGCCAGCCAGACGGCAGCCGTCACCCGTTCGATTCATTCATCTGCGCCAAGACACCGGCAGGTCGCTGGCTCGAGCCTTCTGAGCTTGGAGGCCCCGCTGTGTTCCTCGCATCTCATGCCTCTGACGCTGTGAATGGCCACATTCTCTATGTCGATGGCGGTATTCTCGCATACATCGGCAAGCAGCCTAAATAAGCAGGCCATAAAAAAGGGGTTCCAATCGGAACCCCTTAATTTTTATTGACAAAAATTACATTAGAGAGCATCAGCGAGCTCAGCGCCGGGCTTGAACTTAGCAACTTTCTTAGCAGCAATCTTAATCTTCTCCTTTGTAGCAGGATTGATACCCTCACGAGCCGGGCGCTCGTTTACGCTGAATGTACCAAAACCAACAAGAGCTACCTTGTCACCAGCAACGAGAGCGTCCTTAATAGAAGCGATTGTTGCGTCAAGAGCCTTTTTTGCGTCTACCTTTGAGAGACCAGCACCAGCTGCGATCTTCTCTATCAATTCTGTTTTGTTCATAATTTGAGATAATTTTAATGAATTATTAATAGTAATAACTAAATATTTGTTCGAAATCTTTGGCAAATATAGTACAAAGTATTGAAAGAAACAACAAAAAAACGGAAAAAATAGCTATTTTATTAAAAATTCATTGCATTCTGCCCCAAATAGGCTCAAAAAAGAGATATTTTTCGTAATTTTGCGCCCAAGATTGGCCGTTAGGCAAAATGAATAGTAAATCATTAATAATGAAATCGTAAATAATATGATGTTCCGTATACCCCCCATCACCAAGAACCTGCTGATCATCAATCTGCTGGCATTCTTTGCGACATTTGTCCTGCAAATGCGCGGGATCGATTTAGCCGACATCGGAGGTCTCCATTTCTTCTTGGCTAGCAATTTCCACTTGTATCAGTTGGTAACCTACCTCTTCCTTCACGCCAATTTCATGCACATCCTGAGCAACATGTTTGGCTTGTGGATGTTCGGCTGTGTCATAGAAAATGTATGGGGTCCGAAGAAGTTTCTTTTTTATTACATCTCCTGCGGAATTGGAGCGGGACTCTTACAGGAACTTGCGCAGTTCGGTTCCTTCTATATGACGGTAGCCGAATCTGTACCTGGCGCAGGTTTAGGTACAGTCATCGAATACGGGCAACACTATGCCAGCGCACTCAACGCATGGACCACTATCGGAGCCTCGGGCGCCGTCTATGCAGTGATTCTCGCCTTCGGTATGACATTCCCTAATGAGCGCCTGTTCATCATACCATTCCCCTTCCCCATCAAAGCCAAGTGGTTTGTGATGGGCTACGTGGCCATCGAGTTCTTCTCTGCCTTAGCTTCTTCGGGCGACGGCGTGGCTCATACGGCTCACCTCGGAGGTATGTTCTTTGGTTATCTGATGATACGTTATTGGAGGCATCATCCTGACTCCGGCTATGACCGCAGTCGCGGACAGCAGTTCTTCGACAATCTGAAGCGTAACTTCGACCAGCGACGTCAGAATCAGGGAGGCTCAGGCTATAACGGTTACGAAAATCGTCACATGCACGCCGAATATGGCTCGAAGCAAGACGATATGGAATACAATGCCCGCAAGAAGCAGAATCAGGAAGAGATCGACGCGATTCTCGACAAGATTCGCAAAAGCGGCTATGACAGTCTGACGAAAGAAGAGAAGAAGAAGCTCTTCGATGCAAGCAACCAGAGATGATCAACGGACTGAAGACTCTTACGGTGAACATCGTGGCAGGTGCCAATGTGGCCACCGTGCTGCTGCTGATTCTGGCAGGCTATGCCGACTATATCGACCCCGAGAGGTTCCCTATGCTCTCAAACATGGGCATGACGTTCCCTGTGTTCCTCATTGCCAATCTGCTTTTTCTCTTTTTCTGGATCACATTCAAGTGGAAGAAACTCTGGATTCCCATCCTTGGTTATGCCATCGTCTATCCTCCACTGACGGTCTACATGCCCATCCATAAGACGCAGCAGGTGCCAGATGATGCCATCAAACTGATATCCTACAACGTCTGCCAGTACGGAGGCAATTACAAATACGAATTCGGCTTCGAGACCGTCTATAAATATCTCAAGGGGCAGGATGCCGATATCGTCTGTATCCAGGAAGATGTCGACAGCTGGCGGCGCTTTGTGTTCCAGTGGTACGAGAAGATCTACCCCTATAACGACACGACTATTTTCTGCAAACTGCCTACCTCGATGAACGGCGTGGGCATCCACTCGAAATTTCCCATCATCAGAAAGGAGCGTATACCCTTCGAGTCGCAAGCCAATGGGTCTGTGGCCTATTTCCTCAAGGTGAAGGGCGACACCCTGCTCGTCATCAATAACCACCTGGAAACCACCCATTTAACGACAGAAGACCGCCAGCATTATCAAGAGATCATCAAAGGCAAGGTGAGGCGCGACACGCTGAAGGAAGAGTCGATTATGTTGCTGAGCAAACTAGGGAGTTCCTCAGCTATTCGAGCCAAGCAGGCTGATGCTGTCCATGAGTACATCGAGGCCCATCGGCAATACCCGATGATTGTCTGTGGCGACTTCAATGACAACCCCATTTCCTACTCCCGAAGAACAATCGCCAAGGGACTCACCGACTGCTTCGTGGAGACCGGACTCGGCATCGGTTTGTCATATAATCAGAAAGGCTTTTATTTCCGCATCGACCACATCTTATGCTCGAAAGATATCCAACCCTACAATTGCGAAATCGACAACGAAATGGACGCAAGTGACCATTATCCAATCATTTGCAGGCTAAAAATGACTGATAAACCTTAAAAAAATGACGAAAATCGCCAAGAAATTTTCCCACTTGCGGAAAAATGTCTATATTTGCACGCTCAAATATGCGCGAACAGAATTAAATAACAATAAATAACATCAAAAATTAAAATGCAAAACAAAGGAATTGTAAAATTTATCGCAGTGCTTCTGATTCTCGTGTGCTGCTTCTACCTTTCCTTCTCATTCGTGACACGCCACTACGAGAGTAAGGCTGCCGCTATGGGTGAGGAGGCTGGTGCGGAGTACCTCGACTCAATCAAAAACGAGAAGGTGTATATGGGCATCTATTCTCTGAAGCAGTGCCGTGAGATGGAGATTGGCCTGGGTCTTGACCTGAAAGGCGGTATGAACGTAATCCTCGAGGTATCTGTACCCGATGTTGTCGACGTGCTCGCCGACCACAAGACAGACGCTACCTACAAGAAGGCTATGGAACTTGCCAAGAAGGAAGAGGAGACCAGCCAGAACGATTTCATCTCTCTGTTCGTGAAGTATTGGAAACAAGAGGCAGGCGGACGTCCCCTCGCTGCCATCTTTGCCACTCAGCAGATGAAGGGCAAGGTGAGCACACAGTCGACAGACGCCGAGGTAGAGAGTGCTCTCCGTGCTGAAGTACAGTCGGCTGTCGACAACTCTTTCAACGTTGTGCGCAACCGTATTGATAAGTTCGGTGTTGCTCAGCCAAACATCCAGAAGCTCGAAGGCCAGAGCGGCCGTATCATGGTCGAGATGCCTGGTATCAAGGAGCCTGAGCGTGTTCGTAAGCTCCTCCAGGGTTCTGCCAACCTTGAGTTCTGGGAGACCTATAACAGCAATGAGATTACTCCGCTGCTGGCTCAGCTGAACCAGCGCTACGCCATCAACGGCGGTGAGGCAGCACCTGCCGACACTGTCGCCGTTGCCGAGGAGGCTGCTCCTGCCGATACAGCAGCAGCTACTACTGGCGACCTCGCTGCCAAACTGGCAAAGAAGGACGACAAGGCTGACAGCAAGGCCGTCGAGGCTGCCAAGAAGCAGAACCCGCTGTTCGCCATCTTCCAGCCCACCCAGGGGAATACCCTCGCAGTTGTCGGTTACGCCAATGCCCGTGACACCGCTGAGGTCAACAAGATCATCTATTCCGAGCTGGCCAGCCAGATATTCCCTGCCGAGCTGAAACTCCGCTGGGGTGCCAAGCCTGAGGACTTCGGGGAGAACACCAAGGGCGACATCTTTGAGCTTTATGCACTGAAGGTGACAGAGCCCAGCGGCCGCGCTCCACTGGAAGGTGACGTCATCACCAGTTCAAAGGATGACTTCGAGCCTACCAGCGGCCGTCCTTGCGTATCAATGCAGATGAACTCCGACGGTGCCCGCCGCTGGAGCCAGATCACCAAGCAGAACATCGGCAAGGCCGTAGCCATCGTGCTCGACGACGCTGTCTATACAGCTCCCCGTATCCTGAGCCAGATCGACGGTGGTAACTCTCAGATTACTGGTAACTTCACCATCGAGGACACCAAGGACTTGGCTAACACGCTGAACTCTGGTAAGATGCCGGCTCCTACCCGCATCGTGCAGGAGGAAGTTGTAGGTCCTTCACTGGGTGCTCAGTCTATCCAGCAGGGTATCATCTCATTCATCGTCGCATTCATCCTGCTGATGATCTACATGATCATGCTTTACGGTTTCATCCCAGGTATCCTCTCAGATATCGCCCTGCTCTTCAACCTGTTCTTCACACTCGGTATCCTGACCTCATTCCAGGCCGCACTGACGATGCCTGGTATCGCCGGTATCGTGCTGACACTGGGTACGGCTGTGGATGCCAACGTGCTGATCTACGAGCGTATCAAGGAGGAGCTGAAGAAAGGTCTGAGCGTGAAGGAAGCCCTCAACAAGGGTTACTCTAACGCCTTCAGCGCTATCTTCGACTCTAACTTCACATCACTGATTACGGGTATCATCCTGCTCTACTTCGGTACAGGTCCTGTGAAGGGCTTCGCAACAACCTGGATCATCGGTATTCTCGTATCCTTCTTCACTGCCGTATTCATGACACGTGTCGTTTACGACTACATGCTCTCTAAGGATAAGTGGACTGACCTCACCTTCGTGACAGGCTACTCTAAGAACCTCATGCAGAATGCCAAGTACAACTTCATGGGTATGTACAAGAAGACCTTCACCATCTGGGGTGTAGCTGCCATCCTGTTCTGCATCTCGTTCGCTGTTCGTGGTCTGAGCCAGAGCATCGACTTCACTGGTGGTCGCAACTACGTGGTTGTGCTCGACAAGGTTACTCCTGTAGAGGATGTACGTAAGGCTATGGCTGGCGCATTCATCAATACGATGGGTGAAAAGGCTAATCAGGAGGCGAACACCTCTGTCATCGCCCTCGGTGCCGACGGTAAGACCGTTCGTATCTCTACCAACTGGGATATCGAGTCGAACAGTCCTGATGTCGACGACCAGGCTGAGACGATCCTCTTCAACACACTGAAGAAGGCCAATCTCGTCAGCCAGTCAGATGTAGAGGCATTCAAGAACCCCGATGTTCGCGAGGGTGGTTCTATCATCAGTTCTGCAAAGGTAGGTCCTTCAGTGGCTAAGGATATCACTTACGGTGCCATCATCTCTGTGATCATCGCCCTGATTGCCATCTTCCTCTACATCCTGCTCCGCTTCCGCAACCTCGCCTTCTCTGTAGGCGCTACCGTTGCATTGGCGCTCGATGCACTCGTAGTAATCGGCTTCTACTCAGTACTCTGGGGTTGGGTGCCCATGTCGCTCGAGATCGACCAGGTATTCATCGGTGCTATCCTGACTGTGATTGGTTACTCTATCAACGATAAGGTGGTTGTGTTCGACCGTATCCGTGAGAACATCAGTCTTTACGGCAAGCGCGATCGTCAGCAGCTGTTCAACGACTCGCTGAACCAGACACTGGCTCGTACCATCAACACCTCAGTGACGACTCTGATCGTGCTGCTCGCAATCTTCATCCTTGGTGGTGATTCGATTCGCTCGTTCTCATTCGCCATGATCCTTGGTGTCATCTTCGGTACACTCTCTTCACTCTTCATCGCTGCTCCTGCGGCCTACCTGACCTTAGGTCGCACCATCAAAGAAGATGAGATTGAAGCTGCTCCAGCCAAGAAGTAACAGATAAGGTCTACACCTTAATATATATAAAGCAGGCTGTGCTCAATGTGAGTACAGCCTGTTTTTTGTATCTTTTCCAAATTTTTTCTTGCCGATACGACAGTTTTTCAGCCCATGAGCGCAGTCTGTCGCAAGATCGTTTTCCTGTCGCTACTACTGAAATCATTTTTCTCAAAAAAACTTGGAATGTGCCGAAATTCGTCTTACCTTTGCAACATCAAAAGTAAAAAACAGTATTAACAATTAAAAATTAAGAAAGGAAAAGAATTATGGCAAAGACTCCAGTT
>CAMHAM010000045.1 GCA_946183415.1 uncultured Prevotella sp.
CCAAGGAGGTGGCAACAGGTCTGGAGTGCGGTATCTCACTGGTTAACTTCAACGATATTCAGGTAGGTGATATCATCGAGACCTTCACGGAGATTGAGGTAGAACAGAAGTTGTAGGACTTACAATCGCAGGACAGTGGGGAAGAAGGGCAAGATACATTCCTTATCCAAGCGTATTGCACGCTGGATAGCCGTCACGCAGTTCGTCGTGATGGGGTTGGCCTCATGGGGCATCTATTGGATGGCCAAGAACTTCATCATCTGGGAGGAGACAGATCTTTATAAGAGCTATCTCATCACCACGAAAGTCAAGGTGAGCAAGATCCTTAATGAGGTAAAGGCTGGTGCCGTCAATCATGTGTCGGAGATAGAGGCAAACTTGGCACGTCCCGACAAAATGGGTGAGATCATGCAGCGTATCGTTGCACAGAATCCCTACATCCGCAGTTGTGGTCTCAGCTTCACGACTGATTACTATCCGCAGAAGGGACATCGGTTCTGTCCTTACGCTTTCAGGGACAGCACAGGACAGGTGAGAGAGCTGGTACTCGGCAATGGCAAGGATGACTATCTGAAGGCCGAGTGGTTCTTGGAGGCACTGAAGGCCGACAGCAGCTACTGGTCAAAACCCTTCTTCGAGCATAATGATACGCTGAACCCTCTGGTGTCGTATATCATGCCCATCCATAATGCTGCGGGCACTACGGTAGGCGTACTGGGAGTAGACCTCTCGCTGGACTGGTTCTCGCGGCAATTGGAGACAAGGTTTGAATTTATTAGGGACGGCTCCAGCACCACCATTAATGTGGGCTCTGATGACGATAAAGGCAAGGATACGGATAAAAGCTATTCTGGTCTTAATGATGTATGGCGTATTGTCAGGACTACGTTTATCATCGATGGCGAAGGAACCTTTATCGCCCATCCCGATAGTTCGCTTGTGCTCAGGCAGAATTATTTCGAACTGGCCGAGACAACCAAAGACACACTCGACAACAACGTGGGCCGTCAGATGGTGGCAGGACTCGAGGGGGTCTATAGCGACCAAAGCGGCAAGCCACAGTCGATAGAGATGCTCGATCCCAATGATCTTGATTCGTATGTGTTCTATGCACCTGTAGAGGGCACAGACTGGTCTGTGGCCATGGCCGTACCCTGGCTAATGATCGATGCCATCGGCATGGGCATGGGCATCGCGATGCTGCTGCTGATAGGTCTGGCTATGATTGTGGTCCGCTTCGTTGGTATGCTCATCATCCGTCGGACTATCAAGCCGCTCAGGAAACTGGCAGACTCTGCTAACGAGGTGGCAAAAGGAAACTTCAGTACGCCTCTGCCAAAAATCAAGCACAATGACGAGGTGCGCCTGCTGCGCGACTCCTTTGAGGGCATGCAGCATTCACTCTCTGAATATGTAGAAGAACTCAAGGAAACCACAGCCTCAAAGGCAGCCATTGAGAATGAGCTGAAGGTGGCTCATGACATCCAGATGGCCATGTTGCCGAAGACCTTCCCGCCTTTTCCTGAGCGTGATGACATTGATATTTACGGTATGTTGATGCCAGCTAAGGATGTGGGTGGCGACCTGTTCGATTTTTATATCCACGACGAGAAGCTGTTCTTCTGCATCGGTGACGTTTCTGGTAAGGGAATACCGGCCTCTTTGGTAATGGCTATGACGCGTTCACTATTCCGTAATATATCGTCACATACGGTGGAACCACATCTTATTGCCCAAACCCTTAACGATGCGTTGGCAGAAGGGAACGAGAATAGTATGTTTGTGACGGCGTTTATTGGTGTCCTGGAACTTGGATCTGGACTCCTGCATTATTGCAATGCAGGTCATAATCCTCCTTTGCTCATCGGGCGTGAGGTTAGTTTGGTGCCTTGTGAACCCAATGTGCCACTTGGCCTGATGGCTGGTATGGACTTCGTTCCGCAGGAAATACAATTCGAGCACCAGATGACCATATTCCTCTTTACCGATGGTCTTAACGAGGCCGAGGATCACTCGCTTGCACAGTTTGGTGACGATCGTGTTCTCCAACAGGCCGAGGCATTGTTGGCTAATGGAAAGAATCAGCCTACCGAGATTGTCAACCAGATGAACGAGGCTGTTCACGCCTTCGTGAACGGAGCGCAACAAAGTGATGACCTGACGATGCTGGCCATCAAATATAACTAAAATGAATAATAAAGAAAATAACATATCACCAGAATCACAGAAAGGAGATAATGAGTTTGTGCGTCGTATTGCCGAACAGAAATATGAGTTCGGCTTTACTACGGACGTCCATACGGAAATCATTCCTGTGGGTCTCAACGAGGATATCGTCCGTCTTATCTCCGCCAAGAAAGGTGAGCCTGAATGGATGCTCGAGTTCCGTTTGAAGGCTTTTCGCTATTGGCAAGAACAGAAAGAACCCAAATGGGGGCATGTCCACGTGCCGCCTATCGACTATCAGGCCATCTCTTATTATGCCGACCCACTGGCCAAGAAGCCTGAGGGTGACGGCAAGATTGACCCTGAGTTGGAAAAGACCTTCGATAAGCTTGGCATACCCTTGGAGGAACGGTTGGCCTTGAGTGGCAACACTGCCGTGGATGCCATCATGGACTCCGTCAGTGTGAAGACCACCTTCAAGGAGAAACTCCGTGAGAAAGGCATCATCTTTTGCTCTATTGGCGAGGCCATCAAGGAGCATGGCGACTTGGTGCGCGAGTATTTAGGTACTGTGGTGCCTTATCGTGACAACTTCTTCGCAGCATTGAACTCGGCAGTTTTCAGCGATGGCTCCTTTGTCTATATTCCGAAGGGTGTGCGCTGCCCGATGGAACTGAGTAGCTACTTCCGCATCAATGCCCGCAATACAGGGCAGTTTGAGCGCACGCTGATCGTGGCTGATGACGATAGCTACGTGAGCTATCTTGAAGGTTGTACGGCTCCGATGCGCGACGAGAACCAGTTGCATGCCGCTATTGTGGAAATCATTGTGAAGGATCGGGCAGAAGTGAAATACTCCACCGTGCAGAACTGGTACCCTGGCGACGAAAATGGCAAGGGTGGTGTGCTCAACCTCGTGACGAAGCGCGGCGATCTGCGTGGCGTAGACTCCAAGCTCTCCTGGACTCAGGTGGAGACAGGCTCTGCCATCACGTGGAAATATCCGTCGTGCATATTAAGAGGCGACAACTCGCAGGCAGAGTTCTATTCTGTGGCCGTCACGAACAACTATCAGGAGGCTGATACGGGTACGAAGATGATCCATATCGGCAAGAATACCAAGAGTACGATTATCTCAAAGGGTATCTCGGCAGGCCACTCCCAGAACTCGTATCGCGGACTGGTGCGTGCTACCTCGAATGCCGATAACGCACGTAACTACTCAAGCTGCGACTCTTTGTTGTTGGGATCAGATTGCGGTGCCCACACCTTTCCCTATATGGATGTGCACAACGATACGGCCATCTTCGAGCACGAGGCTACCACCTCGAAGATCTCGGAGGATCAACTGTTCTACTGCAACCAGCGAGGCATCCCGACAGAGCAAGCCGTAGGACTTATCGTCAACGGCTATGCCAAGGAGGTGTTACAGAAGCTCCCCATGGAGTTTGCCGTTGAAGCCCAGAAACTATTAAGTGTATCATTAGAAGGAACTGTAGGATAAAAAACATCATAGACATGTTACAGAAACTATTTGGATTTGATCCCTCCACCATGACTTTACGCAAGGAGGTAATAGGTGGCATTACCACTTTTCTCACAATGGCTTATATCTTGGCTGTTAATCCAAGCATTCTCTCAGCTACAGGCATGGATGCCGGTGCAGTGTTCACCACTTCATGTATCTCGGCCGTAGTGGCAACCTTGGTGATGGCCATATATGCGAAACTGCCTTTCGCCTTGGCCCCGGGTATGGGCTTGAATGCTTTCTTTGCTTACACCGTAGTGCTTACCATGGGCTACTCATGGCAGTTTGCACTTACTGCTGTTATGATAGAGGGACTAATTTTCATACTGCTCACCGTTACCGGCCTGCGCAAGTATATCGTAAACGCAATCCCCCTCATACTTCGTCGAGCCATCAGTCCTGGTATCGGACTGTTTATCGCCTTTGTAGGACTGAAGGGAGCTGGTATAGTCACTTCGTCGGAATCAACCTTCATCACGCTGGGCAACCTCCACGATCCTGCTGTACTGCTTAGTGTGCTGGGCATCTTGCTCACTGCAGCCCTGCTGGTAAGGAATGTGACAGGTTCGCTACTCATCGGAATCCTGATTACAACGGTTTTAGGTATTCCTTTGGGCGTTACCAACTATACAGGCATCATGTCAGTACCCCCTTCTATCAGTCCCATCTTCATGCAGTTTGAGTGGCACCACATCTTCTCGGTGGATATGTTTGTGGTGGTTCTCACGTTCCTGTTCATCGACATGTTCGACACCATTGGTACCCTTATTGGCGTGTCAAACCGTGTGGGGATGGTCGACGATGACGGTAATGTGAAGAACCTGAATAAAGCCTTTATGGCCGATGCCATCGGAACCACCGTTGGAGCCATGCTTGGGACTTCAACTGTTACCACATACGTCGAGAGCGCCTCGGGTGTGAATGTCGGTGGGCGTTCCGGCCTTACCAGCTTCACCACGGCCCTTTGCTTTGCCGTGGCCCTGCTCTTCGCCCCACTGTTCCTTGCCATTCCTGCGCAGGCCACAGCCTCGGCATTGATATTGGTGGGAGTGATGATGATGCACGACATCCGCAAGGTCGACTTCTCTGACTATGTCACGGCTATTCCCTGTTTCGTTTGTATCGTGCTTATGCCGCTTACCTACAGCATATCCGACGGTATACTCATGGGTGTCATTTCCTATGTGGCCATACACCTGCTGTCAGGCACACTCAAAGACAAGGACGAACGTAACAACATCAACTGGGCCACTATCCTTCTGTCTGTATTATTCGTCTGCCGCTATGCATTCCTGTAATAAGAGAGAGAAGATGTTTCATATAAAAAGAAAAGAAGAATGTTAGAGGTAAAAAACTTACACGCCAAGATTGGCGACAAGGAGATATTAAAAGGCATCGATTTGGTAATCCGCGACGGCGAGACGCATGCCATCATGGGGCCTAACGGCTCGGGTAAGAGTACGCTGAGCGCCGTGCTCGTTGGCAATCCGCTCTACGAGGTGACTGAGGGCGAGGCATGGTTTAATGGCAAGAACCTGCTGGAGATGAAGCCGGAGGACAGGGCCCACGAGGGATTGTTCCTCTCGTTCCAGTACCCCGTTGAGATTCCCGGAGTGTCGATGACCAACTTCATGAAAGCCGCCATCAACGAGAAGCGCAAGTACCAAGGGCTGGAGCCGATGAATGCTGCTGAGTTCCTGAAGCTGCAGCGGGAGAAGCGCAAGATCGTGGAGCTTGACTCCAAGCTGGCCAACCGCTCAGTCAATGAGGGCTTCAGCGGCGGCGAGAAGAAGCGCAACGAGATTTTCCAGATGGCCATGCTTGAGCCGAAGTTGAGCATCCTCGATGAAACCGACTCAGGACTGGATGTGGATGCGATGCGCATCGTGGCTGAAGGCGTTAACAAGCTCCAGACGCCGGAGACTTCCTGCATCGTCATCACCCACTACGACCGGCTGTTGGAGATGATACGGCCGCAGTTCGTCCATGTGCTCTACAAAGGTCGCATCGTGAAGACGGGCGGCCCCGAGCTCGCCAAGGAGATCCAGGAGCACGGCTACGACTGGATTAAGGAAGAAATCGGAGAAGAGTAAACTAAGTGAAGGGTGAAGAATGAAGAGTGAAGAATTTGCTTCCGCACTTGATATGCAATCAGAACGACAATACATAGAACTCTACGAACAGGCACGGCAGATGATCCGTGACCATGCGCCAGAGGCGATGAACGCCGTGCGTGACCAGGCCTTCGAGGACTTCCGCCGGCTGGGCTTCCCTTCCCAAAAGGTGGAGCGCTACAAATACACTAACCTCCAGAAGCTGTTCGCGCCAGACTACGGCGTGAATCTCAGCCGCCTGCAGATACCTGTGGATCCCTATCAGGCCTTCCGCTGCGACGTGCCTAATCTCTCGACCTCGCTCTATTTCGTGGTGAACGACATGTTCTACAACGACGACAAACCCAAGGGCCACTTGCCCGAAGGTGTCATCATCGGCTCCGTGCGCGACTATCCTGAGATTGCGGGAAAGTACTACGCCCGCCTGGCCAAGACTGCCGAGGATGCCGTGACGGCTCTCAACACGATGCTGGCGCAGGACGGCATGCTCGTCTACGTGCCCAAGAGCGTGAAGGTGGACCGGGCCGTGCAGGTCATAAACATATTGAAGGCCACTCCTCGGAATGCGCAGCGCCCCGTGCCCGACCTGATGGTGAACCGCCGCGTGCTGATCATCCTCGAGGCATGCGCCGAGATCAAGATGCTTTTCTGTGACCATGCTGCTGACGACCGTAACTTCCTGGCCACGCAGGTCATCGAGGCATACGTGGGCGAGAACGCGTCGCTCGACCTCTACTGCATGGAAGAGACGCATTACAAGAATGTGCGCGTCAGCAACGTCTATATCGACCAGCAGGCTGGTAGCCGCGTGAATCACAATGTCATCACCCTGCACAACGGCGTCACCCGCAATAAGCTCGACCTGACCTTCTCCGGAGAGGGAGCCGAGTGCCAATGCTACGGCTGCGTGATTGCAGACAAGCAGCAGCATGTCGACAACAACACGCTGATTACCCACAAGGCGCCGCACTGCACCTCGAACGAGCTCTACAAATACGTGCTCGACGAGCAGGCCGTGGGAGCCTTTGCCGGGCGCGTACTGGTAGAGCACGGCGCCCAGAAGACTGCCTCGCAGATGACGAACCAGAACCTGACGGCCACGCGCCAGGCCAGGATGTACACGCAGCCGATGCTCGAGATATATGCCGACGACGTGAAGTGCGCCCACGGCTCCACCGTCGGTCAGCTCAACGATGCCGCCCTCTTCTACATGCGCCAGCGCGGCATCTCGCTCAACGAGGCGAAACTGCTGCTGCAGAATGCCTTCATCAACGAGGTGATCGACAAGATGAAGCTCGAGCCCCTGCGCGACCGACTGCACTACCTGGTGGAGAAGCGATTCAGGGGCGAGCTCAACAAGTGCGACGGATGCAAGCTCTGTAAGTAATCAACTAAAATAATGTGTGTATGAGAAAACTAATCTTGACTTTGTTCTTGACGGCGGCGGTCGCCTCACAGGCACAGACCTTTACCGGCGTGCACAAGTACGACGGCGAGCACAAGAACGAGATTTCCGGATACACGATGTTCGGAAGCAATGTGGTGTCGGGCGGCTTCGGTGGTCTGGAAGTGTCCTACAAGCGCCATCTGACAGACCGCTGGCACGTGGGCGGCGACGCCCAGGCGCAGTTCGGCAAGCAACTCTACTCCGTCGACGTGCAGGGCGGCTATCGACTGCCCGTCAGCTGGATGGACTTCTATTTCGACGGCAAGCTCATGTACAACCGCTACCAACGCTGGGACACTAACGAGACCATCGCCAACCTCTCGGTGACCTGGGAGACGCCCTACTTCATGCTCCGTGTCGGCGAGTCGTACATCCACTACCACCTGCTGCACTTCGGAACCACCGAGCCTCTGACCTTCACCTTCGGCACGGCTGTCAACATCCGACCGCGATGGAACTCCTGGAACATCGGGCTCTTCTTCCGCAACTACGACGACTTCTACTACGAGAACTGGAACATCAACTGGGGACTGGACTTCTACGTCACCATCATGAAGGACATGCAGCTCTTCGGGCAGTTCAACGTCCGCCCCGCAGGCTCCATGAGCCAGCTGGCCAGTAAATACGAGACATCAGGAAAGTTAGGAATCAAATATGTATGGTAATTATGAAGAAGCTACAATACTCAGTGATGGCAGCTGCTGCTGCCCTCGTGCTCACGGCTTGCGAGAAGGTAAGCCCCATCGGCGTGCTCGTATCAGGTACCGGTGTTGAAGATCGTGTGAAAATGTCAAACCTCTATTTCCAGCAGCATAAAGGAGAATACAATCAGTTGGATGCCACCGACTGTGGCGACGAATACACCTTCCTCGTGGGGGCCGACAGCCACATGACCGACGACGACAGCCGCATGGCGGAGATGCTGCAGATAGGGCTTGACGGCAACGACGTACTCTATGCCCACCTGGGCGACATCGCCGACACCAAGGCCGAATACTACATCAACCTTGAGAACGTGCTTGAACGCTACAAGGAGAAGTACGCCAAGAAATACTATAAGGAGTATCACTATAAGGATACGCTGATGAAATATGCCGACACTGAGGAGGAGAGAGAGGAGATTAAAGAGTACATGAACGACGTCATCTATTATGAAGACAAATCCGGCGTGGTGAAGGAGTTAAGAGAGATACAATACCCCTTCTACCCCGTGGTTGGCAACCACGACATCACCCACAACGGCTGGGCCCTCTGGTCGAACATCTTCCACTCTTCCTTCTACGATGGCTACGTGGTCGTGGAGGAAGATGAGAACGGTATCCCGCGGCTCGTGGATCACTTTATCTTTATCGATACTGCCAGCGGCACACTCGGCAAGGAGCAGGTTGAACTGCTGGAGGAAGGTATCCTTGATGACAAATTCGCTGAAGACTTTGGCATCGTCACTCGTAACACCTTCGTATTCAGCCACACGAACATCTTCCGCCCCTCCAGCCTGCAGTTTGCATCGACCTTTGCTCGTGAGGAGACATTCTTCCTGCTCGACCAGTTCGTGGACTGGAATGCGAACATCGTGTTCTGCGGCCATGTGCACAAGTGGGACGAACAGGAGGTCGGCGGCGTGAACTACATCACGCTCGACTCCATGAGCGAGAACAACAATCCCGAGCCGGGCGACTACCTGCTGCGCGTACACTGCAAGAAGGACGGTACCATCACCTGGGAGAAGGTTCACATGAATACGCGAAAGAAATAATGTACGATATTAATAAGGTACGGGAGGACTTCCCGATTCTCTCGAGAGAGGTCTATGGCAAGCCGCTGGTGTATCTCGACAATGCGGCGACGACGCAGAAGCCGCTGTGCGTGCTGGACGCGATGCGCGAGGAGTATCTCAACGTGAATGCCAACGTGCACCGCGGCGTCCACTATCTGTCGCAGCAGGCCACCGACCTGCACGAGGCCGCCCGCGAGCGCGTGCGCCAGTTCATCAACGCCAGGAAGACGGAGGAGATTGTCTTCACGCGAGGTACGACGGAAGCCATCAACCTCGTGGCCTCATCCTTCTGCGAGTCGCAGATGCAGGCGGGCGACGAGGTCATCGTCACCGACATGGAGCACCACTCGAACATCGTCTCGTGGCAGCTCCAGGCCATGAAGAGGGGCATCGTCGTGAGGCATATCCCCATTACCGACGACGGTATCCTTTGTCTGGATCAGCTGGAGCAACTCATCACGTCTCGCACCAAGATGATTAGCGTGGCTCATGTGAGCAATGTGCTCGGTACAGTGAATCCAGTGGAGAAAATCATCCAGACAGCCCATGCACACGGCATCCCCGTATTGGTAGATGGTGCCCAGAGTGCGCCCCATTTCAAGGTCGATGTGCAGGCGATGGATTGTGATTTCTTCGCCTTCAGCGGCCATAAGATGTATGGCCCTACGGGCATCGGCGTGCTCTACGGCAAGGAAGAGTGGCTCGAGAAGCTGCCTCCCTACCAGGGCGGCGGCGAGATGATCGACAAGGTGACATGGGAGAAGACCACCTTCGAGCGCCTGCCCTTCAAGTTCGAGGCTGGTACACCTGACTATGTGGCCACTCACGGACTCGCCAAAGCCATCGAATATATCGAGACATTGGGCTTTGATGCCATCCAGCAGCACGAACAGGAACTCACCCGTTACTGCATGGAGCAGCTCCAGACCATCGACGGCATGCATATTTACGGACCGAACTTGATGTCGGGGCCTGGCCCCAGCAACAAAAAAGATGCCGTCGTCAGCTTCAACGTGGGTGATATCCATCATCTGGATATGGGTACTTTGCTCGATCGTCTGGGCATCGCTGTGCGCACGGGGCATCATTGCGCCCAGCCGCTGATGGATCGTCTGGGGATTAGTGGCACCGTGCGGGCATCGTTTGCCCTCTACAATACCAAGGAGGAGGTCGATGCCCTCGTGGCTGGCATCCGCCGCGTCGCACAAATGTTCTAAGACGCTATGCTGGCAAGTCATTTCTACGAAGGCAAGGTGGAGGCAGGCTGTGATGAGGCTGGGCGCGGCTGTCTGGCAGGTAGCGTCTATGCCGCTGCCGTGATATTGCCTGACGGCTATCAGAACGAGTTGCTCAACGACTCGAAGCAGCTCACCGAGCGCCGTCGTTACGAGCTGCGTGAGATCATCGAGCGCGATGCCGTGGCCTGGGCTGTAGGTGTTGTGACGCCTGAGGAAATCGATCAGATCAACATCCTCAACGCCTCGATCCTTGCGATGCATCGGGCTTTGGATCAGCTGAAGGTCCGCCCAGAGGCCATCATCGTCGATGGCAATCGTTTTAAGCCATATCAGAAGGTTCCTTACACCACGATCGTGAAAGGCGACGGCAAGTATCTCTCCATCGCCGCCGCCTCGATTCTCGCCAAGACCTACCGCGACGACTATATGAACCGCCTCGCAGAGGAATATCCTCAGTACGACTGGCAATCGAACAAGGGCTATCCCACGAAGAAACACCGCGAGGCCATCCGCCAATACGGCACCACGCCCTATCACCGAAAGAGTTATAATCTCCTCGGTGACGGGCAGTTAAGCTTTGAATTTAGTGATTAACCGGGGTCAGCGAATCACGACCTTCCGGTTTCCCTGGATATAGACGCCGCTGCGTGAAGGCTGGCCGTCTATGCGGCGGCCATCAATGGTATAGATGGCTGCTCGCTGGCTGTCGGCATCTGTGCGCGTGATACCCCTGACGGCTGTCGGCGATATCGACTGATACTCCTTCTGCGCCTTCTCCATCAGCTCCTGGAACTTGGCATCGGCATTCAGACGGGCAAAGAGTGCCGACGAGAGCTGGCGCGTGGTCACGATATCCGTGAACCAGTGATAGCCCACTATCTGGCGGTTGTAGCCATACTCGTAGCCCCGGCGCAGAATCTCGTCCTGATGCTCGGGAGCCACCTGGACCATCGTGAGGGCTTCCGTCCAGCCCAGGTTGGTATGCCCAGAGGGGAAGCTGCTCTTGCCGCGCTCCTTCTCCTCATCGCCAGCCACAAACGAAGGTTCGTTCAATTGTACGAACGGACGCTTGCGGAAGCGGATTTCCTTCAGACGATCGGCCGTGAAGCTGCATTTCTCCAGAACGTAGCTCATCAGGGCATAGATATCGGGAGTCTTCTCCTTACTCAACGAGATGCCGGTAGCCTCGCCAAACACCTCGCACATCATCTCCACACTATAGTCGGCCTCGTGGGCAGCCTGACTGCCGCGATCGGTATCGCGCAATGCCTTACCCGCCCAGTAGAGCGAGAGGTCGCTCGCATAGCGGTAGCTGGCCGTATCGACGGCGGCGCTCAGAATGTTCTCGCCATGAGGCACATCCACACCGTCGCCCGTATTCTTATCGACATCCAGGCCCTTTAGCTGGGCATACTCGGCACGGGCAGCCTTGATATCCTTCAGCAGCTCGGGATTAGTGTGGGCACGGGCAAAGGCGGCAGCGGCACAGAGGTAGCCTGCCGTCACGTCGCTCTGATAGTGAGCACCCACGATGACACGGTTCTCACCGAACTGGAAGCCCCGGCGCAGAATAGTGTCCTGCAAGGCGGGCCACATCTCGGCAAAGGCGAGGGCCGTAAACCATCCGAAGGAGGTATGGCCGGAAGGATAGGAACCGTTATTGCGGAGCAGCTCGTCCACGTCATACTGAGCCCACACCGGATCGTTCATCTGCACGAAGGGACGCACGCGCATATACTTATCCTTAGGACTCACGGTGCTCAGATTGCCCGTATAGTAGCATTTCTCCAAAAGATGAGCCAAGGCTGGCGTCTTCTCTTCGTTGATGCCATCCAGGCTGAGAGCCTCGGCCATCACGGCGCGCATAGCATCGGCATCCCACTGCGACTCGCGGCTGGCCTGCTGGCCTCGCGGCGTGTTGCGCTGCGTCTTTCCCCACTGGAACTGCACCAAGTCATCCATAAACTCCACGCTGCCGATACTGGGCGGTCCGGGTAGGAAGTAGCCGCCATCGGGCATGTCATCAATCCACACATAAACAGGGTCTTCTGCCGTCTGGGCGGAAACCGTTGCGCCGCCAATCACCAATAACGCGGCAAGCATCCATCGTTTTGTTAATCTCATCATATTCATAGATATCTCTTTTTGTTGGCAAAAATACGAATATTTTGGCAATCATCCAAATTTTCCCCATAAATTTGGTATTTCACTCACTTATTTGTATCTTTGCAGTCGAAATCGGAAACAACATTAAATTATAGGTAATAAGATTATGGCAAAAAAAGCACTTTTGATGATTCTCGACGGATGGGGAATCGGTAAGCATGGTAAGGGTGACGTGATTTTCAATACGCCGACACCTTACCTCGATCTGTTAACAGCTACTTCAGCTCACTCTCAGCTCCAGGCCAGCGGCGAAGACGTCGGCCTGCCCGACGGACAGATGGGTAACTCCGAGGTGGGTCACCTCAATATCGGTGCTGGTCGCATCGTATATCAGGACCTCGTGAAGATCAACCGCGCCTGTAAGGACGGCTCTATCATGGAGAATCCGCAGGTAAAGGCTGCATACAGCTATGCCAAGGAGAAGGGCAAGAAGCTCCACCTGATGGGTCTGACCTCCGACGGCGGCGTACACTCAAGCCTCGACCATCTGTTCAAGCTCATCGAGATCGGTAAGGCCTATGGTCTGAAGAACCAGGTGTTCGTACACTGCTATATGGACGGTCGTGACACCGACCCCCACTCCGGCAAGGGCTTCATTGAGCAGATCTCTAAGGTCTGCGCTGACAATGATGCCGCTATTGCCTCTATCGTAGGTCGTTTCTATGCTATGGACCGCGACAAGCGCTGGGAGCGCGTCAAGGAGGGCTACGACCTGATTGTCAACGGTGTAGGTAAGCAGTCTACTGATATGGTTCAGGCCATGCAGGAGAGCTACGACGACGGCGTCACCGACGAGTTCATCAAGCCTATCCACAATGCCAGCGTCAACGGCTGCATCGAGGAGGGCGACGTGGTGATCTTCATCAACTTCCGCAACGACCGCGCCAAGGAGATGACCATCGCGCTGACCCAGGAGGATATGCCGGAGCAGGGCATGAAGACCATCCCCAACCTGCAGTACTACTGCATGACGCCGTACGACGCCAAGTTCACGGGCGTCCACATCCTCTTCCCGAAGGAGAACGTAGAGGATACCTTAGGCGAATACCTGTCGAAGAAGGGACTGAAGCAGCTCCACACCGCTGAGACCGAGAAGTACGCTCACGTAACCTTCTTCTTCAACGGCGGTCGCGAGGCTCCATACGAGGGTGAGGATCGTATCCTCGTGGCTTCTCCGAAAGTAGCTACCTACGACCTGAAGCCTGAGATGAGTGCCTACGAGGTGAAGGATAAGCTCGTTGGTGCTATCAACACTCAGGAGTATGATTTCATCGTGGTGAACTTCGCCAACGGTGATATGGTGGGGCATACAGGTGTCTACAACGCTATCGCCAAAGCCGTTTGGGCTGTTGACAACTGCGTTCGTGAGGTCATCGAGACTGCTAAGGCCAACGACTACGAGGCTATCATCATTGCCGATCACGGTAATGCTGACAACGCCATTAACCCCGATGGAACACCTAACACCGCTCACTCACTGAACCCCGTGCCGTTCATCTACGTCACCAACAACAACTCGGCTACGGTGAAGGACGGTCGTCTGGCCGACGTGGCTCCCTCCATCCTCCACATCATGGGTCTGGAGCAGCCTTCAGACATGACGGGCGAGAATCTGATTTGTGATAATCAATAATTATTTAGGCACGGATTACACGGCTCTCTTTGAGAGACACAGCGCTACACTCCTTAAATAGCCGTGCAAATCCGTGTAATCCGTGCCATTTAATAACATGGCAGTACAGATAGAAGAGAGCTGGAAGGCGCACTTGATTGGTGAGTTCGAGAAGCCTTATTTCGCGCAGCTGACGCAAGCTGTGCGACAGGAGTATACGCAGACGACCTGCTATCCGCCAGGCAAACTAATATTCAATGCCTTTAACCTTTGTCCGTTTGACAAGGTGAAGGTGGTGATTATCGGACAGGATCCGTATCATGAACCAGGCCAGGCCCACGGGCTGAGTTTTTCTGTGCAGGACGGCATCCAGTTCCCTCCTTCGTTGCAGAATATCTTCAAAGAGATTCAGGATGACCTTGGAACGCCGATTCCAGCATCGGGTAATCTGACGCGCTGGGCTGAACAAGGGGTGTTGCTCCTGAACGCCTCGCTGACGGTGAGGGCTCATCAGGCTAATAGTCACTCGACGCTGGGCTGGCAGAAGTTTACTGATGCGGCTATACAGGCCCTTGCTTCGCATCGCGAACATATCGTCTACATGCTCTGGGGCGGCTATGCGCGAGGTAAGGCGTATATGATCGACAAGGCGAAGAATCTCGTTCTGGAGTCTGTACATCCTTCTCCTCTGAGTGCCAATCGGGGTGGCTGGTTCGGTCAGCATCAGTTCTCTCGCTGTAACCAATATCTCGAGCAAAACGGTATGACCCCTATCGTATGGTAAAGCAACTTCCCCCAATTATCCAAGTCGGAGACGTGCTGCTCTCTTCAGAAATCCTGACGGAGAAGTTCTGCTGCGATCTCTCTGCCTGTAAGGGCGAATGTTGTGTGGAGGGAGATGCTGGTGCTCCTGTCACGATGGAGGAGATTGCCGAGATTGAAGAGTGCTTGGATACTGTCTGGGGCGATCTCTCTGCCTCTGCCCAGTCTGTGATTGACAGGCAGGGCGTCGCCTATACGGATCGGGAAGGCGATCTCGTGACGAGCATCGTGAGGGGCAAGGATTGTGTGTTCACCTATTACGATGAGTTGGGCGGCATCCGGGACTGTTGCCTTTGCGCATTGGAAAAGGCTTACAGAGCGGGCAAGACCCGATTCTGCAAGCCTGTCAGTTGTGCCTTATATCCCATTCGGGAGAAGAAACTGGGTGGCGGACTTGTTGGACTGAACTACAACCGTTGGAGCGTCTGCAAGATGGCAGTGGCAAAGGGTATTCAGGAGAATCTCAGACTCTATCAGTTCCTGAAAGATCCGCTGATTCGTCGCTTTGGCGAGGAGTGGTACGAGGAATTGTTGGATACCGTCGGCGAACTGGAGCATCAGGGTTACCTCTGATTCTTCACCACGTCTTGATAGCTTGTGTCTGTCCTGCCTTCAGCTTGAGCGTTTTCTGCTGACCGTTATATAATAAGGTAACAGTGCCGCCAGTCTTAGACTTGATACTACAGTCGCGCACCGTCCCGTTTTTCCACTCGAAACTTACCTCAAAACCGCCACGCGCACAGAGTCCGCTGACAAAGCCTTCTTTCCATGCCTCAGCAGCGGCAGGCAACAATTCAATCACAGCCTTCCCATCCTTCAGTGTCGATTGCATCAGCATTTCGCACACACCTGCCGTACCTCCGAAGTTCCCGTCAATCTGGAAGGGCGGGTGCGCGTCAAAGAGGTTGGGGTAGGTACCTCCGCCTTTGTGCCAGTTCTTCCATTCAGAGGGCTTGGAGCCACGTGGGGCAATCGGTGTGAGCAGCTTTTGGTAGATATGGTAAGCCTGCTTGGGATTGTGCAGACGGGCCCAGAGGTTGATGCGCCAGCCCGTGCTCCAGCCTGTCGTCTGGTCACCCTTGATTTCCAATGAGCGCTCTGCTGCCTTCTGCAAGGTGGCATCAGTCAGATGATTTCCTGGAAACAGACCTATCAGGTGACTCTGATGACGATGTTGGAAGTCCCAGTCATCCCAGTCGTAGTACCACTCGTTGAGATCGCCCATGTGTCCGATGGTATAGGGGTGCAGTCGAGCCAGAGCCTGCTCCATTTCCTTGTCCCTCTCGCCCAGGATCTTACCTGCGGCGATGGTGTTGATAAACAGTTCGCGGATAATGGCGAGGTCGGCAGTTCCGCCATAGCATGTTGTGCCGTGATAGCCTTTGTCTGTCTTGTATTCGTTCTCGGGCGATGTGCTGGGGGCTGTAATCAGCTCGCCAGGCTGCTTGGGATTATCAATGAGCCAGCGCAGACAGAACAGGGCGGCGCCCTTCATCAGCGGATAGGCTGTCTGGCGCAGATAGGCTTTGTCTTGTGTGAACTGATAGCGCTCCCAGAGGGTATTCACCAGCCAAGCACCTCCCAAGTTCCAGTTCGACCACTCCGGACTCTCGTTCTTCTCGCCCACAGGGTTAGTCATCGCCCAGATATCGCTATTATGGCTTGAGCACCAGCCTTCACCGATATTATAATAGTTCTTGGCTGTGAATCGTCCATTGGCTGCCAGCCCTTGGATAAAGCCGTCGAGCGGCTCAGCCATCTCTGCCATATTGGCCACGAAGGCAGGCCAGTAGTTCTCTTCGAGATTGATGTTCACCGTATAGTTGCCACGCCAGGGCGACCAGAGCTGTGGTGCCCAGAGTCCCTGCAGATTAGCAGGCACATTCTTGGTTCTGGATGATGATATCAGCAGATAGCGTCCAAACTGGAAATACAGCTCTTCGAGATATGATGTCTGATCGCCTCCGTTGGTATAGTCTAAGAGCAGCTGGTCTGTCAGTCTGCGCTCCTTGGCACTTGGCAGATCAGCAGGATTACGCCCCTCTTTGTTCAGACAAATCTTCACCCTGTCGTAGATGGCCTGATAGTCAGCCAGATGACGGGCATAGAACTCATCGAAGCTCATGTTCTGAGTATGCCAAACGTCGTTAGTCACTTGTTCCAGATAAGGTGCGCCCTCCTTCACAGGATGCTTGTCGAAGCCGTTGAAGCTCGTCTCATTGACGATATAGATAATCGCCTCTTGAGCCTTGGTGATGGTGAGCGAAGAGTCGCTGGCAGCCATTTCTCCATCGGTCTTGATGCTGAGCATCGTACAGAAGTGAGTGCTCTCCTGTGGGTCGCCTGTGGCATGTCCCGTCATGGTGATTTGTCCAAGCGTGCTTTTCACCTGGTGGGGCACTTGGGCCGTCAGGGCTATACGACAGTTGATATCGCCTTTCAGACGGATGGCTATCAGCTTGTCAGGATTCGAGGCAAAGTATTCCCTCGTAATGAGTTTTCCGTTGCGCAGATAGCTGTCTCTGACGATGGCCGAGTCGATATTCAGGCTGCGGCGGTAGTCCTTGACATCGCCTAATGCCAAGTCCTTGATATGCAGCGTGCCCAAGGGCTGATAGAATTGCGAGTTGGGGCCTTGCACATGCAGCTGTAGCGAGTCGGCGAGGGCATAGTCTTCGTTGAAGAGTGCCTCGCGTATCTTCGGTATCCACTGGTGGGCATCGGCATCAAGGTTCCTGTCTACAGGCTTGCCTGTCCACAGGGTGATGTCGTTCAGATAGATGATATTGTCGTCAGTCCCTCCATAGATAAGGGCACCGAGCTTACCGTTGCCGATGGGCAGCGACTCTTCGAAAAACGTGGCTGGCTTGTCGTACTGAAGCACCATCGGTGCCTGTTGCTGGGCTGTTGCCATCTGGCAGACGAAGGCAGAAAGTAGCAGATATTTCTTCATATTCGTTGTTTTTAGTCGTTTTCGCTTGCAAAGATACAAAACTTTTTGTATATTTGCAGCATAAACTCCAAAAATTAAGAGCCATGCAGCCTATAAAGACCCTGAACGACATGATTGTTTTCCTCCAGCATCGAGGAGATAAGAAACGTGTAGCCGTAGTTTGTGCCAACGATGCCTCCACGCGATATGCTGTGGAGAAAGGCAAGGAAATGGGATTCATCGAACCAATCTACGTCGATGGCGAGGATAAGGAAGAGTGTGCGCGTCGCGCCGTTGCCCTCTGCAAGAATGGGGAGGCCGATATCCTGATGAAGGGACTCATCAATACCGATGTGATCCTTCGCGCGATATTAGATAAGGAGAACGGCATCCTGCGTCCGGGCCACGTGCTTACCCATGTGGCGATGGCTGAGATTCCCAAGTATGAGAAATTGCTCTTCTTCACTGATGCAGCTGTTATCCCCGTGCCAACAGAGGGGCAGCGTCGCCAGCAGATTCACTATATGAATTACGTTTGTCACGCCCTTGGCATCGAAGAGCCTCGCATCTCGCTCATCCATTGTGCCGAGAAGGTCAGCGCTAAGACCTTCCCCTATACCGTCGACTATCTGGAGATCATTGCTGAGGCTCAGACAGGTAAGTTCGGGCGTTGTATCATTGACGGCCCGCTCGATCTGAAGACATCGCTCGACAGTGTCAGCTTGCGTGAGAAAGGCATCCATTCTGTCATCGACGGACAGGCTGATGCGCTGATCTTCCCTGATATCGTGGCAGGCAATGTGTTCTATAAAACCATCACCCTCTTTGGCTATGCCAAGACGGCTGGTGTGCTGCAGGGCACCCAGTGCTGCTGTGTGCTCCCATCACGTGCCGATAGCCCAGAGTCGAAATATTATTCCCTCGCTTTGGCTGCTATATGAAGATACTCGTCATTAATCCCGGCTCTACCTCTACCAAGATGGCTGTCTTCGAAGACGAGTCACCTGTACTCGTCCGCAATATCGTGCATAGTCCTGAACAGCTGGCGCAGTTCGACGATGTGATCGAACAACAGGATTTCCGTCGCCAGTTAGTGCTTGACGAACTTCAGCAGGCTGGAATCCCTGTAAGGTTTGATGCCGTCATAGGTCGTGGCGGACTGGTGAAACCCCTTGAGGGAGGTGTTTATGAGATTAACGACCTGATGATCCAGGATACTCATAGCGGTATTGCGCTCCATAACCACGCTTGCAATCTGGGCTGTCTCATTGCGCACGAGATAGCGGCGTCGATACCCCATTGCCGCTCGTTTATCGCTGATCCTGGTGTCGTCGATGAACTCAACGACTATGCCCGTATCTCGGGTTCGCCCCTGATGAACCGCATCTGCATCTGGCATGCCTTGAACCAGCGCGCCATCGCCCGTCGCTATGCAGCGGAGATTGGAAAGGAGTATGAAGACCTGAATCTGATTATCTGTCACATGGGTGGCGGCATCTCTGTGGCTGCCCATGAGAAGGGACGGGCCGTTGATGCTAATAATGCACTCGACGGCGAAGGTCCGTTCTCGCCTGAGCGAGCTGGTTCTTTACCTGCATCTGACTTGATTCGTCTGTGTTTCAGCGGTAAATATACTGAGAAGCAACTTCTGAAACGGATTGCTGGCAAGGCAGGACTCAATGCCCATCTTGGTACGAACGATGTGCGCGAGGTGATTCGTCGTATTGAGGACTATGGCGACGAGCATGCCCGATTGATCCTCGATGCAATGATCTATCATGTAGCGAAGAGCATCGCTGCTGAGTCTGCTGTCCTCTCTGGCAGCATCGATGCGATTTTGCTCACCGGAGGTTTGGCGCGCTCAGAGTATGTCATCAGTCGCCTCCGCAAGCGCATAGGCTTCCTCGCTCCCGTTCGCTGTTTCCCAGGCGAAGACGAAATGGAAGCCCTCGCCCTCAACGCCCTCGCCGTCCTCCAAGGCAAGCGCAAAGCTAAAGAGTACCTATGATTCGCTCTTCTTTTATTTTTTTTGTTTTTGCCTACACCGATTGCTTTATGATAACGGCAATTTGTTTCGCGATAATAAGGGCTTATTAATTGTCCCAGGGGGTGGGACCGTTTGTCCCATGGCCTGGGAAAAAATGTCCCAAGGGGTGGGACAAGTCGCGTGCCCATAATGACAGATCTATTCTCCTCGGAATGTGCCGATGAAGAAGACGGCTCCGCTGCTTTGCTCCTGAATGACATAGACGAAAGGTGAGTCACAATAGAAATAAGCCTTGTCCCTGTCGATGATACCAACTGACGTTGCGTTAATTCCCGCTGCTGTAACTGCCACCGCTTCCGTACCATTCTCGTTGACATCAACGGCTGCCTTCTGCAACAACTTGCTGACATACAGATTCTTATAGTTGCTGCACATCTTTGGGAAATCGGCCTTGTCTGGATTGAAGATAGAGGGTGCTCCCAACTTCTTGATAGGCTGAATCAGATCATTCTCTGATGTTGTCTTGAAGCGTGGTATCTTGATATCCACCTGATAAACAGACGTGTTCCAGAAGAATTTCGTCCAGTCTTCCTTGGACATCGCCTCCAGCACATCCTCCACTGTCTTGTTCTCCTGCGGGAGCAGGATATACATATACCATTCTGCATTAGTCCCTCCGTAAGGCAGCAGGATGGTGCTATAAACGTCATTCGACCCAAAACGCACAAAGGCTTTCTGATGCATCATGGGCAATTGCTTGGTCGTGCCGTCATCCATTGTAAATGTCTCGTCGAGAGTGTTTGCCTCATCGAACTTGCTGACCCATGTCGCCTTGAAGTTGACGGCATTCAGCAGTACGAGCAGTGAAGTGGTATCCAACTCCTCAAGCATCTTGTCGATCTTGCCGTCTGTCTTCTCACTGCACCAGCCGTTGATGGTCTTCAGGGCGTCTGGAGAAGAGAAGTCGAGCGATGCAGCCTCGGCCTTGTAGTAGGTCTCCATATCCTTCTGGAACAAGCTCTCGAGTGTTACGCTTCGATGAGAGTTCGCAGCGATATAGCTGGAGATTTCCACTGATACGTTAGGGTCTACATTCGGAGCACCGTAGATCAGGGCTTTACAAAGCTCATTCACGCTTTGGGTGTCACTCTCTCCAAAGCCGAGCATTGACAGGATTTCCTTTGAAGTCTCGCCAGCAGCCCCGTCATTCAGCATACCCAGCATGTAAGTGACGCTGATAGGCGACAGGAAGTTGCTTCGCTTCTTTTCGTCCATTTCATTAATGGTCTTGAAAAGATTCATTGAGAAGTCGTTGTTTTTCTTTACGAGTGCCTTTTGTTCCTGCGTCAGCTCTATTTGCTTTGCTCTTGGCAGCATGTATACAATAAAATCGTCTTTGTCAGGCTGTTCCTGACCTGGATCCTTAGGTTCCTCTGTCTGCCCATTCTGAGGGTTTTCAGGAATATCTTTATTGGCAGTTATGTCTTCACTGCCATTACAACCTGTCAGCATGCCTGCCATCAGCAACACCATGCCAAATGCTAAAATTGTCTTTTTCATTGTCTTAACCATTTTATTATCCATCTAATCATATAACTCGTCTGCTCTCTAAACCATGCACGAAACTGTCTGGTATTTAAGGACTCTTAACCTTTCCGGCCGTTTTTTATACTTCGTCAACAATTCAAGTTGCAGAGAGCGCAACGGGGGCTGGAACCTTTGCGCCCTCTGTCTTTGCCCCAAGCATCTCGCTTGGGGCAAAGACATGCAATCATTGATTAACAAAACAGAGTATTTATGCTGAAGACTAAAGCTTATTGTGGGAATTCTGAGGCCTTGAAGATTTCCAACCAATAAAAGGTGCCATCTTTTTGACCATTATACATACTATTGTACACCTCACGAACACAAATCATTTCATCCTCATTGATTGATAAAAGATAAAAGGTTGCAGTGGCTATCTGGAGTTTGTTTGTATTCTCATCGTAACTGAATATGATTTCATCCTGATAATCTCCTAAATATGTGATGTTCCCTCCATATATTGAGACACGATTTCCTTCGAAGGCATAGCCATAGCGCCTTCTTTCTTGAATTGTTTTATAATCATATACACTACCGTCTGGAAGAATTTCACCATAATCTGTTAACTCCCAATACTTATTTTGCGTATATTTGTTAAATGTTTCGGAACTGATACAAGGCACCCACTCACGAGTAGGCTCCCAGTCCTCAGGAAGTAATTGGCTGGGAAGGGTGACATCCTTGGGAATAATTGCTCTGGTGTGGTTGTTGACTATTATCTCCATGTTAAGCACCTTTTCCTCCATTTTTGGATAAAGTGCCCAGAAAGGACGATACTCTATAGTGTCTTCACTCATAAATTCGTCCATTCGAAGTTTTCTTTCGAAGTAGAGACACAAGGTCGATACCTGTCCATCCGTAATGATTTCGTGTCTTCTTAATGGCTTCTGCCGATAGGCTGGTATTCTTCCGATAACAAGGGTATATTTGCTGAAGTCGATTTGTGGCCATTGCAACCAGGTTATAATGTGAAGTTCAGATCTAAGTTGCTCTTCAGAGTTTATGGTGTATACGTAATCCCCAATCTTATACATATCAAAACGGAAATAGCGAGGATATGACATCGTCTTCTCAAAGAACGAATCATATTTGTGTGTCTCAACAGGGTAAACAGTATTCCTTGAGGGCTGGTGGCTTGGCTGAAGAAGGTAGACGATAGTCCAGTCACGTGCATTGTCTGTCAATGACTTATAGTCGCTTTCTACTAACTGTACAGGCGTGCCGTCATCTATATACAAGTCTGAATGCATCATCGTTTGCGAAGGGGTATAGACTTCATAAAAGAATCTGTTATTCCACTTAAAGCGATATATTCCTGAAGGCTCTGTTGGCAGATCTTGCCCCTCAGGAACGTATTCCAAATGATTGATATAATCAGCCAGCCATTCTGGGAGCTGACTCTTATCTACAAGTTCAGTCTTGATTTCCTGATTGAAAATTGGATCATCTGTGTAGTCCTCGCCGCCACAAGCTGTGAAAGCAAAGATAGCCATCAAGGCTAGTGTGCTTATAAAGGTATATTGTTTCATACTAACGAATAATTGTCCTTATACCTATATAACAGATAAGGATACCTAAACTTGCACAAAACGGTATAATATTTAGCATTGTTTAACCTTTAATGCACATCGGGGCCTGACCCCAATGTGCATAATCAGTCCTCGACGACACATTAGGGAGGAACACATTGATAATAGTTCTTTTGTAAGCAAAACCCTCAAGACCTAACGTTGTAAAATAGTAAAGCGTTCATTGTTAGGTAGTTACGAGAAATTATCTCGTTCTAAGACCTAACAAAGACCTAACATAGAGGTACCATAGACCTAACATTAATTCGCAAACAAGCAAGAGAATATAGAATTTTATGCGGAAAATTTTGCAAGGCATTATTAATCAAGGTGTAAAGGTACCTCTATGGTAGGTCTATGGTACCTCTTTGTTAGGTCTTGAAAGCACGAAAAACGCCTGAGAGCCCTTTATACAAAGGCAATTCGTCGAAACTAACGGTAGGTCTGGCCAGAAAGTGGCACTTAATCCGCAATAAGGCACGCTTATCGGATGATACTTTTTCCTTATAAGATGAGGAAATTATTCCCAAGCTGGGACTACAACAGTCCCACACTGGGACTAAAGTATTCCCACCGTGGGACCAAAACAGTCCCACGGTGGGAACGGGCGCAGAGGGGGCAGGAACCTTTGCGCCCTTGTTATGCGAAGACCCCAAAGCACCTCTGGTATCATACTAGAGATGCTTTGGGATCTTCGCTTACTTGATGCTTCGCATCGAATAAGCTCACGCTCAACAGAGCTCAAGCAAGGCTTGGCTCTGTTGAGCTTAATCGCTTATTTCCAAGGATTCTCGTAGGCTACGGGGCCGTTCTCGAGCTTCTGGCAGCTGAGAGTGATCTCCTCGAAGTGCTCCTCGCCGT
>CAMHAM010000046.1 GCA_946183415.1 uncultured Prevotella sp.
ATCAGCTTCGGTCCCCGTCCTAACAACTTCCTGGCTTGTAACGCTCCTATCCGCGCCCTCTATGATCTCGATGTTGAGATTGAGGAGAACTCAGAGCTCGACTTGCTCGAGGCTTTCCAGAAGCATCAGGGCGACCCACGTATCGACGATGTAGTGAAGGATATGGTTGCTGAGCTCGGTACAGGTAATAAGATTCCTTCTGTACTGCCTAAGCTCGCTCAGTACGAGCTGACGCTGACAGACTGGATCGAGGGCCACAAGGGCTCACGCCAATTCGTGGCTATGGCTAACAAGTGCTGGCCTGCTTTCCAGACCATGTTCGGTTTCGTTCCTTGCTACGTGAACAGCCGTCTGACGGGTCGTGGTATCCCCGTTGCCTGCGAGGTTGATATCTATGGTGCTCTGTCAGAGTACATCGGAACCTGCATCACTCAGGATGCCGTTACCCTGCTCGACATCAACAACACTGTTCCTAACGATATGTACGAGGAGAGCATCAAGGGCAAGAAGTTCGCTTGCGACACCTATACCGACAAGGAGATCTTCATGGGCTTCCACTGTGGTAACACCGCTTCTTCTAAGGTTTGCAACTGCCAGATGTGCTTCCAGCGCATTATGGCCCGCGCTCTGCCTGTTGAGGTTACAAACGGTACCCTCGAGGGTGACATCCAGCCAGGTCTGGCTACTGTATATCGTCTGCAGTCTACAGCCGACACCAAGCTCCGCGCTTACATCGCTCAGGGCGAGGTCATCCCAGTAGCTACCCGCTCATTCGGTTCTATCGGTATCTTCGGTATCAAGAACATGAGCCGCTTCTATCGTCACGTCCTCATCGAGAAGCACTACCCACACCACTGCGCCGTTATGTTCGGCCATCAGGGTAAGTATCTCTGGGAGGTTCTCAAGTACATGGGTATCCCCGTTGACGAGATCGACTACAACTTCCCGAAGGGCAACTTCTATCCTACAGAGAATCCATTCGCATAAGCGATTGACTCATACCAACAGGGAGGGACGCTTCAAGCAACGCCCCTCCCTCTTTTTAACTAAAAACAAATAAGACTTAAGATGAACATCAGGAAAACCTTCGTGCTCGCCGCTGCGCTATTCTCGTTGTCGGCCACAGCACAGACCATCACCGGAAAGTATGAGATACCGAAAGTGCCCGACTGGGCCAAGAATGCGGTATTCTATCAGATCTATCCACAGACCTTCTGCGACTCCGATGGCGACGGCATCGGCGACCTGCAGGGCATCATTAGCAAACTCGACTATGTGAAGAGCCTCGGTGTGGATGCCATCTGGTTCAACCCCTTCTTCGACTCCCCCTTCAACGATGCCGGCTACGACGTGCGCGACTATTACAAGATAGCGCCACGCTATGGCACCAACGAAGATGCACGTCGCCTGTTCGAGGAGGCTCATAAGCGCGGTATGCATGTCATCTTCGACTACGTCATCAGCTATACCGCCATCGACCATCCCTGGTTTGTAGCCTCGCAGAAGCAGGAGAAGAACAAGTATTCCAATTACTACATCTGGACAGAGACCAACTGGGTCGATCCCCCACGCGAGTTCGCTGGCTCGTTCATCAAGGGCTATGGCCAGCGTAACGGGCAGTTCATGCGTAACTTCTACTGGTGCCAGCCAGCACTCAACTTCGGCTTTGCCAATCCCGATCCCGAACAGAAATGGCAGCTACCAACCAATCACCCCGACGTGATGGCTATGCGCGAAGACCTGAAGGACGTGCTGCGCTTCTGGATGGATATGGGCTGCGACGGATTCCGTGCCGACATGGCTGGGGCGCTCGTCAAGACACGACGCGTCAGAGGCAACGAACAGTTCTTCAACACCAACGAGAACGAGACGAAGCTCTTCTGGCGAGAGATCCGACAACTGCTCGAGAAGGAGTATCCTCACGGCTTCATGGTGGCTGAATGGTCGTATCCGGCTGATGCACTCGACAACTGTTTCCACGTCGATTTCTTCCATTGGTTCAAGGGCTACAACGACCTGTTCCAGAAGGAGAGCTGGCGCATCCTCAACGGCGTGAGCGAAGGCCACAGCTACTTCGATGCTGAGGGTAAGGGCGAGATAAAGGACTTCCTGAAGAGCTATATGGACCAGTATCAGAAGACCGTCGGCAAAGGCTACATCAGTCTGCCGCTGGGAAATCACGACAATGCCCGTCTCGGCAACAAGCGCACCGACAAAGAACTGGAGATTATCTACGCCTTCGGCTTCACCATGCCTGGCGTACCTTTCTTATATTATGGCAACGAGATCGGTATGCGACAGCTGCCCAACGACTGGCCACAAGTGGAAGGTGCCTACCAGCCTCGCAACGGCGCACGCACGCCGATGCAATGGAGCACAGACAAGAACCTCGGATTCTCTTCGGGCGACGCTGCTAATCTGTATCTGCCTGTCGATCCAGCTCCCGATGCGCCCAACGTGGCTACCCAGGAGAAAAATCCCCAGTCGCTGCTCAACAAGACCCGCCAGCTCATCGCCTTGCGCCACGCAGAGCCCGCGCTGGCCAATTATGCTGAGTTCGTGCCCGTCTATCCTGACGAGGGGGCTCCGTCACCCTACCCCTTCGTCTATGCCCGTGCAGCAGGCAACGATGTGGTACTTGTCATGCTCAACCCCAAGGCTGAGGCATCTGATGCCACCTTCCCCGTCAACGTGAAGTACAAGAAGACCCGCCTCCTCATGGGCGACAGCTTCAAGATGGAACATAACAAGAAGGCTGGCACGATGACTATCCACATGCCGCCCACTTCCTATGCCATCGTCAAATTAAAGTAATCAAACAGAAAGGGGTAGCAATCAAGCTACCCCTTCTGTTTGATGCTCAGCGTTCCGTCCTGGCCGCTTCCAGGAGATCGCTATAGTCTGTTGCGGCATGACACACCGGATTCATCACACTACCCACGATACGCCCCTGAATAATGTCGCTGTTCCAATGGTAACGGCTGATGACTCTCGACAGCGCGAAATCGTTGGCTGCACGCATAATCAGGTCGGCCTTCTCAGGATAGAGCTCTATCATCGTCATCGCTGCCGACCAGATGCCTGCAGAGTGGCCGCTGGGATATGAGTTGGCATAGAGCTTATCCTTCTGCATTTCCTCATAATCTTCTGGCGACTGCACTTCCTCATTAGTCCAGATGCCGTTCTCGTCCAAGTAGGGCACCTCGATGTCACCCACGTCATAAGAAGCCTTGTGGCCGTCATTATCATCGATGACAAAGTTGGCCAGCACGTTCAGCCGGTCGTCGGTATACGATTTGCGCATTCCCTGCTGCTGCTCGGTACAGCCTGGCCTCAACCTGCCATATTCATAATGTCCCAATGAGGGAGAATCGTGCTGAAGTGGGCCTCTGCCCGAGTTACCCGATTTCTGTACAAGGAGCACCAGATGGGCGATCTTGCCGTTTGGATTGATGGTCTTCCCGATCGTCGCCTGTCCGAACACAGCGTTGAAGTTGTACTTTCCACCGACATTCTTCTTGTCGGTACCAAACACGTGATGAATGTCTCCGTCCTCGTCGGCTGTAGCCTGTACGGCTCTCTGTTCTGGCAGGTTGTATTTCTCCACCACGTAGTCATAGATAGCCATATCCACTTTAGGGCAACCGTTCGAAGCCTTCTCATCGGGTACAGGCGGGTTGATGCCATGACGGTCAGCGAATGGCGGCGCAATCGGTCCCGGGGCGCTGGCCATAAACTTGCGCAGGTCTACGAAGAACGCATCGTCGCTCACATGGTTGCGCGACTCACTCGCATACAGCTCAGCCAAGCCCAGAGCATATTGGCTGCCGCCCACCTCAGTCCTCATCGTGTCGACCACGAGCTTGTTCTTCGGGTGCAACGCAGCATAGACTGCACTTGCCACCAGTCGAGCCACATTCGGATCAGTCGTGAAGTGGTAGCCGTAGAGATTGCTGTTCATCGTATAGCCGCCAGCCTCGTAGCCCGCTTTATAGAGATCGTTGCGCTTGGTCGGACAGAGCTCCGACAGTTGCATGGCGCACAGCCAGCCTATCATCGTCTTGTAGACGCCTTCCTGGTCAGTCCGATTGTCGGTATAATAGTCATACACCATGGGGAAGTTCTTCTCCTGATAAAGCAAGGGCAACCCCTCTTTACTTCTGCCCGCCGCCTGAGTCATTGCCTCTTCCGACAGTCTGAACAGATGAGCATAAGTGCGGCTGTCTTTCGGCACGTTCACGATACTCTTGAATTTGCTGCTCAGCACTTGGTCGAGCAGCTGGTCAGTTTCCGCTACCCAATTCCTCTCGTCACTATCCTTCTTGCAAGATGACAGCAAGACGAGCGGCAAAATTAGCAATATGATCTTCTTCATAATGTTACTTTCTTTTTTTATTGATAATTAATTCTTTTAGATTTGGGGGACAAAGTTAGTGCAAATCGTACAAAAAACCAAATAATATTTGAGTTTTTTTGAAATGTATTGCTTGCATGTAGTCAGCACACACCAGCAATACCGACGATACCTCCAAGTTCAACTCTGGGGCCAGGCCCCAAAACTAAGTGCTGGGGTCAGGCCCCAAAACTAAGTGCTGGGGCCTGGCCCTAGAGTAAAGTGAGCGCATCAAGATTTGGTGATTCTATCCAGATCGACGGAGAGGCCGATGCTGAAGGAAGTGCCCGTGGTGAGCGGAGAGAAATAGTAATACGACTTGGGCTTGTAGTTGAACAGATTGTCGATGGCCGTGTTCAGATGCAAGCCGCGCCAGATGTGATGCTGGAGCATCAGCTTCCAGATGGTATAGCCCTGATCGACGGCAGTATTGCCCGATTGGGGCTTTCCTTGTGCGCGTCCTGAAAGGGCTGCATCGAGGGCATAGTGGCGCGAGAAGCGATGGTTGTAGCCCACCCGCCACGTCAGCGAGTGAGAACGGGGCTGTGAGAACTGCGAGTAGATCACGTTGCCCGTCTCGTGCATCCAGGAATAGTTGAGCTTGAGCGTCATGCCCCAGTCGAAGAAGTGGGCCATGCTCAGATCCACGCCCCATACGGTCACACCCTCTTCGTTCCAGTAGAGCGCGCTGGGCATGCCCTCATAGTCGCCGCCGTCGATGGTGGTGATGCGCTTGTCGAAGATGTTGCAATAGCCCACGAGGGTGAAGTTGTATCGCCCGTCGAGGATACCTCGGTTGCGGATGCGGTTGGTGCGCTCGGCGGCGAGATTGAAGTTGTGGCTCTTCTCGGGCTCGAGGTTAGGGTTGCCGATAATCATATAGCCCATGTTGCCCATATCGAAGTGCATGTACATCTCCTTGAGCGTAGGTGCACGGAAGCCGCTGGCATAATTGGCGCGGAAGGTCATCCAAGGGAACTTATAGACGACGGCAAGTCGCTCTGTAAGAGCCTTCTGCGACGAGGCCGAGAAGTGGTCGTAGCGCAGGCTTCCCACGATGTTCAGCTGCGGCGTGATGTTCCAGTCGAACTGCGCATAGCCGTCGATATTGCTCTGCGAGTGGCTGGTGTTGTCGCGGAACTGATAGGTAGAGAGATAGTCGTTCATGTAGTCGGCTCCCACGATCAGGATGTTCTGGCCGAAGGCATGGTGATAGAGGGCATGGGCGACGTGCTGGCGGTTGGTGTAGTCGTGGTCGTGTGTGCGCGTGCCGTCGGGCATGTAGTTAGCCTTGTCGTACTGGTCGAAGGCATAGGAGAGTTCCAGATGCCGCCCGTAGTCCCAGGCGTAGCGCCCCTTGAGTCCTGCGCTATAGGCGTTGAAGTGATAGTCGTGGGTATCACGCTCGCTGTTGCGGAAGAAGTAGCTGCCCCGCCCAGTCAGCGTCAGCTGGTCGGTAGCGCGCCAGATGAGCCGCTCCTTCACGTTATAGGTCTTCTGTCCGTAGAGTCGGCTCAGGTTCGAGTCGTCTGTCAGCACCGACTCGTCGTAAGGCAATCCCTGTGCCTTCTTCATCAACTCGATGGCAATCTCCTCGGAGGAGTGCGCCTTAGGCAGGTCGATGGGGTCGATCTTGGTGTGCTGGAAGGTGGTCTGCGAGTTCCATTTTCTGGTGTTGAACGAGAAGCTGGCCCCGTTGCGCCACTCATGCCCGAAGGTGCTGTATCGCGAATTGACGTTAGCCGTCCAGGGCTCCAGGTTCTCTCGGCTGATGATGTTGACCACGCCCCCGACGGCATTCGAACCGTAGAGTGCCGACGAGGCCCCCTTCACAATCTCTATGCGCCCTGCATTATCGAGGCTCATGCGGCTGTAGTCGACATTGTCCATCGTCTCGCCAGCCATGCGCTCGCCGTCGACAAGGAAGAGGACGGCATTGCCGCCGAAACCGCTCATGTTGAGCGATGTCTCCTGACTCATGGCGAAGCCGAACTCGAGTCCGGGAATCTCCTGAATCAGCATGTCCTGGATGTTGGTGGCATCGGTAATCTTGATGTCGTGGAGGGTGATGAGTCGCGTCACCACAGGTGCATCCTTCAGCGCCTTGGGGGTGTGCGAGGCCGTCACCACGACGGGCTCCAGCTCCACGGAGTCACGGATATGATCCTGCGCACAGACACTCATAGCTGGCACAGCCAAAGCCATGCCAGCCAGGATAGAGGTCTTGATGCGAACAACAGTCACCACTTACTTACGAGCTCCAGTAAAGGTGGTTGTCATGAGGAATGGCATATTGCCATATTTCAAAGAGAAAGTAACCACCACGGTCTTGTCGTTGAACATGAGGGTGACATCGCTCACGGAGTAAGCCTTCTCATCGCCCTTGGCATTCTTCACGGTTCCGCTGTAAGAAGCCACCTTGCCGGTAATCGTATTGCCGCTCTTGGTCAGAGGGATATTCTTCACAGGGAACGACGGGATTGTCATCATTCCACCCATTCCCATTTCAGGAACAGTCATGTCGATGGATGTATCTGACACTTTGGCAAATTCGTAGGTCTTGGTATCATTAGACGACTCTTCTTTATCGACAATAACCACCTCGTTACCTGTATAGGAACCAGCCACCTGATTGGCTACGGGAGCCTCGGGCTCATCATCGTTACTACTGCTGCACGAAGTGGTTCCAAGCACGACTGCCACAGAAGCAATCATTGCAATCATTAAACTCTTGATTTTCATTTTTCTTATATTATTTAGTTGATGTTTTCAGCTGCTGGGTAGAATAATCATACTCCGATCCGTATGCGCTGTGAGGAATACTGAAGATCAGCACCATGAACACGACTGCCGCACAGACTACCCACTTGTTGTACTTCCACTTCAAGGTGACCAAGGCTGCCAGGAAGAAGAGGAACGACAGGAGCGTCTTATTGTCGGTCAGGTCAGTTCCATAGGGGAATCCCGTCCACCAGGGGCCAAAGGCGGCATGCTGCACGAGGGGGCCGAAGACGAAACCGCCTACGAACATGATGCCGACAGTAAGCTTCAGCCACTTGCCGTACGCCCTGCCCGTCACCACCAGCAGGAAGGTATAGACGGCCAGCAGCATGGCTCCGAACATCAGCAGGATATGGGGAATCAGGATACCTGCGGGCACATCGTTACGGAAACGAATCACGACAGGCTCATCCTTCAGATAATCCTTACCGTCGACGGTCAGATAATACTGCAGTTTGCCGGCTACGGGCTGCACGGGCAGAGCTGCCTGCCACTCACCATCCTGCAAATGGAAATCAACGCTGGTATAATCGTCGGATGTCGGGAAACGGCGATAATGCAAGCTCATGGGGACAGGACGCGTGGACTCTGCTTCTAACTCTTGAGACCCGTCCCCGTGGGTTGGAAGCTTCACGATCTCATCGTGCTGCACTCCACTACGGGGCAGTTTGATCTGGTAGCTCTCACCACGCAGTTCGATGGTCAACTTCTTGGGATAGGTAGGGCCCGTCATGCGCTGGTAGACACTCAACGCCAGGGTAATGACGACCGCCAAGAGCCAATAAACGAACTTCTTCATCTGACAGGAGGTGTTAAGTGAACCTGAAACACAATGACCTCTTCGCCACGAAGCACCTTCACGGGAATCGTAGTGCCGGCCTTGAGCTCCGACAGGCGCTCCATATACTCATTGATATCGTTGACGGCTTTGCCATCAATCTCCTGAATGACATCGCCGCTACGGATACCGGCATTATGGGCGGGTTTACCAGCCACCACAATATCAGCTCGCAGACCGGGAATCGTACTGGCTCCCATGACATCGGGCATCAGTCCAAGGGTGACCTTGAACTTGGCATGCTTCATGGTCTGGGTGCTGGGCACATTGATGTAATCGGGCGTCTCGGGGAGGGCTGCCAAGCGGGCTATCAGCTCCTTCGAGAAGTCGAGCGTCTGCTGCATACCGTCGTAATTCAACGTAGAGGGCACGTCGGCTGGCGTGTGATACTCCATGTGACCGCCAGTCGTCAGGAAGAGCACAGGGATATCGGCTGCCACAAACGATGCCTGATCGCTGGGACCATAACCGTCGGGAATACAACTGACGTGCACACCTGACTGCTGAGCCACCTCCTCGACCATCGCCTTGAAGCTGCTGCTGGTACCTGTGCCCGACACACTCATCGCGTGATCGCGCATGCGTCCCACCATATCTAAATTTACCATGGCCACGATGCCTTTCATGCTATCGGGGAGGTTGATGCGCTGGGCATCTGCGTGCCTCATCCAGTCGAGGAAGAACTTCGAGCCTACCAGCCCCTGCTCCTCGGCTCCAAAGAAAGCGAAGATGATGCTGCGGGGCGAGCGCACCTTCTTGAAATGACGAGCCAGCTGGAGTACGACGGCATCGCCGCTGGCATTATCGTCGGCACCAGGATGCACGCCCAAGGTGTCGGGACGGCGCGAGCCTGAGCCTTCTCCGCCCATACCCAGATGGTCGTAATGCGAACCAACGACGATATATTCATGCCTCAGTCGCTTGTCTTTTCCCGGTAACACAGCGAGGATGTTATGAGTAGTCCGCTTCTCATTCTTCCCATAGGTGAAGTCGTGAAAGTAGCCTATCTTCTTCTTGCCTTTGACAACAGGCTTGAGCTTCATGCTGCGCAGCTGGCCAACTATAAACTCAGAGGCGAGTGTGTCGCCATGAGTGGCCGGATATCGGCCCCCCAGCTCCTGCGAAGCCAGATACTCTACCGTCTGCCGCATATCGTCCTGCCGCTGGGCTTGCACTTGTAAACCAAATGCAAAAGCGAAGGATAAAATCCATAAATTCTTTTTCATGAATCATGCACATTTTCAAATTCGGCTGCAAAGGTACAACAAATATTTTGATTGTGCAATCCTAATTTATAATGATTTTGTTGAAGATGTCAGGTTCCTTTTTCCTGTTTCAAGCTGTCTATTTTGTAGGTATCACCAGAATCATATCCCTTCACAGCCTTGCCTTCCTTGATTATACGACGGAGATATGCCTTGTCATCCTCGCCATCATCAGACGGACTGAAATCGTCGATATACCAGTCATCACGCTCAAAACGCAGGGCAATCGTATTTTCTGTATCGCTGAAATTGTGAATAATCATGTCAACGAGCGCCGTAGAGTCTGTAACGTTATAGACCTTTGCCACCTTGTAGCTCCAGTCATCAGAGATATCCTGTCCACGCACCCAGTAATCGTAGTCGTAGAGAATGTCGCCCGTCTCGTCACAGATTTCCAAAGCCTGCTGCATGAGGGCATAATAACGCTGGGAGCAGTAGGCGCTATCAAGATTGAAAGGCATATAATTATAATTCCGGTTTCCGTCGGCATCAGTACTGATCTTGCCCACAAACTTATAGATGGTATCGATGCGCTGACGGATATAGGTCTCCGAATGCTTGTCGACAACAGAGCCGTTAATGGAATCAACAGCCAAAGAGTCTGTAACGCTTACCGCCTTTCCTGTCCTACTGCCGCAAGCTACCAGCATCATAGGAATTAACGCATATAATATTTTCTTCATCGTGATACACTTTTATTCTGCAAAGATAGTGATTATTCCGAAAATATTGGCAATTTTGCAACAAAAGTTGCGAAAAAGGTATGCAAGAGAGATATTCATACGCTTTAAACTATAAATCATAAAGAATTGTAATAATTGCCTTAAAGATAAGGATAATTCCTCAATTCTGAGTAATTTTGTAGGCTGATTTAAATGTATTTATTCACCATGCATAAAAAGATCAATTTCGGTGTTTCGCTTATCCTAATAGCGCAATTAGTATTGCTGTGCTCATGCAGATCGACTTCGCTTGATGTCCGCACCAATGGAAAAGTCGCGGAGATAGTTGAACGAGGCACTATCCTCGTTGGTACTACTGGCGATTATCGTCCGCTATCCTTTAGAGAGGCAGACGGGACCTACTGGGGTTTCGGCATTGAGATGGCGAAGGAGATTGCAAAAAGGATTGGCGTTGGTGTGGAGTTCAAAAAGACCTCATGGCCGACGCTGACGGCAGATGTATTGGCAAAACCTCAGAAATTCGACCTCGCTATTGGTGGCATTACCATTACCGATGCCCGCCGCGCGACAATGCTTATGAGCGAAGGCTATCTGGCAAACGGTAAGACCATCCTTTGCCGTGCATCGGAGGCTGACCGATACAAGTCATTGGCAGACATTGACAAGCCCGAAGTCCGTGTGATGGTGAATCCCGGTGGACTGAATGAGAAGTTTGCCAACGAGAACCTGACTCATGCCACCATCATCGTTCACCCCAAGAACGAGGAAATCCCTTCGCTTGTGGCTGAAGGGAATGCGGATGTGATGATAACAGAAATCACAGAGGCTCCCTATTATGTGAAAACAGATACCCGGCTTGCAGCCCCGTTATTAAACGCTCCGTTCACTCATGGTGAGATAGGAGTGCTGATGCAGAAGGGTCAGGAGGATCTGCTGCAGATAGTGAATAATTTCATCCGTCAGATGAAGGCAGACGGCTCTCTACGGAAACTACATAAAAAGTACGGATTAGTCTACGGATACAGATGATACAAGGTTTCCAAGAATATGTCTTTTTTTGATTATTATTTGGAAGATGCCTGAAATATTCGTACCTTTGCATTGTCAACGAAAAAAGACGAAATTTGCGGCCTAACTGGGCAACAAAAATTAATAAAACGAATTATAATATGAAATCACTCAGAGAACTATTCCGTATCGGAAAAGGCCCGTCAAGCAGTCACACGATGGGGCCAGACAATGCAGCACGTATCTATGCCAAGCGCCATCCCGAGGCCAAGAGCTTCGAAGTAACTCTTTACGGCAGTCTCGCTGCTACGGGAAAAGGTCACATGACCGATGTCGCCATCATTGATGTGCTGAGTAAGATAGCCCCAGTGAACATCGTCTGGCAACCTAAGATATTCCTGCCATTCCACCCTAACGGCATGAAGTTCACTGCTGACGGAGGCGACGAGTGGACGGTATATAGCGTAGGCGGTGGTGCACTTTCTGAGGGCAAGGCCGAAGGTGACATGTTCGCTGCTGGCGGCGATGTCTATGAGATGCACAAGATCAAGGACATCATGGCGTGGTGCAAGAAAACAGGCCATGGCTACTGGGAATATGTGGAACAGTGTGAAGGACCGGAAATCTGGGATTTTCTGAAGGAAGTCTTTGATACGATGGAAAAAGCCGTAGTACGAGGTCTCGATGCAGAAGGCGCCCTGCCTGGTCCGTTAGGCTTGTCGCGCAAGGCTGTATCTTATCATGTGAAGGCACAAGGATACAATGAAGCAGCTCGCAACAGTGCCCTACTCTATTCCTATGCATTGGCAGTCATGGAAGAGAATGCCTGCGGAGGTACGATTGTGACGGCACCCACCTGTGGCAGTTGCGGCGTTCTTCCTGCCATTCTCTATGAGGCCTATCACGATCTGGGATTCTCTAAGCAGCGCGTACTGAGAGCCCTTGCTACAGCTGGACTCTTTGGCAACGTGATTAAGCACAATGCCAGCATCAGCGGCGCGGAAGTAGGATGTCAGGGCGAGGTGGGTGTCGCCTGCGCTATGGCCGCTGCAGCCGGTTGCCAGCTATGGGGAGGCAGTCCCAACCAGATAGAGTATGCTGCTGAGATGGGACTGGAGCATCACCTCGGCATGACCTGCGATCCCATCTGCGGATTGGTTCAGATTCCATGTATCGAGCGTAATGCCTTTGCTGCCGCACGTGCTGCCGATGCGACATTCTATGCCATCACTTCCGATGGCAACCACCGCATTTCCTTCGACCATGTGGTGGAGGTGATGAAGCGCACAGGCCACGACTTGCCCTCGCTTTACAAGGAGACAAGCGAAGGTGGACTTGCCTTGGAGTATAAAGAGTGATCTATGATTTCCAACGCCAAGTTTTCCTGACGAGTGTTGTTATTGTATGTTTGATAGTACGCAGATGGAAACTCTTACCCATCACAATCAGCAATACGGCAGAAAGGATAAGCACGATTCCAATGGCAAGTCTGAAAGTAAATAATTCACCAAAGACCAGCACACCGATGGCTACTGCCGTCAATGGCTCCAAGGCTCCCATGATAGCCGTAGGTGTGGCTCCAACCTTATGAACTGCGATGGTCATGAATACCAGCGAGAGGACCGTTGGCACTAAACCCAGCCAACAGGCAAAGAACCATGCTCGGGGAGATGGCGGCAACATAAGATGCAGTTCGTACGAAGTGAATGAATAGGCTAACAGACATGTCATGCATATCAGCAGGACATAGAACGTGAGTTTCAATGTCGACATACGGATGCTCGACTGGTTGACTATCACAATATATACGGCATAGGTCAACGACGATACCATCACCAGCAACACGCCCGTCAAGCTGAGCGAAATACCTGCATCACCCTTGTATAGCAGGCCGATACCGACCAAGGCAAGGGTGATGGAAATAATGGTTGTAGCCGTAACCTTCTCTCGGAAAAATGTGGCCATAATGATAGCCACCATCACAGGATAGACGAACAGAATGGTAGAGGCAATACCGGCATCCATGAAATGGAAACTCTGGTAATAGGTCAGGCTGGATGCTGCCATCAAGATGCCAAGGCTAGCCATCGTCATTAATTCAGTCCTTGTCACAGCAAAACTTTTCCGATTGGCAATAAGGACAATACCCAGTATTACCGTTGCTATAGAAAAGCGAAAGAAGAGAACGGACGACGTATTTACGCCTTCCGCATAGAGCGGCAAGGCTCCTAACGGGTTGGTGCCATAACAGACAGCAGCCAGTATGCCACAGATGATTCCCTTATGTTTCATTCCTACCATAGTCCAATATACTTTTCCATCTTGACCAACAAACTCTTACTTGGATTATTCTCAAACCTTCCCTCCCGTCTCACGGAGGAACTTACCATCAAGGGAATAAGCCTTGTTCACGGAATACCGACCATCATCGTCGTAGCCATAGGAGGCAGCGATGATTTCCTTCTTCTCCCAGTCAAGACTCACCACACCCTCAGTAGAAGGCAACTGTATAGCCGTGCCTCGGTAAGGATCGATGATATAGGTCCAGATATTGCGCCCGTCAGGGCAACCCTCAACAATCACCTTGCTCACATCGCCTGGGGCAATCATGGCCTTATCGGCAGCTGCAATCTGAGTGAGAGCGACACTAACACCATCGGCATCCTTGCCACTCATTTTACTCCACTGTGCTTCTGCCATAGGATTAGTGACGCAGACCTTGATGACCGTACCAGAACGCTCATCAGCAAGCCATACCGATCTTACCTCATCCATCTCGCCCTCACCGCTTGCAGGCTTATCCACATTGACATACACGGCATATTGCATATAGGCATCTTCCTGACGCACAGCAGTTTTCGGCATTTCACCAATATCAAGCAAATCAACCTCCACACTCTCCTTGCTTCCCGTAAAAGCATGTGTTGACGTACCGTCGGGGCCATCGAGGACAGCCTCCTTATTAAGACCGTCCACAGGTTCTTTCTGCGGATAGTCAGTTGAATCACGCTCCATGCCCGGACCATCGAGGATCTGGCCTCTGACGTACTTACACCCCATAAATACCGCCACAACAAGTACAACTACTATTACAATTGTCATCTTTTTCATATATTCTGTCAAATTACAATTATCATCCTCAGATAAGTGACATACAGATTATTTTTATTCCGCTGCAAAATTAGGAAAAAATTGCAAGAAAAACAAGAAGAATGTGAAATAATGCATCTTTTCTCAGTTCTATTTCGTATCTTTGCAGACAAGATTGCCAGCTGCTTGCCAAAGGTATGCCTGGTACAAATAAATGTTATAATAAGGAGGATAAAATAGATGCAGAAAGAAAAGACGATATTGTTCCTTCACGGATTCTATGCTAGCGGCCAGTGTGTGCCTGCTGTGGCATTGAGGGAGGCATTTGAGGGGAAAGCTAATGTGCTGACTCCAGACCTCCCACTCCACCCTCATGATGCAATAGCCCTCATCCGAGAGATCTGCGACAAGGAGAAGCCTGACGTGCTCGTCGGCAACAGTTGCGGGTCGTTCTATGCGCAGATGATCTCGCCGATTGTAGGCATCCCTGCCCTACTCGGCAATCCGCACTTCAAGATGTCAGAATTCCTCCGTGAGCGTATAGGCAATCATCAATATAAGTCACCAAGGGCAGATGGCAAGCAGGACTTCACTATAGGAGAATACCTCATCAGCGAGTTCGAGGAACTGGAGGCACACCAGTTCTTGGACGAGCCAAGCGGCAACGCCGAGCGCGACTGCTGCAATATATATAATAAAGAACGCGTGTGGGGACTTTTTGGCGACGAAGACACACTGGCACACTTCGAGCCACTTTTCTTGGAGCATTATATGAACAGCCATCACTTCCCGGGAGGCCATACCCCAACTGCAGAACAGTTCAAAACATGGTACTGTCCGCTCATCGAGAAGCTGCTGCTTGATTATCCCATCGCAAAAGACCGGGTACGCTACTTCCAGCACTTCAAGGGAAAAAAGTATAAACTAATAGCATCGGCCTTCGACTCTGAGACACAGGAACGTATGGTAGTCTATCAGGCTCTCTATGGCGACTACAAATACTGGGTACGTCCTGAAAAGATGTTCTTTGAGCAGATAGAACGGGACGGGAAACGATTCTCACGGTTTCAGGAAATAGACTACTTTTGAAAGTTGTGTTAATAGTAGAAAGACGATAACTGTTTCACTTCAGGAGAAATTGATAGTAAAGCGAGTGAATGGTAAGCGTAAAGGATATTCCCAAGCTCTACCCAAGGTGTAGCCTTACTCTAACCTGCTTCTAGGCTTACTCATGAGTATGCTTAGAGTATGGGTAGAAGCAGGCTGGAAGCAGCCTAAGAGGAGCCATACTGTTTATTGTTGTTCCTTATTAATTTATCACAAAACTTGAGGTAAATATAGCTGATTGGTGCATATATCGTCTCTCTTCACCTCCTGTGTGTCGCTGTCGATGACATCCTTATACCGCTGAGAGCAGAAACGGTAATCAATTCGCGTTCGGCAGGAGTAAATTGGTCGCAAGCGAATATATCACCAAAGAGGTGCGACTTCATATAATAGTCGGCCTGTGGACAAAAAGAATCTTACATCATTGTCGAGTGCCTCACGAATCGCTAAATCGAGACGCTGCAAGTCGCCTTTTTGCCTCTAAGGATGCACAGCCACAAAGTAAAAGCATCCGTCGAGAAAGTATTTCTTCTTTCATGAATGTTTCATATAACGAGTTTGGCGGCAAAGCCGAATGGCGCTAACAAATTCAAAAATTTTAGCTATAATTTTGTGACTGTTTCCTGTACCACACCGCAAACCACACACAAGCCACGACAAGACAGGCGATGCCAAGGGAATAGCCGACTGTCTCGGGCAGGTGAAGCATCTGCTTGGAGATGAAGACGTATGTGGAGCAGACGGTAGTCATGAAGAGAGCTGGAATCAGCATGATCCAGTAGTTCCTCTTCTGGCGCACCAGATAGACGGTAATGGTCCAGAGCGTGAACACGGAGAGGGCCTGGTTCGCCCAACCGAAATACTGCCAGATGGTGGTGAAACCGTCAGGATTGCCAATCTGCCAGATGAGCATGGCGATGCTGCATGCGAACATCGGCACGCAGATCATCAGACGCTTCGGGATGGGACGCTGGTCTATCTTCAGCCACTCGGCCACAATCAGGCGGGCAGAGCGCAGAGCCGTATCACCGCTGGTGATGGGCGCTGCCACCACACCAAGCATGGCCAGCACGGCACCAGCCACACCCAGCCAATCGTTGCACACTAAGTTAACGACGGCAGGCGCCGACGTGTGATATCCACCCGTAGCAGCCTCTATCAGCTGGTAGCCGGGAGTGGGCTCGCCATAGAAGAACCATGCCGACACGGTGGCCCATATCAGTGCTACAGCACCCTCGGTAATCATCGCGCCATAGAAGAGCGGACGCCCCATGTGCTCGCTCTTCACGCAGCGAGCCATCAGCGGACTCTGCGTGGCGTGGAAGCCGGAGATGGCTCCACAGGCGATGGTGATAAACAGGGCCGGGAAGATGTTGTCAGTCCATTTGTCAGGTTCCGTCGCCGCTCCCATGTTGTAGCAGTTTGTCCAGAGTTCGGGCAACGACGGCCAGTGTATCACGAGCCACACCATCAGCGCTCCCGCCATGAACAGCAACGAGAAGGCAAACAGCGGATATATCTTGCCGATAATCTTGTCAATGGGCAGCATCGTGGCGATAAAGTAATAGCAGAAGATGATGACCACCCACATCATGGTATCGCCACCTATGGAGTGGAGAATCTCAGCAGGGGAATAGACAAACACCGCGCCCACCATGATGAGCAGCAGCACGGTGAATACCAGCATCACGCTTTTCGTGGTTTTACCCAGATAGTGCCCGATCATCTCGGGCAGTCCAGCACCGTCGTGGCGCATGGAGAGCATGCCAGAGAGATAGTCGTGCGTGGCTCCTGCAAAGATGCAGCCAAGCACGATCCATAGATAGGCCGCAGGACCGAACTTCGCGCCCATGATGGCACCGAAGATGGGGCCTGTGCCCGCGATGTTCAGAAACTGAATCATGAAAATCTTCCAGCCGGGCAGTACAATATAGTCCAGGCCGTCAGCCTTGGTCACGGCTGGCGTCAGACGATTGTCGGGAGCAAACACGCACTCAACGAAGCGCCCATAGAAGATATAACCTAAAATAAGAGCGACAAGGCTCAAAACAAATGTAATCATTACTTAATATTTTTTCACGTAGTTTTCGCGCATCTTGTCCACCTGGTTGATAATCTTGCGGGCCTCCTCGGGCGTGATGTTCTGCTTGCGCGCCACTCACTCCACACGGTGCTCCATCGATGCCTGGATGAGATTACAAATAGTTCGCTTTTGTTCATTGTTTGTTCTATTTACTATAATTTTAGATATATTATTGTCCAGTTCTTCATTTTTGTAGGAGAAACGCTGCAAAATTACTAATTTTTCTCCAATGAACGTAACATTTTCCAATGAAAACACATTTTTTAGCGTAAAATATTGGAATCTGAGTGCAACTTTTCGCCACACTCTAACGTCTAACAGATAGAAACTTTTAAAAGATAACGATTATGATATTATCAACCACTCGGCCATCCGCGATGGTAAGGAGGTTATATAGTCTTATATGAACGAAGAGAAACGACTACAACGGCGCAAGCGGCTGATGGCCAACCGAGCCTATCAGACGATGAAGGGGCTATCCAGCTACATGGACCGCTACTATCTCGATGCGCTCATTGGAGTCATTCCCGGCTGGGGTGATGCCATAGCCGTGCTCAGTGTCGTGCCGTTCGTCTATTTCTCATCGAAGGTCATCAAGAGCTTTCCACTGACATTGGCAGTCCTGAATAACGCCCTCCGAGACGTTCTGATGGGCATGTTACCGTTCTTTGTTGGCGATATCATCGATTTCTTCCACCGTTCCAACATCCAGAACATGCAGATGATACAGGGTTTTGTTGACGGCGACGAAGCCGTCATCAAGCAAGTGAATCAACGTGCCTGGCAGTCTGCCATCGTCCTCGTCATCCTTCTATTGCTTATAGCCCTGATGATATGGGCACTTATCAGCTTCGGCAGCTATCTGTATTCATTGGTAGCATCCATCTTCTGATTACTACCAGCCAAACTGATATTACGAAAAAAAAGTAATAAACTTTAGAAAATCGGAACAAAATGTTTTGCTTTAGAGAATAATGTGTAATTTTGCAGCAAAAACGCTATCATAAGGATTATGACTATACAAGAATTTCGAGATTACATGGCATCGGGCAAGCCCGTCGTTGGTGGCGGTGAAGTCCACTTGATGTTTCATCAGCTGTCACAGGAGGCACTGAAGATTACAGCCGAGATCAACGGCAAGTATCATACACCAGAGCAGTTGCACGATTTGCTGGAGCAACTTTGGGGTCGTGAGGTTCCTAAGACGGTAGGCATGTTCCCTCCGTTCCATACAGACTGCGGTAAGAACACCGTCGTTGGTGAACGCGTCTTCATTAACATGGGCTGTAAGTTCCAGGATCAGGGTGGCATCACCATCGACGAGGGCGCACTCATCGGACACAATGTTGTGTTGGCCACAATCAACCACGACCTTGACCCTGCCAAACGCCAGAGTATGACGTATGCACCCATCCACATCGGCAAGAACGTATGGATTGGAGCCAATGCCACAGTACTGGCAGGCGTGACCATCGGCGATGGAGCTGTTGTAGCAGCTGGTGCTGTAGTGACAAAGGATGTAGAACCGAATATGATTGTTGGCGGTGTACCAGCAAAAGTTATCAAGAAAATAGAAGTATAAGATATGAAAAAAGTAATTGTAATTTCTACGAGTCTGCGACGTGGTTCAAACAGCGATATGCTCGCTGACCAGTTTGTGGAAGGTGCCAAGGCTGCCGGAAACGAAGTTGAGAAGATTTCTCTCGTTGGCAAAGACATCCAGTTCTGCAAAGGCTGTATGGGTTGCCAGAAACTGGGGCGTTGCGTCATCAATGACGATGTGAACGACATCATGGCCAAGGTGCTGAAAGCTGATATTATCTGCTGGGCAACACCTATTTACTATTATGAAATGAGCGGTCAAATGAAGACGCTCATTGACCGCATGAACGCCATGTACGAGCAGGATTACCAGTTCCGTGATGTCTATCTGCTGACAACGGCTGCAGAAGACGAACCTGAGACACCCAAACGCGCAGAGACGGGACTGACGGGTTGGATAGACTGCTATCCAAAGAGCCGTCTGGCAGGAACACTTTTCTGCGGCGGGGTGAATGATGCCCGTGAGATTGAGGGCAATCCCAAACTGCAAGAGGCATTCGAATTAGGAAAGAGTATTGGCTAACTATTACCACGGGAAAGTCTCTGGATCGTTGAGCACATTCGAGCGCAGGTTCTGATTCAGGGCGCTGATAGCCTGTATGTCCTCATCCGAAAGCGAGAATGTCATAATCTCCAGATTCTCAGCAAAATGACTGGGCTTGGCACGGGGGATGGTGGTCAGGTCACGCTGAGTCCTTCACAGGCCAGTGGATGAGCAGAAGGTCGATGTAGTCCGTCTTCAGTTTTGTCAGGCTCTCGTCGATAGAATCCGCTACAGCCTGCCTTCCCATACGCATGATGCCAGTATTAACTTTGGTTGTCACGAATATCTCATTTCGAGCCACACCACTCTCAGCGATGCCCTGCCCTACTTCTGCCTCGTTCTCATATCCTTGTGCCGTATCGATATGACGGAAACCAGCCTCCAAAGCCAGACGAACATTCTCTCTCGCAGTCTCGCCTCGCAGTGTCCACGTACTGACACCTATCTGAGGGATTTCATAGCCATTATTCAGCTTCATAACCTTCTACATCATAATTACACACCAGCAACGACTTCAATCTCTACCAACGCACCCTTCGGCAGCGTTTTGACGGCAACGGCAGAACGAGCAGGATATGGCTCTGCAAAGAATTCCGCATAAACCGCATTCATATCGGCAAAGTCAATCATATCCGCCATGAACACCGTCGTCTTCACCACATCACTCATTGTCAGACCAGCCTCTTCAAGAATGGCCTTCACGTTGAGCAGCGACTGTCGTGTCTGTTCCTTGATACCTCCTTCTACAAACACGCCTGTGGCAGGATCAATGGGAATCTGGCCCGAAGTGTAAACGAGATTTCCAACTTGGATGGCCTGACTATACGGGCCGATGGCAGCGGGTGCCTTGGTTGTACTGATAACCTTTTTCATCATACAAATAGTCTTTTGTGTAGGGTTTATTATAAACAATCAAAATATTGGTACAAAAATAGGAAAAATCCGTGAATTATGATTACTTACTAACTTTTTTACTAATCAACAACCTGACGATAAAAGACGGCACCCTGCTCATTCTTTAAAGTTCGAGTATCTGAATCATACTCATAGCATTCCTCTTCAGAGTCCACTCCCTTGGCTTTCATACAGATGGTATTACCCTCGATTCTATAGGTGTATTCCGTATAGTTAAGACTTCCTACCATACACCATGTTGCAGTGCCGTCCGCATTCAGACTGATACGGCTCACACTGTTCATGTCCTCATCAAGGCTGTCATAGACACCATCCATATTGGTATAATTCAGCTCTGAGGCTTCCTCCTGCGGCGCTGAAAGATAGTCTTGCATCGATTTCATTAAGCTGGACTGAACCTCCTTGCCGTCAGAATCGGTGTAGAACCTGATGATATCGTGTACGCGCCAGTCACCATCCTCGCGGCAGAACCTTAGCTTCTGGTGAACGGTCTGAACAGAACTGTAAAGCGTATAATCAACCGTTGCCCTACCCTTCTCTACGTCCAACTGCTCAAACTTAATGTCACGAGCCTCCAAATCTGAGGGGTTGCTGTCCTGCATCATCGTCCAATAATCATCGTTGAAGAAGCCGATTTCAGGCAGATTCGCGTCCTTCTTTTCTACCGCCGCCACTGTATCACGCCAGGCATGACAGGCAAAACGCTGGTCAATATCACTTGCGTTCTGTGAAGCAGCAGCATATAGTTCCTTGATAAGACCAGCAATATCTTCCTTGGCCTTCATTGCCATTGAGTCCATTGCGGCAATGTCAGCTGAATCGCGTTCCATACCAGGCCCGTCAACGGACTTGAAATACTTGCAACCTGTAAATCCAACTGTCAAGAGCATCATACTCAAGACAAATACAAAACTTTTTTTCATATCACTTTGCATAATCTGATAATTGTTTATTTAAAGTTCTGTGACATCGCGATCTTTATCAGCCTTGGCCTCTTCACACTTGATCAATTCGATATTCAGACTTTCCACCAGAGACAGCTCATCATTGACGCCATCGTTTGAAGGACGTGGACTGAACCAAGGTTGACTGGCGAAATAATCTGCCAGATCACGTGAAGAGAACATATAGCCATGCTTGGCTAAGATAGAGTTACGCATGACGCGAAGGGTGGATTTCTTCATCTTACGGAACATCCTGTCGTTGAGCAGAACATGGTTCGCATAGCCAAAGCGCGGTTCTGTATTCACCCAACTCAGCGTCTTCTTCTGGTCCTTGCGTTTGAACATGCCGTATTCGTCCTGTTCCACCTCGTAGAGGGTCAGACCATCGAGCGTCTGCACAGCCTCCCACGTACCTTCGAGGTCGGTGAGTCCGCTGATTCTGAGTACGCCTGTGACAGTACCGTTGAAGGCGATATTCTTATATTCGGCACGGGCTACACCTTTCTCATAGATGATTTCATGACCGATCTCCAGCGTGTCACCATAACTATCGGTGTATTTACCCATGATCTGCTGCATCCACTTGCCCATAGCCACCTTCTCCCCTTCTCCGAAGAAAGAGCCGTCAAGCACATTGTGCAGATTGCCTTTCTGGTCATAAAGACAAATCAGTTTCCATCCTTGTTGCTCAATATATTTAGCGCGAGGTGTCTTGCTGAAGGGATTAAAGCCGTCAGCATTCAGCTCCTCCGAAAGCACAAACTCATTTTTCTTGCTGTAGTTGGGTGTCAGACGGAAAGCCAGCTCTTCACCTTCCGCCATAGCGGTGAAGGTGATGGTCTTGTCTGTATTCACCTTGGCCTCATAGACCAGATTACTGATATTCCACTTGGAACCGCTCTTAATACCCTGTGCGCTTGCCGTCAAACTCACAAGGGCAAACATCATTATAAAAATCTTCTTCATTTTGCTTTGAATGATTCGTTAGTTAATAAAATAATAGGAGGCAGGAATAAAGAATCACCACGATCCCGATAAGTGACATACTGATACTCGTCACCAATTTTCTCGATACTCAGACAGGTACTTTCGCCTATCATGTCCCTTGTTGCCCAGGGAAAGTCAGCCTTCATCTGCTCGAAAGCCTTGTCGATATAGGCATTCAATTCATAGCCGTATGGAAACTTCTCGTTCATAACCTTTTGGTTTATAGTTTTATACCGCTGCAAAATTAGGGAAAAATTACAAGAAAAACAAGAAGAATGTGAAATAATGCATTTTTTCTCAGCTCTATTTCGTATCTTTGCAGACAATATGCAGATACTTCTGGCTTCAGCAAAGATTATGAACGACAAGGTAAGTGTCCATCCCGACATCGGACATTCAGGATTGTATCTTGAAGACTTGTTTGTTTGAAGCATTGACTTTTACCTCTCTCTTGGAGCTGTACCTATGAAGGAGTGGACGGTTTACCGACTGGATGCTATGGCATTGGAACGACTTAGCAAATAATACAGCCCTACCCTCTCTCTTTTAAGAAATCTTCGCGCATGGGAGTGAAGGTGTCGATAAGAACACCAGCCTCCAGACAAACGCATCCATGTGGCAGATTTGGAGCTACATAATAGCCATCGCCAGCTCGGAGAACTTTCTTCTCCTCACCGATTGTCACCTCAAAACAGCCACTGGCCACATAGGTAGTCTGGGTATGCGGATGCTGATGGAGCGGACCAATGGATCCTTGACTGCATTTCACTTTTACCGTCATTATGTTCTCGTCGTAGCCCATGATCTGACGAACTACGCCATCACCAGCATATTCCCATTGGATGCCGGAGGCAATCTGGAAGGTATCGCTTTTCTTTTCCATAATCAGAACTTGATGGTAAATTCATCCTTAATGTCAGGATTCTCAATCTCGTATGTCAGCTCCTGACGGAGGGATTTCTTATCTTCGTATTCGGGCATTTCTACTGATACCCTTGCATATTCTTGTGTCATATATATATGTCGTTTTAATAATTCAGTTTGCAAATGTAGTCATAATATAGCAGAAACATGCACGATTTAACTAATTTAGCATAAAACAATACTTAGTTAATTATACATTTAATCGTTTGAAAATCAATGAGTTACATTAACAATATATAACTAATAAAATTTGGTCAAGTGCCTGATTTTCAGTAACTT
>CAMHAM010000047.1 GCA_946183415.1 uncultured Prevotella sp.
TGACTCGGGCGACGGGCCTACTAACGACGACGACGAAGCTCCGACCAATCCTTAACCAGTGCTTGCTGGGGTCAGGCCCCAAAGTAAAGTCTTCGGTTGCCGGAGGGATTGCTGGGGTCAGGCCCCAAAGTAAAGTCGCTCGCGACTGTACTTTGGCGCCAGACCCGGGGGCTGCGCCTTCCACTTTGGCGCCAGACCCGGGGGCTGCGCCTTAATCGAGGAACGAGAAAGGAGGAACGATTCTTATTTTAAACCATTAAAATCTTAAACGCGTATGACAAAGAAAGAAACTTTCAAATGGGTTGTGCAGATCATCGCCTCAGTAGCGTCTGCCATACTCACCGCTCTTGGGGCTACGTCCTGCATGGGAATGTAGGAAAAGGTAAAAAAGTAAAAAGGTAAAAAGGTAAAAAGGAATCTCCTGCTCAATCAAGCGGGAGATTCCTTTTCTACCCTAGAATAAAAAGTTATTTTCTGTCGTTATGGATCAGTTCGAGAAGTTTCTCGACGGCTTCTTCCTCGGGGATATTCTTCTCGACACATTCCTTCGCCTTGTAGAGCGAGATCTTACCACGACCAGCTCCTACATATCCGTAATCGGCATCGGCCATCTCACCGGGACCGTTCACGATGCAGCCCATGATGCCTATCTTCAGTCCCACGAGATCCTTCGTGGCTGCCTTGATGCGGGCGATGGTCTCCTGCAGGTTATAGAGCGTGCGCCCACAACCCGGACAGGAGATATACTCCGTCTTCGTGAACTTGATGCGCGCTGCCTGAAGGATGGCATCAGAGAGCTCATTTAAACTCGAGGATGGAGGAACGAGGGAGGAGGAAGGAGTAGTGATTATCAGCTGATGAGCCTTTTTATCGATGAGCAAGGCACCAACGGCCATCGCGGCTTTCAGCTGGAGCGTCTCCCAGTCTGGCGCATCGAGGGTCAGTGTGATGGTGTCATCCTTGATGCTGGCCTCAGCCTCTTCGCGCAGGGCAGCACATTCCGGAATCATATCGACGAGCTTACGGGCAACGGGAATCTCGTACTCTGGCTCTTCGGAGAGTGACACACGGATGGTGTCGCCAATGCCCTCGGTGAGCAAGGCGCCGATGCCTACGGCACTCTTGATGCGACCATCCTCGCCCTCGCCAGCCTCTGTGACGCCGAGGTGGAGGGGATAGTGCATATCCTCAGCGTCCATCGTCTTGACGAGCAGGCGCACGGTGGTGACCATCACGACGGTGTTCGAGGCCTTGATGGAAATGACGACATCACTAAAGTTCTCGCGACGGAAGATGCGGAGGAACTCCATACAACTCTCGACGATGCCTTCGGGCGTATCGCCATAGCGCGACATGATGCGGTCGGAGAGTGAGCCATGGTTCACGCCGATACGCACAGCGGTATGGTGCTCCTTACAGATATTGATAAAGGGCACGAGCTTCGCTTCGATCTTCTTCAGTTCGGCGGCATATTCCTCGTCGGTATATTCGAGGTGCTTGAAAGTGCGCCCGGGATCAACGTAATTACCAGGATTGATGCGCACCTTCTCACAATAGAGGGCTGCGACATCAGCTGTATGGGCCGTGAAGTGGACATCAGCCACGAGGGGCGCCGTATAGCCATCGGCCTTCAGACGCGCAGAGATATTCTTCATGTTCTCGGCCTCGCGTGTGCCCTGTGTGGTGAAGCGTACAAGTTCACCACCAGCATCGATGATGCGCTTTGCCTGGGCCACACAGCCCTCTGTATTATTGGTATCTACCGTTCCCATCGACTGAATGCGGATGGGGTTGGTGCCTCCAATGCCGATGTTGCCGACACGGGCCTCTGTACTATATCTTCGAGTGTACATATTCTTGTTTTTTACAGTAAACGCTATTAATTACATTTGAAATTATACTTCAGGCCTGCGAGTTCTTCGTTGGCTTTCTCGATCTTGATACGAAGGTTTCCCTTATAGACGGCGAGGCGCTGAGCCAGTTCGGCATCGCCCAAGGCGAGCATCTCAACGGCAAGGATGGCTGCATTCTGTGCACCATTCACACCCACGGTGGCTACAGGGATGCCCGGAGGCATCTGGATGATCGAGAGCATGGCATCGAGACCATCGAGCATACCCTTGATGGGTACACCAATGACGGGCAGCGTGGTACTGGCAGCAATCACACCGGGAAGGGCGGCAGCCATACCGGCTCCAGCGATGATCACCTGGATACCGCGATCCTTGGCTGTGCGCGCAAAGGCCTCAACGGCATCGGGCGTGCGATGGGCTGAAAGGGCATTGACTTCGAAAGGGACCTGCATCTCATCGAGCAACTTACAGGCTTTCTCCATAACGGGCAGGTCGCTCGTACTGCCCATGATAATACTTACTAATGGCTTCATTTTTTTATTATTTCATTATTTCATTCTTACAAATAAATGAGTCCGATGACTGAGCACACGATGCCTACGATGAAACCGGCAACGACCTGCAACAGAGAGTGCTGACGCAGGATCATACGACTGGTGCCGAGGATGCCGGCGAGGATCAGTACCACGCAGAGCCACCACACGGGATTGAAACCGAAAAGCTCGCCGAAGACAAAGAGCGCTCCTGCCACTCCACCGATGGCTGCAGTGTGGGTGGAGATCTTCCACCACACATTGACGAGGGCGCAGACCACCTGAATGAACAGCGCCGCATAGAGGATAGTACCCATAAAATGGGGGATGTGAAGAAGATCCATCAGGTAGATGCAGAAGAAATAACAGAGGATAGAGATGACATAAGGTACAGCGCGACGCTCCTTATGGCCTAACTCGATGAGCGTCCATCCGCGATAACGGCGATAGAGATGGATGAGCACCGAAGGCAGGAGGATGGTGAAGAGATAGACCATCGTGAGCACCTGAAGCTTATAGCCCCAAGGCATCAGTCCGAGGTAGCTGAAGGAAAACAGTGCCATCATTCCCACCAACGGTAGATAGAACGGTGTGAACAGCATGCTCACCACCCGTGCCGTCAGGATAATACTCTTCTCGCGATTTCGACCTTTACTCATTTCTCACTCCTCACTCCTCACTACACACTCCTCATTTTCTCAGTCTTGCAATCGGGATCCCCAGTTGTTCACGATATTTCGCCACCGTGCGACGGGCTATGGGATATCCCATCTCTGAGAGTTTCTCTTTGATGATATCGTCACTCATTGGATGCTGCTTATCCTCGCCGTCGACCATGTCGCGAAGCGCTGCCTTGATCTGGCGCGTCGACAGTTCCTCACCGTTCTCGGTGGTGATGGCGTCGCTGAAGAAGTAGCGCAGCGGGAACGTGCCCCAGCGCGTGAGCGCATACTTGGAATTGCTGACGCGTGAAACGGTCGAGAGATCGAGTCCCGTCTTCTCGGCCACATCCTTGAGAATCATCGGGCGCAGTGATGACTCGTCGCCATCGACAAAGAACTGGTGCTGCAGCTGTATGATGGCCCGCATGGTGATGGTGAGCGTATGGCGGCGCACCTTCACGGCCTCGATGAAGCCTTGTGCGGCATCAACCTTCTTCTTTATATAGAGCAGTGCCTCCTTCGTCTGCCGGCTCAGGTTCTCCTTATTCTGCTGATATTCTTTCATCGAATCAGCAAACGACTGCGACACCTTCAGTTCGGGTACTTCGCCATTGTTGAGCGTGAAGGTAACCGTACCATCGTCCTGGGTATCTACGATGAAGTCGGGCGTTATCTGCTGCATATTCCTGCCCACGGTCTCACCCAATGAGGCTCCAGGGCGTGGATTCAGCTTTCGCAGTTCCCGAAAGAGGGCTGCTGCTTGTTCGTCATTCAGACTAAGCGAAGCCTGTATCTTCTGCCAATGCTTCTTCGTGAAGGCCTCGAAGTAACTGTTCACCACACGTTTCATCAGATCCTTGAGGCGTGAAGGGTCGCGGCGCTCTATCTGCAACAAGAGGCACTCCTGGAGGCTGCGTGCCCCTATACCTGCTGGATCAAACTCCTGAAGCATCGCGAGCACCTCAGCTATCTCGTGCTCCGTGGCATCGATGTTATGATAGATGGCCAGTTCGTCACTGATGGCATAGAGTTCCTTGCGGAGCAGTCCGTCATCATCGAGCGACCCTATGAGATACTCCATGATATAGCGCTGACGGTCGGTCATATCCGTCTCGCCCATCTGCTCCTTCAGCTGGTCGTAGAACGAAGTACTCTCACCATAGACCATCTCTTCGCGCTCCTCAGTATAGGAGCCTCCAGAAGGATAAATGGGCAGATCCTCATCGTCGCGCCCCAAGGCACTGAGAGCATCGTCGAGTGCCGACTGTCGCTCCTCTCGCTCATTACGCGTCTCGAAATCCTCATCAGAGGGATTTGCAGCGTCTGCACCATCCATATATTCCGGACTCTCAGCAAAATCCTCATCGCCAGGTCCCGCTACCTCGAGGGCAGGGTTATCATTCATCTCGGTATTGATACGATCGACGAGCTGTGCCACTGGCAGTTCTACCAGTGAGGCCTGTAACAACTGCTGGTGAGAGAACACCTGCCCTTGCTTCAGCTGTTGTGTCTGTTCCTGTATTTGACCGTATTTCTCGTTCACACTAAACTATAAACATTAAACTACAAACTACTTAAAATACTCTTTCAATTGTTCTGCATACGAAGCGAGGGCCTCGGTATCGGCATTACCATAACGACGCCACACCTGCTGGCATGGAAGGAACAAGGGGTTAAACGTCACCTCACGACGCTTCAGATAAGGATCGCAGTACTGGAACGTCTCCAGCACATCGACCACTTCCTGAGGCTTCACCTTGATGAGACGAGCCAACTGCTGCACCTCGGGAGTGGTTGCAACCATCGTGATAGGCGTTAGACGGAAATAGAGGTCGAGTATCAGCGTGAGCATCATGGGCGTAAACTCCGAGCCGTCGGCCACAGGACGGAAATCCTTTTCGAAACTCTCATTCACTTCTACCCCTTCGTAGAAATCTCCAGCATTGTTGAAGCCCTTCATGCTACGATAGAGGCTTGCAGCACGTGACAGTTTCTTGGGATTGTTACCATAAGTCTCCCAGATGCGCTCAATACGCGGTGTCTCCAAATTAGCTATCTGGCACATTCTATTATATAGCACATTAGGAGCTATGTGAAGCTCAAGGCTCAGATCCACCATCTTCTTACTGTACATGGGCTTAACTCCTACAGGCTTCTGCAGGTAGATTTCCATCAGCAAAAGCCAGTATTCATCCTGCCATTTTAACTTTTTCGACATATTCCTCGCTTTTTTTTTGCAAAAATACAATCTTTTTCGTATATTTGCAACCGAAATCGGAAAAAAATGACGAGAAAGCAAATATTATTCGTCCTTTGCTTACTTTGTAGCCATGTAATACTTGCACAAAGCATACGTGAAAAGCTGATGGACGACCTTTTTAGAGCAGGTAGTAACTACTACGCATATCCTGCCCCCGACGTGGGACTTTCACCTGCGCCCAAGGGCAAGTCACCTTTTTATATAAGTACCTATGCCCGGCACGGCTCCCGGTACCTCATCAGGGCCAAGGAGTATGAATGGCCTTACCAGCTGATGAAGAAAGCAGGGGAGGCGGGAAAGCTGAGCGAGATGGGCAGGGAAACACTCGCGCAACTTGAAGACCTGCGTGAGGAAGCCCGTGACCGCTACGGTGAGCTGACGCCTCTTGGAGCCGCCCAGCACAAAGGAATAGCCCAGCGTATGTATGACAATTTCCCAGAGGTGTTCAGCGGGAAGGCCGTCATCGATGCCAAGAGCACCGTGGTGGTGCGCTGCATCATCTCGATGGGAAACGAACTGCTGCAGCTGACGAGGAACAATCCAGAACTTGTCATCCGCTCTGATGCCAGCCAGCACGACATGTACTACATGAACCTCCAGGACAGCAACCTCTACAGGAAGCGTATGCCCAAGACGGCGCTCGACCACTATGAAGCTTTCTGCAAGCGCCATGCCATCCACGACAAAGCCATGCGGCGGCTCTTCAACGACAGCACCTACTATCGCGACAGCATCGACGGCTACAAACTTAACCAGGCCATCTTCAAGCTGGCCTCGAGCGTACAGGGCACGGAGATGCGCCATCACTTCAACCTCTTCAAGATCTACACCATGCACGAAATCTACAATAACTGGCTGCAATACAATGCCTATTGGTATCTGCTCTTCGGTAACAGCCCGTGGAACGGGGGCACACAGCCCTTCACCCAGCGCAACCTGTTGCGGAAATTCATCGAGGATGCCGACAGTGCCATCGCCAGCGCCCATCATGGTGCCACGCTGCGCTTCGGCCATGAGACCATTGTGCTGCCACTCACCTGCCTTCTGGGACTCAACGGGTTCGACCGCCGGTTCGAGGACCTCGAGGACCTCGACATCAACGGATGGATCAACTTCGACGTATTCCCCATGGCCGCAAATATCCAGATGGTGTTCTATCGCAAGGACCCAGATGACAAGGACGTGCTTTTCAAGATCCTGCTAAACGAGAAAGAGGCATGGCTACCCATTCATACAGACTGTGAGCCCTACTATCACTGGAAGGACTTCCGTGAGTACTATCTGAAGAAACTCGATTCTTATCAGGAATAAGAGAATCCCCGCCAACTTGTTGGGGATTTATATTAGATACTGACGTTGGGCTGCCAGAGGATGACCTCGCCCGCATAGAGCGTTTTCTGTACATCAATGAGGCGCTGGTTGCTGCTGCCCCGGAAGAGAAGATCGGGATCACGAAGCTTTTCGATGAAAGGACCGTCTACCAGTACATCGAGCAGTTCCAACAATTCGCGCTGTGCCCGTGTGATGAGCGTCTCGTAGGTAAATCCTGTGTAGCACCAGATATCCTTATTCGAGTGCTTATGTATGGCGCGTGCCAATTCCGCAAAACCATCACACTGATACATAGGATCGCCACCAGAGAACGTGACGTTCGCGAAGGGATCGGCCATAATGATACGCATCAGTTCCTCTGTAGACATCTCACGCCCTCCCTTGAAATCCCATGACTGGGGGTTATGACAGCCAGGGCACTGATGACGGCACCCTGCACAATAGATGGAGGTCCGGAATCCCGGACCATCCACCATCGTATCTTCTATAATATCAAGGACACGAATCATTTCTCATTCCTCGTTCCTCATTCCTCGAAAAGGTTTTGCGATCCATGATCGATATGCGTCACGCGATCGTTGAGCTCTGCAAGCTTACCACTGTTCCAGCGATCCGTCGTTCCCACCAGATAGCCCGTGATGCGCTGTAGCTTATCTATGTTCTTAGAGCCGCACTTCGGACACACTTCCAAATGGTCGGCAGCATTCTCATAGCCGCAGTCCATACAGCGGTTGCGATTATGGTTCACTGAGCCGTAACCCATATTCAGCTGATCCATCATGTCCACGACGCTCATGATTACCTGAGGATTATGCGTGGCATCACCATCAATCTCAACGTAGAAGATATGACCACCACGCGTCAGATCATGATAGGGTGCCTCTACCTCAGCCTTATGGCGCGCAGAGCACTTGTAGTAGACGGGCACATGGTTGGAGTTCGTGTAATAATCGCGATCCGTCACTCCAGGAATAACGCCAAACTGCTTGCGATCCTTCTTCGTGAACTTACCTGCAAGGCCCTCTGCTGGTGTGGCGAGTACGGAGTAGTTATGGTGATACTGATTGCAGAACTCATTTACACGGTCACGCATATAGGTGATAATCTTCAGTCCTAACTCCTGCGCCTCCTCGCTCTCGCCATGGTGCTTACCTACGAGAGCCACGAGACACTCGGCCAGTCCGATGAAACCGATACCCAGCGTACCCTGATTGATTACGCTCTCGATGGTATCGTTAGGTCCCAACTTCTCGGCACCTATCCAAAGGCTCTTCATCAGCAGCGGGAACTGCTTGGTGAAAGCAGTCTTCTGGAACTGATAACGGTCGTCGAGCTGCTTTGCAGCCACCTCAAGCATATGGTCGAGCTTGGCAAAGAATAATGCGATACGCTTCTCTTTCACATCATCGCTCAACTTTCCACCTGTCACTTCTCCACTTTTCACTTCAAGCATACACTCGATGGCGAGTTTCACGATGTTGATGGTTGTAAAAGAGAGGTTTCCACGCCCGATACTCGTCCTTGGGCCAAAACGATTCTCGAACACACGCGTACGACAACCCATCGTAGCCACTTCGTGCAGGTAGCGCTTAGGATCATCGGCTTTCCACTCGCTATCCTGATTAAAAGTAGCGTCGAGATTCAGGAAGTTAGGGAAGAATCTGCGAGCAGTCACCTTACATGCCAACTGGTAGAGATCGAAGTTACGATCCTCAGGCAGATAGTTCACACCACGTTTCTTCTTCCATATCTGGATGGGGAAAATGGCCGTCTCGCCACCACCCACACCCTCGTAGGTAGAGAGGAGGAGCTCGCGCATCACGCAGCGCCCTTCAGCGCTCGTATCTGTGCCATAATTAATAGAGGAGAACACCACCTGGTTACCACCACGCGAGTGGATGGTGTTCATATTGTGGATAAAGGCCTCCATCGCCTGATGCACACGCCCAACGGTCTTGTTGATGGCATGCTGTTGTGCGCGTTCCTTACCCGTCAGACCGTCGAGGGGCATCTTCAGATAGTCCATCAGAGGCTGGTCGTATAGTTCCTTGTAATTCTCGCCGTTAAGCTCTTCGAGAGCCTTCAATTCCTCAATATATGTGAGGCGTACATAAGGAGCCAGATAGAAGTCGAAAGCAGGTATTGCCTGCCCTCCATGCATCTCGTTCTGACAGCACTCCATCGAGATACATGCCAGTACCGAGGCCGTCTCGATGCGCTTGGCAGGGCGTGAGGCACCATGCCCAGCCACAAATCCGCACTCAAGAATATGATCCAGCGGATGCTGCACACAGGTAAGCGACTTCGTTGGATAATAGTCCTTATCGTGGATATGCAGATAGTTGTGCTCTACAGCATCACGACTGTCTTCCGACAACAGGTAGTCGTCAACAAATGGCTTCGTGGTCTCTGAAGCAAACTTCATCATCATACCTGCAGGCGTGTCGGCATTCATATTCGCATTCTCACGCGTCACATCATTGTTCTTAATATTCACAATATCGAGGAACACCTCGCGCGTTTTGGCTTTACGTGCCACACTGCGCTGATGGCGATAGGCGATGTACTTTTGTGCCACATCCTTGCGACTCGAGTTCATCAGCTCCAGCTCCACAGCATCCTGAATCTGCTCCACAGTCATCTGGCTGTCACCACGCTGTGCAATATGGTCTGTTATCTGATAGAGCAGTCGCTCATCCTCGCCCTGATCGGTGTGGAGCATGGCCTTACGGATGGCAGCCATGATCTTCTGCTCATTGAATCCTACGATGCGCCCGTCGCGCTTAACTACAGTCTGTATCATATATTATAAAATTTTTAGTCGTTGTTTTTTCAGTTCTGTCCTCTCTATTGCTTCGTGCTGTAAGCCAATGCATAAACGCGCATCTGCTTTACCATTGCCACAAGCCCGTTGCTACGCGTGGGTGAGAGGTGTTCCTTCAGCCCTATCTCCTCGATAAAGTAGAGGTCGGCATCGAGGATCTCCTGCGGTGTATGGTCAGAGAGCACGCGAATCAGCAGACTGACGATACCCTTCACAATCAGGGCATCGCTTTCAGCCTTGAAATGAATGACCTTTCCTTCTGCATTCCACTTTCCACCTTCCACAAGATCGGCCACCAACCATACACGGCTCTGACACCCGTCAATCAGGTTTTGCTCCGTCTTATATTTCTCCTCCAGCGGTTCCTGCTCGTTACCTAAGTCTATGAGCAGTTGGTACTTGTCCATCCAGTCGTCAAAGCCGCTGAACTCCTCAATAATTTCGTCTTGTATTTCGTTAATCGTCATTGTTGTATGTTTTTTCTAATTTAAACAGTTTGTCGCTGGGGCGTACCTTGCCGGTAACAGCGATAGAGACACGGGTACCTTGTTCTGCTATTTCTACAGGGCCGTTGTCACCATGGATTTCATCAGCCGTAACATACATCACACCAGTCGTAGGACCTGTAATCAGCATCTTGTCGCCAACTTTGAAAGTATTGGCCTCGACGGTAAACTCTGCCACGCCGAGTTTGGAGAAGTACTTGACGCCCTTGCCGATATAGACCTTGCGCTCTGTAGCATTAGAGCCATAGTGACGGTTCCACTCACCCATAGTCTGCCCCTGATAGTAGCCATCCCAAAAGCCACGGTTAAAGACAGTGGCGAGTCGCTCGTCCCACTCGTCCTTACGTGCCTCGGTAAACGTGCCGTCGAGAACAGCCTGGATAGCCTCCTTGTAGCATTTCACGACGGTATAGACATATTCAGGGCCACGTGCGCGCCCTTCTATTTTAAATACGCGCACGCCAGCCTTCATCATACGATCGATGAAACGCACAGTCTTCAGATCCTTGGGCGACATAATATACTTGTTGTCGATGTCAAGCTGATAGCCCGTCTCATTGTCGGTAGCCGTATATGAACGGCGGCACACCTGAATACATTCGCCACGATTAGCAGAGCGATTGGCTGCATGGAGCGACATATAGCACTTGCCACTGATGGCCATGCAGAGGGCACCATGACAGAACATCTCGATACGGATCTGCTCGCCCGAGGGTCCACAAATGTGCTCGGCCTCTACCTGACGGTAGATTTCGGCCACCTGATCCATATTGAGTTCGCGCGCCAAGACCACGACATCTGCGAACTGTGCATAGAAGCGCAGGGCCTCGATGTTGGATATGTTGAGTTGAGTGGAGAGATGTACCTCCTGCCCTACCCGATTACAATAGGTCATGACGGCTACATCGCTGGCAATAACAGCCGAGATGCCTGCCTCCTTAGCAGCATCGATAATCTCATGCATAAGGGGAATATCCTCGCCATAGATGATGGTGTTGACCGTCAGATAGCTCTTGATGCCGTGCTCATTGCACGTACGCGCCATCTGCTTCAAATCGTCGATGGTGAAGGTGGAGGCTGAATGCGCCCGCATGTTCAACTTCTCAATACCGAAGTAGATACTGTCCGCCCCTGCCTGAATGGCTGCCGCCAGCGATTCTGGCGAGCCCACAGGAGCCATTATTTCAAAATCTTGAACCTTCATGGCTGCAAAATTACAAATTATTTATGAATAATTGCAGCTTAATTGCAATTAATTTCTTATCTTTGCAAACAAAAACCAAAAAACTAAAGCTCATGGGAATTAGATTATTGAGCATATTACTAACGACACTGACGGCAGCATCGGCTGGAGCGCAGACGGCAGAAGAAGATACGACCATCGTGAGAGTAGGTTATTCAAAGGGCGACGTGAACGCTATTGCAGGAGCCGTAGACCAAGTGACGGAGGAGCGCATGAACAAGGGTCTTATCACCTCGTCACTCGACGCCCTCTCAGGCCAAGCGGCCGGCGTACAGGTATCGCCAAGCGGCAATCAGGAGGCAATGATTTCAGCGGTACGCGTGCGCGGTACCACCTCACTGACTGGCGGCAACGACCCGCTCGTCATCATCGACGGTGTGGCTGCCGACCTCGCCATCCTCTCAACTATCTATCCCGCCGACATCGAGAGCTTCACCATTCTGAAGGATGCCTCGGAGACGGCACAGTACGGCTCACGCGGTGCGGCTGGTGTCATCGAGGTGGCAACGAAGCGCGGCAAGGGACAGCACTTTCATATCTCCTACGACGGCAGCATCGGCTTCGAATCGGTCTACAAGCGCATGAAGATGCTTGATGCCAACGAATTCCGTGAGACTGCAAGGAAATACGAGTTCCCCATCATCGACAAGGGATTCAATACCGATTTCGGCAAGGCCATCGAGTGTACAGGTTTCGTCCAGAACCACCACATCGCCTTTGGCGGTGGTACAGAGAAGGCCAACTACCGTGCGTCTGTGGGATACATGCGCCACAAGACGGTCATCAAGACACAGGACTACCGGAACATCATCGCCAAGCTCGACATCACCCAGACGGCCTTCGACGACCACCTCACCGTTGACCTCGGCATGGTGGGTTCCGTGCAGAAACGCGACTACATTCCCTTTCCCCAGAAACTACTCTACTCTGCAGCCACTTTCAACCCCACCTTCCCTGACAGACCTAATGCCGACGGAACCTACGACCAGGTGACGGAAGCGCTCTGGATCAACAACCCGCTCTCGCTGCTCGAAATGAAACAGAACGAGGACGGAGGACACTTCAATGTACACATGAAGGCGAAAGTGACCTTTACTAAGAATCTGACACTGCGCGCCTTCGGATCATACTCCTACAAGTCTATCGGCAATTCGCATTACTATCCCAGAAGCGTGTGGAGCACGGGCGAGGCCTATCGTGACCACGAGAAGGAGGAGGACTTACGAGGCAACATGTCGCTGACCTATATCCTTGACAAAAAGGACTTTACACTCAACTTGATGGCACTCGCCGAGGCAGAGCAGGAAAGGATAAGGGGACTTTACGTCACAGCGACAAACTTCTCGACTGATGCTTTCGGCGACGACAAGTTGTCGGCAGGAGCCACGCGCCCTTGGGACGGTACCGATTCCTATTATCGCGAATCAAAGATGGAATCGTTTCTCGTGCGCGCCCAGGTGACCCTATGGAATAAATATACACTGACGACCAATGCCCGAGGCGACGCTTCGTCGAAGTTCGGCAAGAACCATCGCTGGGGATTCTTCCCCTCGCTCAGCGGTGCTTGGGTCATCAGCAAGGAGCGCTGGATGAAACCCCTCAAATTCATCACCAACGCCAAGCTACGCATCGGCTACGGCCTCTCAGGCAGTCAGGCCGGCATCGACTCGTATAACTCGATGCTGCTGATGCAGCCCAATGGCGTAGTACCCTACCAAAGTTCGATCACTACCACGCTCGGCATTATCCGCAATGCCAACCCCGACCTGAAGTGGGAGGTGAAGAAGACTTTCAACGTGGGTCTTGACCTCTCGATGTGGGAGAAGCGCATCGCCCTGAGTGTCGACTATTACCGTTCGAAAACCACAGACATGCTCTACGTCTACACCGTTCCTGTGCCACCATTCCCCTACAACAAGATTCTCGCCAACCTCGGGTCGATGCAGAATAGCGGACTCGAAATCGGATTCGGCATCACCCCAGTACGCACGAAGAACCTGGAGCTGAGCATCAACATGAACTGGACGTTTGAGCGCAACAAGCTGATCTCGCTCGACGGCGACTACAACGGGCAACATCTGACGGCCCCTAAGGCGAAGGGCATTGCAGCCCTCTGGGGTGCCGGCTTCCATGGTGCCAGCGACGTGGTGACGCAGGTTGTGGGAGAGCCGCTGGGCGTATTCGTACTGCCGCACTGCAAAGGACTCGTCGAGGAGGAAGGCGGCATAAAATACTATGACGTCACAGACGAGCGCTACATCTGCGGACAGGCCACGCCGAAGGCCATGATGGGTTCGAACATCGCCCTGCGCTACCGTCAGTGGGATGTCACGACACAAATCAACGGCGCCTTCGGGCACAAGATCTACAACGGAACGGCACTCTCGTACACAAACATTCTCTCGCTGCCCAACTACAACATCATGAAGGGAGCACAAGAGCAGGTCATCATCGACCAGACCATCAGCGACTACTGGCTTGAAAACGGCGACTACGTGAATATAGACTATCTCACCGTAGGATGGACCATTCCCATCAGATGGAAATACATCCAGAGCCTGCGCATCTCGGCATCAGTCAACAACCTTGCCACCATCACTGGCTACAGCGGACTCACCCCGATGATCAATTCAAGCATCATCAACGGCACCCTTGGCATTGACGACAAGAACGTCATGCCCGTCTACCGGTCCTACACCATGGGACTCAGTCTGAAGTTTTAACCACGAATTTAAGAGTCAGGAATTATGAAGTTCAAGCTTATACTTTTCATTTCTATCTTTACACTTTTTACATTCGCCTCATGCAGCCTCGATGAGCATCCACACGACCAGGTCAGTGAGGAAGTGGCCTACGACACCCCCGAGCGCCTGTTCAAGAACACCGTCGCCACCTTGTATAACTACGTAGGAGGAGCCACCGACGGCCAAGGACTTCAAGGCACCTGCCGGGGAATATACGATCTCCAGACATTCGGATCCGACGAAGCCATTCTCCCTACCAGAGGGCACGACTGGTACGACGGCGAACTGTGGCAGCACATGTACCGCCACTCATGGGGACCCGGGCACGACCTGATAGGGAACTCCTGGCTTTACCTCTACAAGGTTATCACGCTCTGTAACCGCTCCCTGAAGCACATCAGCGACTACCACAGCATACTTACCGAAGAGCAGTACATTGAGTACGTTGCCGAGGTGAGGGCCCTGCGCGCCATCTATTACTGGTATCTACTCGACCTCTTCGGGCGCGCGCCCATCGTCACCAGCACTGATATCTCGATGAACGAAGTAGAACAGCCGAGCCGGAGCCAGCTGTTCTGGTTCACCTTCAACGAACTCATCGAAGCAAGTCCAAATCTGAAGAAGGAAAACTGCGTTCAGCACAACGACTACTACGGTCGCGTCACCTACGATGTGGCAGCCTTCGTATTAGCCAAGCTGGCACTCAACGCCGAAATCTATCTCGACGACGACTGGACCGACAAGTACTACCCTGACGGCAAGGAGATACGCCTCGATGTCTACGGAAAGGAGATGAACGCCTGGGAGACCGTCATTTACTTCTGCGACCAACTGGAGGACAACAACTACAGGCTGGCAGACTACTACAGCGACAACTTTTCTGTGCGCAACGAGAACTCTCCTGAGAACATCTGGGTCATCCCTATGGACAAGGATCTCTACAGCAACACACAGCAGAACCTGAAGCGCTCGTGGCACTACCGCCATGCTGCAGCCTACGGCATCACAGGCGAGAACGGAGCGTGCGCCACACTCAACACGCTACGCATCTTCGGCTATGGGACTGAAGACGTTGACCCACGCTTCTACGCCAACTACTGGGCAGGAGAAGTGCTCGACCGCAACGAGAATCCGGTACTCGACCGCATAGGCGAGCCGCTGATCTACTATCCCCTCGCCGTGAAAATGGACCTCAGCTATGACACATACGTAGAGACGGCCGGTGCCCGCATGAAGAAATACGATATCGACAAGAATGCCACGAAGGACGGCACGCTCATGGATAACGACATCGTGCTATTCCGCTTTGCCGATGCCCTACTGATGCGCGCCGAGGCCAGATGGCGCAATGGTGAGGATGGCAGTGACGACTTCGATGCAGTGCGCAAAAGGGCCGGGGCTACACAACGCGAATTAACCCCCGAGAACCTGCTCGACGAGCGTTTGCTCGAACTTTGCTGGGAAGGTTGGAGGCGGCAAGATATGATACGCTTCCATAAGTATAAAAGCCTCTTCACGGGTGATGCCTACGATGACCCCGTCGACGAAAGCGACGGCCACACCACCGTCTATCCCATCCCCAGTGACATCATGACACAGAATCCACATTTCAAACAAAATAAGGGGTATTAGTGGAATGAGGCCACGCTGGATCGTATATTTGATTGCAAGTATTCTCTTGTGCTCCTGCTCGCAAGAGAGGCATTATACCAATGACGTGCTCAATCGCATGACGCCTGTCAAGGATCAGGGCGACAGCGAGACCTGCTGGATCTATGCCGTGCTCGCCACCATTGAGACAGAGCATCTCTCCTGGGGCGACTCCGTGAACCTATCACCTTATTATCTTATGAAGATGATGGAGCGCGAACCTGAGGCCCCCAAAAACAAGCGAGGCGAACTGGCCACCACCCTGCGACTGTTAGAGAAATACGGCATCGTGAGCTACGATGCTATGGCTACCATCGACACCCCGGCACCGACATGGGTGTTTATGCTGGGAGCCACCTACACCCCACAGGAGTTTGCCCGTAGCGTCTGCAAGCCAGGGGAGTATATCCAACTGATGTGCGATGACAGCAGACCGTATTATCAGGAACTGGAACTCGCCTCCGAGGACAACTGGCTGCACGACCGCTACCTGAACATACCCGCTGACACGCTACTCGCCAGAACCGAAAGAGCCGTGCGACAGCATCATGGTATCGGCTGGGCCAACGATGGGCACGCCATGGCCATCGTTGGCATTGCCCACGACGATCAGGGAGAAAACTATTTCGTGATGAAAAACTCGTGGGGCACCAATCGTCCTCACAAAGGACTTGACTATCTTTCCTTCCAGGATTTCAAGAAGAAGACGCGCTCACTGATCATGACAAAAGAAGCCTACGGAAAACCGTAGGCTCACTCTTTCACTTTTCACTTCTCACTTGTTCAACTTCCAGGTGACACCGTCTTTCGTGTCTTTCACCTCGAAGCCGGCAGCAGCAAGTTCGTCGCGTATCTTGTCGCTGGTAGCCCAGTCCTTGTCAGCCTTAGCCTTGGCACGCAGTTCAAGCACCATATCGACCACCTTGCCGAAGGCTTCCTCGCGCGCTTCATTGGCTCCGCCCGCTGCCGTATTTGCCGAGAGGCCGAGAATATCGAAGGCGAAGAGGCGCATCGTCTCCTTCAGTTCATTCAGACAGTCGGCACAGATGGTTGCCTTGTGATCCACGAGCTTGTTAATCGTGGTGCAGGCTTCAAAGAGGTGGCTGATTACCTGGGGAGTAGCGAAGTCGTCGTTCATTGCGTCATAGCACTTCTGGCGCAGGCTCCTCACGATATTCTCCGTCTCGGCATCGCATTTGCCAGCGGGCTGCACGCGCTCCAGATCGGCAATGCCGTTCAACAGTTTCTCCAGTCCCTTCTCAGCAGCCTGCAGAGCCTCGTTAGAGAAGTCCACCGTGCCACGATAGTGGGCCGAAAGGATGAAGAAGCGGATGGTCATCGGCGAGTAGGCTTTCTCCAGTTTCTCGTGGTTACCCGTGAAGAACTGCTCGAGAGTAATGAAGTTACCCAGCGACTTACCCATCTTCTGCCCGTTGATAGTAATCATATTGTTGTGCATCCAGTACTTCACAGCCTGATGCCCCATTGAGGCCTGGGCCTGGGCTATCTCACACTCATGGTGGGGGAACACGAGGTCCATGCCACCTCCGTGAATATCGAATTCATCGCCCAGATACTTGCGCCCCATCGCCGTACACTCGCAGTGCCATCCGGGGAATCCATCGCTCCAAGGTGATGGCCAGCGCATGATGTGCTCAGGCTGGGCTTTCTTCCATAGGGCAAAATCAGCCTGATTATGCTTCTCGCCTACACCGTCAAGTTCGCGCGAGGCATCCTTGATGTTCTCCAGCGAACGACCAGAGAGGATACCATACTGATACTTCTTGTTGTAGGCCTCGATGTCGAAATAGATGGAGCCGTTGCTCTCGTAGGCAAAGCCGTTATCGATGATCTGCCTCACAAGCTGTTGCTGCTCAATGATGTGCCCTGTGGCATGAGGCTCTATCGATGGGCGCTCGCAGCCGAGGGCATCCATCGCCTGGTGATAGCGATTAGTGTAATACTGGGCTATCTCCATCGGCTCCAATTGCTCCAGGCGAGCCTTCTTAGCAATCTTGTCCTCGCCTTCATCAGCATCGTGCTCCAGATGACCTACATCCGTGATATTACGCACGTACCTTACTTTATATCCTAAATGTTTCAGATAACGAAACACGAGATCGAAAGTGATAGCCGGGCGCGCGTGTCCCAGATGAGGGTCACCATAGACGGTGGGACCACAGACATACATGCCGACATTAGGTGCATGAAGGGGCTCGAAGCGCTCCTTCTGCCGCGTCAGCGTATTGTAAATGACTAATTTCGATTCCAATTTCTAACCTTTTTTCTTTTTTACCTTTTTACTTTTTTACCTTTTTACCTTTTTACTTTTTTACCTTTACTTCACGTACTCAGCGAAGTCGGTCAGCCTCATGTCGCCCTTGCGTGCCAGCGTGTCGTGCATGGCGAAGGCCGCAGGCAGGTTATGGCGGGTCTGACCCATCTTGGCAATCTTCAGGTAGTCCCAAAGCAACTGCTTGTAGTCGGGATGCGCACAGTTCTCGATGATGGTCTCTGCACGCTGGATGGGTCCCTTGCCACGCAGGTCGGCGATACCCTGCTCTGTCACGATGATGTTCACATCGTGCTCTGAGCTGTCCTGATGGCTGACGAACGGCACAATCGAAGAGATCACGCCACCCTTAGCTACCGACGGGCAAGTGAAGATCGAGAGGTAAGCATTGCGGATGAAGTCGCCGCTTCCACCGATACCGTTCATCATCTTCACACCGCTGATATGTGTTGAGTTCACGTTGCCATAGAGGTCGGCCTCGATAGCAGTATTAATAGCGATGACACCTAATCGACGGATAATCTCAGGCGAGTTGGAAATCTCGCTCTGACGCAGCGTCAGGTGATCCTTGAAGTAGTCCATGTGGTCGTAAACCTGCATCAGACACTCGTTGCTGACAGTCAGCGAACAAGCTGAGGCATCCTTCACGCGACCAGTGAGCATCATGTCGATTACTGAGTTCTGAATCACTTCAGTATAGATATTGAAATCAGGCACGTGCTTGTCGGCACCCAGAGCGCCGAGGATGGCGTTGGCAGTCGAACCTACGCCACTCTGCAGAGGCAGGAACTCCTTGGGGATACGTCCCTTGTGCATCTCCTCAACGAGGAACTCTGCTGTCAGGAATCCAATCTTATCCGTTACAGGGTCGCTGTCCTTGAAGGCACGGGCCTCGTCGGGGATGTTACACTCTACGACACCTACCACCTTGTCCTTGGGAATGCTCACGAAGGGCTGGCCGATACGATCGCCCACATGCTCGATGGGAATTGCCTTGCGATAAGGAGGATCCAACGGCTCATACACGTCGTGGATATACTTTGCGTTAGGGTTGTGGAACGAGTTGAGCTCCAGGATCACGTGCTTAGCCAGACGGGCAGCCGTCGGAGAGATACCACCAGCAGCTGTCAGATACACATGATAGTCGTTGCCCACCTCCTCGATGCCACACACTTCGAGGATAGCCCAGTCCAGCGGACCATAGAAACCATAGCGCAGTTCCTGTGCCATGTGACTCAGGTGCAGGTCGTTGTAGGGAATCTCTCCCATGTTCACGTGCTTACGGAAGTCGGGATTCGTCGTGTAAGGTGCACGATAGAGGATAGCCTGGGCGTTTGCCAAGTCACCATCCGTGCTCTGTCCTGTAGAAGCACCCGTGAAAATTGCCACTTTAAACTCGCGACCAGCCTCATGCTCAGCCACAGCGAGCTTAGCCAGTTCCTTAGTTGTTGCCTTGGCCACACCAGCTGGTGTAAAGCCACTCATGGCGATGTGTTCGCCATTCTTGATCAGTGCCGCAGCCTCTGCGGCAGTCAGTCGTGTATAACCCATAATTACTTTAAAATTTGCAAATTTTGCCTGCAAAGGTACAAAAAAAGCAGCAACTCAATGTGGCTTTGCCCAACTTTAACATCTGGTAACACGCCAAAAAGCAGGAAAACGTACATTTATAAAGAAAGGCATCCCCCGCCAGGCCCCGGGTCTGGCGCCAAAGTACAGTCGCCTGCGACTTCACTTTGGGGCCTGACCCCAGAGTGCACAGGAAGTGTGGAGTATAGCGAAGAAGACAAGTGCCTGTTTGGAAAGGTGCAGGGCATGGCTAAGGACAGTATCACCTACGAAGGTTCTACTGTTGAGGAATTGACAGAAGACTTTGAGGGAGCCATTGATGATTACCTGGCATTATGCGAAGAAAAAGGGATAGAGCCACGCAAACCATATTCGGGTGTGCTTAATGTAAGGCTTACACCGGAGATTCATAGTAGTGCGGCTATGGCAGCCCAAAAGGCCGGCATAACCATCAATGCATTTATCAAAAACGCCGTAGCTCGCGCATTGGGCATAGTGCTGTAATTACTTTTTCGCCCATGAAATAATAGGTGCTGATTTCGTAGCCTGAGGCGCCATATAGGACATCCAGATCTGAATAGGTATATGAAAGGCTGGCTTCTTTCAGTCCGATATCCTTCAGATATCTCGTGCCAAGTTTGACCATATTTGTGGCTATCCCCTGATGAGTCTCGTTGGAAGCAACACAGGTGCATCCTACATTCCCGACGCCCTCTGCCTCTGTTTCCGCAGAGACGATCAAAGTCCCTACGATCTTGCCATTTTTGATGGCTATCAGCACGCGCTGTTGATGCCCAGGTGTGTAGAGGCAGGCGTTGTCGTAATACTTGGAGAAACTGTCATCTTGATATTGACAGGCATCATCGGCACAGCGCAGGATTTCCTTCACGTCGGCAATGGTTGCCCATCTGTAGCTGATGCCGTTGATGGTATCCCCTACCGCATCATCGTTCAGGCAGAAATCATTCAGCGACATCTTCATGTCGAAACAGTTACATGCTCCCCATGAGTGACTATAACCTCTATGCTCAAAAAAATCGGATGCTTCCGTATTGACTAACGGATCAAGATGCTCATGCACACTTGGGGCAAACCTGCGACTGGTAGGCACTCCTGGTAGGAGGTAATCGAAACCGACTCCAAGTATTACCTTCTCGTGACCGTCTTTTCCTATCGTCTCCTCACAAGCCTGCAACAGGTCGCTGCCGATGCCTTGGTTTCTGTGTTCCTTATCGACCACCAACAACAGAATTGTATTCCCATTAACAATCGCGCACCCAATCAGTCTGCCTTCGCTGTTTCTTCTCGTAAAGGTTACGTTACCTTCGTGATGAATGATTCCCAACAAGGTTCGTTCTTCCCTGCTGACGTAGGGGAAGTTGCGTCGGAATATTTCTAAAATCTCATCCATACGACGAGTCGTTGTTCACACTTTTCTTTGCTCCACTCATTGTCATCACGTTTGCCATCAGGATGGCGGTTATTAGTAAAATCCTTCTCATAGTGTTGTAATTTGATTCTATGGTGCAAATATAGTGAAAATCTGCCATCCAATCTCCATTTTAACACTGATTAATAATCCCCCGCTCGGAAAACGTTTGCACGGCAGGCATAGCTCATGCTTTGCGCTCTTTTACGACAGCATTCAGCCTCATGATAACGAATTGTCGCAATCCCCCCTCTTTGTCACAACAAGTGGAAGACTCATTCGTGTTCACCACCAGTGCAAACGCAAATTCTAATGGAGAAGCCCCACAGAAGAGTAATTTAGAGGTTCGCGTGAAAGATATGGGTATTGGGATGTGTGCTGTCACGAAGATGCAAGCCTCTCCGGAAACTCGCCCTTTCTTTTCCACTGAAGTCGATGTCAACAGAGGTGCCCCTGTTGAAGATTTATTGATGATTTTGTAGTTTTTTGTCTTTCTTCTTGGTGGTTAACAATAAATTGTTTAATTTTGCAAGCAATATAAAGTATTTGTATTCTTTTCTGTAAAGGCATCCCCCCAAGAACTGAAAGCGATTATCAGCTTATAATATATAACGACGATGAAAAGGTATATACTTAGTTTTGCAGTGCTGGCATTGAGTGCAACCTGCTTAACGGGTTGTTTGGAAGACAATCCTGTTGCAGGCAATCCTGTTGCAGGCAATCCTGTTGCAGACAATCCTGTTGAAGACAATCCTGTTGACTACCTGCCACCCTCTTCGTCCATTCAGACCAAAGGTGTGTATATTATCAACAATGGGATTTCCATTCAAGGCATCGATGGTAGTCTTACCTATATTAATTATAATACCGAGCCTCCTTCTGCCCAGCAGAATGTCTTTCAAATGGTGAATGGTGAATCTCTTGGTGGTTCTCCCAACGATGTACTCGTATATGGTGAAAAGATGTATATTGCAGGTTTTGACGAGGGCGTCATTTTTGTGCTGAGAGCCAAAGATGCTAAAATGCTGAAACGTATCGAAACCAGAGAACTGCTGGCTGATGAGGAAGGTAACGGCCCTTACCGTTTAGCCGCTTATGACGGAAAGCTTTATTTCTGTACATACGGTGATGGGGAAACAGGTTGTATAGCTGCTATTGATACAATAGACTTTAAACTACAGGAGAAGTATTCGGTTGGTTCTTGCCCAGTGGGAATGGCTTTTGTGACCGACGACAATAATAATGTGTCGCTCTATGTGGCAATAAATAAATTATACATTGGTGAAGGCTATATTTCAAAAATCGACTTGGCCACTGGCAGCGTTACCAATAAAAGTTATGACAAAATAATGAACCCAAAGGATATAGCCGTGATAGGCAATGCGCTTTATGTGCTCGAGGCAGGTCTGGCTGATGAAGAATATAAACGGACGGATGCTGGTTTGTATGAGATTAATGGTGATATGGCGACTTTGGTTGTTCCTAATGCTACAGGCATGGCAATTGCAGGCAATTATATCCATACTTTCAATGCTCCTTTTGATGGAGTCACCAGTCTAAGCTATAGTATATACGACGCCAGTTCGAAATCTTTGGAGAAGATGAATCTGATTGGTGATTCTGAACATCCTATTATCTCTCCATCTGCTATAGCCTTTGATCCGTTAACTGGGAACATCTTCATTGCTTCACGCCAGAGTGTCCCCGAGCCGACGTGTTTTGATGATTTATTCCTATATTTAGATGATTCTTCGCCAGGCTTTGTGAATGTTTATTATTGGGATGGAGCGAATCATGCACAGTTCATTGAGACTTTCAAGACAGGCGTAGAACCTCATAAGATAGAGTTCATTCGAGGTGAGTCACGTCATATTTATGAGTAGCGAGATCAAAGGGACAAAGATCAAAGAAAACATATAAGGGCGCAAAGATGCCAGGAACCTTCGTGCCCTGAGCATAGAGGCTGTAAGGCTTTTTCTTGAACTAACCAAGAAAAATGAAGAATATTTTTTAAAAAAAGTGCGCACATCACTGTGAGCACTTCTATTTTTAATTGAATCCCATGCAGGACGTTGCACCGAGTGCGGTTAGTATGGCAGACGCAATGGATGCGATGATCTGCACAACCCATTTGAAAGTTTCTTTCTTTGTCATACGCGTTTAAGATTTTAATGGTTAAAGTTACGGTTCG
>CAMHAM010000048.1 GCA_946183415.1 uncultured Prevotella sp.
TGGAGCCTCCATTCACCTCGTTTGGAGCCTCCATTCACCTCGTTTGGAGCCTCCAAACGCCCTCTCGAACCGTGCAACTCGGGGCCTGACCCTAGAATGCAGTTTTGCAACTCGGGGCCTGGCCCCAGAATGCAGTTCCGTTAACGATAACGTAAAAAAAGATGGCGAAATGCAATGCGTTTCGCTTTTTTTTTGTACCTTTGTGGCGGAAAACTAATGAAATAAAACAAATGGAACAAGTATTCAGTTACATTATCAGTCTGGGGGCGTCGGTGATGATGCCTATTCTGTTTACTATCATCGGACTGTGCATCGGCATGAAGTTTGGAAAGTCTCTGAAATCTGGACTCTACGTGGGTGTCGGTTTCGTGGGACTCGGTATCGTGACCGCCCTGCTGACGAACAACTTTGGTAGTCCGCTGAGTGAGATCTCACGTCTGTACGACCTCCAACTCGGCGTGTTCGACATGGGCTGGCCAGCTGCTGCGGCAGTGGCCTATAACACAGCGGTGGGCGCACTGATTATCCCCATCTGTCTGGGTGTGAACTTCCTGTTGCTGATAACAAAATGCACGCGCACGGTGAACATCGACCTGTGGAACTACTGGCACTTCGCCTTTATCGGAGCCGTGGCTTACTTCGTGATGGATCAGAGTCTGGCTTGGGGCTATTTCGCTGCCATCGTCTGCTATATCATCACCTTGGTGATGGCCGACTTGACTGCCGAGAAGTTCCAGGGCTACTACGACGATATGGACGGCATCTCTATTCCCCAGCCGTTCTGCCAGAGCTTTACGGCCTTTGCCATTGGCATTAACTGGCTGCTTGACAAGATTCCCGGTTTCTCAAAACTCGACATCGACGCCGAGGGACTGAAGCGGAAGTTCGGTGTGCTGGGTGAGCCTATCGTGCTCGGTGTAATCGTGGGAGCGCTGATCGGTGCCGTGGCCCAGCTCGACATCAAGAAGGTGCTCTTCCTGGGTGTGACGATGGGTGCCGTGATGGAACTGATTCCGAGAATCACGAAGCTCTTCATCGACGGTCTGAAGCCGATTGCCGAGAAGACGCAGGAGGTGGTACAGAAGAAGTGGGCTGGTAAGAAAGTGTATATCGGCATGTCGCCAGCCCTGGTGATTGGTCATCCGACAACCCTCGTGGCCTCACTGATCCTGATTCCGCTGGCCTTGTTGATGGCTGTGGCCCTGCCAGGCAATGAGTTCCTGCCGCTGGCTTCGCTCGCCGGTATGTTCTATGTGTTCGTGATGGTGCTGCCCTATACCAAGGGAAATGTGGTGAAGACCCTGATTGTGGGTATCATTACCGTTGGCATTGGTCTGTGGTTTGTGACCGACATGGCGCCCGCCTTTACGCAGGCAGCCCAGACGGTATATGCCCAGACGCAGGATCCGGCAGCTAAGATTCCCGAGGGATTCCAAGCCGGCGCGCTTGACTTTGCATCGAGCCTCTTCGGTTGGGTGATTTACAAGTGCGTTAACAGTCTGGCTTATGTGGGTGCTGGTGTGCTGACGCTCATCACCATTGGCATGGTGTTCTGGAACCGCAAGCGGATCGTTGCTGACGAAAAGCTGGCGAAATGAATAATAGGCAAGGATTACGCGGATATAATTTAAACAGTATATAGCAATGAAAAAAACGATTCTGACTATTGTGGGGGCTGTGGCCCTCTCGCTTTCTGCCAATGCGCAGGAGGCCGACAGGTTTGTTGGTGCACAGCACGTGAAATTCCAGACAGCCTGTCATCCTGAAGACGTGAAACACTATGACACAAAGTTGCTGCGTGAGCGCTTTGTGATGGAAAAGGTGATGGCGGCCGACTCGATCCTACTGACTTATTCACACTACGACCGCTTTATTTTCGGTGGAGCGATGCCTGTGAATACGACCCTGACACTGGAAAACTTCTGGGAACTGGGTCTCGACGTGGACAACACCATCAAGGAGAAGTATTTCATGTATAACCGTGAGCTCGGCGTGGTGAACTGCGGCGGAGGCGACGGCGTAGTGATCGTCGACGGCAAGGAGTACGCGCTCTCACCGAAGGAGGCACTCTACATCGGACGTGGCCATATTGGCAAAGGCAACGACGTGAACAAGAAAGTGCAGTTCCGTTCGAAGGATGCCAAGAATCCTGCCAAGTTCTATCTGAACTCAGCTACGGCTCACCAGCACTATAAGACCCAGTGGATCACCCTCGACGGTCGTGGCGGCTCGTTGAAAGCTGCTGTCTGGGGGCCTGTGGGAACAGTAGAGGAGGCCAACAACCGTACCGTGTATAAGCTCATCGTGAACGATGTGCTGGAGGAAGGTCCCTGTCAGTTGCAGCTCGGACTGACCCAGTTGAATCCCGGTGCTGTATGGAATACGATGCCGCCTCACACACACGGTCGCCGTATCGAGGCTTACTACTATTTCAACCTGCCCGAGGGTCAGACCATCTCTCACGTGATGGGTCAGCCTCAGGAGAGCCGTAACGTATGGCTGCACAACGAGCAGGCCATCATGTCGCCCGAGTGGTCGATGCATGCCGCTGCTGGTACTTACTACTATACCTTCATCTGGGGTATGGCTGGTGAGAACCTCTACTATAACGACAAAGATAATATTCCCGTAATTGATATTAGGTAAATATGGCACCTGTACAAACTACAAAGATGTCCAACTTCCGCTGGGTCATCTGTGGATTGCTTTTCCTGGCAACCACTGTCAATTATATGGACCGTCAGGTCCTGTCGCTCACATGGAAAGACTTCATCGCGCCTGAATTCCATTGGACCGATGCCGACTACGGCACCATTACCGGCTTGTTCTCATTGTTCTATGCTATCGCCAACCTTTTCGCAGGTAAGTTCATCGACTGGATGGGCACGAAGAAGGGCTATCTGATTGCGATCTTCGTTTGGTCGACAGGTGCTGTGCTTCACGCAGGATGCGGTTGGGCAGCCATGACTATTGAGGGTTACGACTCTATTGAGGCGCTGCGCATGGTGCAGGCAGGAAGTGACGCCGCGGTGGCCATTGCTACTATCTCGGTTTGGCTGTTCCTCAGCTGCCGTCTGATACTGGCTGTTGGTGAGGCGGGCAACTTCCCTGCTGCCATCAAGGCAACAGCAGAGTATTTCCCCGCCAAGGACCGTGCTTTCTCTACCTCTATCTTCAATAGCGGTGCCTCTGTAGGTGCACTCGCTGCACCTGCAACGATTCCCCTCTTAGCACGCGCCTGGGGTTGGGAGATGGCGTTTATCATCATCGGTGTGCTGGGTTATGTCTGGATGGGCCTGTGGGTATGGCTTTACGACAAACCTCGTAAGAACAAGCGCGTCAATAAGGCCGAGCTCAACTATATCGAGCAGGATGTCGACATCGCTACAGTGCAGGATCGTGACAACGTGAAAGAAGAGAAGGCCATCCCGTTCTTCAAGTGTTTTGGTTATAAGCAGACCTGGGCTTTCCTCGTTGGTAAGTTTATGACTGATGGTGTATGGTGGTTCTTCCTGTTCTGGGCACCAGCATATTTCAGTGATCAGTATGGCTATACTTCCGATTCAACCATGGGTATTATGCTCATCTTCACTCTCTATTTCATCGTGACGGTGCTCAGTATCGGTGGTGGCTATTTGCCCAAGTATTTCGTGGAGAAGCGAGGCATGAACCCTTATCTGGGTCGTATGCGCGCCATGTTGATCTTCGCCTGCTTCCCGGTATTGGGCTTGCTGGCACAGCCTATGGGAGCCTATAGCGCTTGGTGGCCCGCCATCTTGATCGGTCTGCTGGGAGCTGGTCATCAGGCTTGGAGTGCCAACCTGTTCTCTACCATCGGTGATATGTTCCCCAAGTCGACCATCGGTACGATCGTGGGTCTGGGTACTATGACTGGTGGTTTCGGTTCGATGGCCATCAACATGGGTTCAGGTAATTTCTTCACCTGGGCATCAGCTCAGGGCAGTGCCTTCACCTTCTTTGGCTTCGAGGGTAAGCCTGCTGCCTACATGGTGGTGTTCTGCATCTGTGCTGTGGCTTATCTCATCGGCTGGTGCATCATGAAGGCCCTCGTGCCTAAGTATAAGCCCATTGTAGTAGAGTAGTAGTTAAGAAGTTAAGTAGTTAAGGGGTTAAGTAGTTGGAGAGCGATGACTACTTAACTCCTTAACTATATTTGTGATTTCTGTTCGCTTGATAAGGAATTGCTTCCATTTTGTAGTTTTTTTGCTGTAAAAATACGAAGAAAAAGAGAAAAAGTAGTATCTTTGCACCCAAAATGTATTGAGATGATGGAAGAAGATATTCGTAAAGAGACTTTGAAACGCGTAGCGCATGAGTTGGCCTTGGTTGGTCAGAAGCAGAATGCGCCCCTTACAGAGGAGCAGATTGCCACATTTTTGATAGAGAAACTGATGACTGTGATTCCGGAGGTGACAGAGGTAAGACCCCAGGTACTGGAGTGCGATGTCGTCAGATTCCAGAATAATAAGGAAAAGTGGGTGGCTCTCGTCGGACTGCTCGACGGCTATCCCTATGAGATCTTTACTGGTCTTCAGGATGACGAGGAAGGTATTATCCTGCCAAAGAATGTCGTTCACGGCAAGATCATCAAGCAGGTGAATCCCGACGGCACGAAGCGTTATGACTTCCAGTTCGAGAACAAGCGTGGATACAAGACGACGGTTGAAGGCCTGTCGGAGAAGTTCAACCCAGAATATTGGAACTATGCCAAGCTCATCTCGGGAGTGCTTCGTTACCGCATGCCGTTGGAGCATGTAATCAAACTCGTCGGTTCGCTCTCACTGAAGGATGAGAGTATCAACACGTGGAAGGTGGGTGTGGAGCGCGCCTTGAAGAAGTATCTGCCAGGTGTGCATGACGAGGATTTAGCAGAAGACTAACACCATCACTTGCCGATGAAGTTTGACCAGGGCTATATATCGTTACACGGTATGCGTTTTCACGCATTTCATGGGGTGCTCCCTCAGGAGCGCGTCGTGGGCGGTGACTACGAGGTAGACCTGCGTGTGGGTTACCCACTGGTGAAGGCCCTCTCTTCCGACAATGTGGCCGATACGCTCAATTACGCCTCGCTCTATGCCCTCGTTGAGCGCGAGATGCAGCAGCCCTCCTCGCTGTTGGAGCACGTCTCGGGGCGAATTGCCGAGGCTGTCTATAAAGCGTTTCCAAAGACTCTCTCCATCGACCTCACACTGACTAAACTGAATCCTCCCTTGGAAGCCGATTGCGACGGTGCCAGTGTGGAGATTCATTTCATAAACGATAATAATAACTGATGTCTAAGAAGATTATAGTATTCCTGATAACGATTATTTGCTTTGCCATGTCTGCCGACGGTGCGAACAAGAAGTTCACGCTGGTCATAGACCCCGGTCACGGCGGAAGTGACGCAGGTGCTTTAGGAGCGATCTCCAAGGAGAAGAACCTGACACTGAAGTTCGCCCTCGCTTTCGGAAAGATGGTTGAGCGTAATTGTCCTGACGTGAAAGTCATCTACACTCGAAAGACCGACCGATTCGTAGAGCTGTATCGCAGGGCAGAGATAGCCAACAACAACAAGGCCGACCTCTTTATTTCCGTCCATATCAACGCTGTGCCCAGAGGCCGTGTCGCCCGTGGTTTCCAGACATATACCCTCGGTACCAGCAAGCGCACGGGCAAGCGTAACGGTGTAGAGCAGAATCTCGAAGTGGCCAAACGTGAGAATGCCGTCATCCTGCTCGAGAAAGACTATAAGCAGACCTATCAGGGCTACGACCCCAATTCGCCTGAGAGCAATATCATGTTCGAGTTTGTACAGGACAAGAATATGGAGAACAGTGTGGAACTGGCCAAATACATGCAGCGCTATGTGTGTCAGGCGACCGGCCGTAAGGATATGGGTGCCCAGCAGGATAACCTGGCCGTGCTGCGACTCTCGTCAATGCCGGGCTGTCTGATAGAGTTAGGCTTCATCTCCACACGCGACGAAGAGAACTACATGAACTCGAAGGCTGCTGAAGGCCAATATGCTCGTGGCATCTTTAATGCCTTCCTGGCTTATTACAAGAAGCATGGCGGCAATAAGATCACCATCCCTTATCAGCCTGAGCCTGAGAACAAAGAGGTGCGTATTCCCAGCCTGATTCCTCAGGATCAGGTGAAGGTAAGACCCTCTAAGAAGACGAAGGTGAAAGAGCCCGAACCGCAACCCGTGGAAGAGGAGCTTGTCGTTGTGCCAGTTATGACACCCCAGCAGGAGCCTGTTGTTGAGACGGTACCTGAACCGCAGCCGGAATCCGAGCAGCCTGTTGTTACGGAAGAGCAGCTCGTGGTGGCTCCTGTAGCCCCTCAGCCTGCAGCCGCACCCGCTCCCCAACTCCCAGTTCTGGAGTCGCAGCCTGTTGCAGTAGAAAAGCCTCTGGTGTCTGAGCCAGTGTTCAAGGTGCAGGTGTTGGTCAGCTCTTCGCGCCTCAAGCCTGGCGATTCCCGTTTCAAGGGTCTTAAAGGGGTTGACAGCTATCAAGAAGGTAATGTCATTAAGTATACAGTAGGTGCCTCGACCAACTATAATGAGATCTATCGTCTGCGTCGTAGTATCACTGACAAGTTCCCCGAGGCTTTCATTATTGCCTTCAAGGACGGTCAGCGTGTCGACGTGAACGAGGCCATCCGTGAATTTAAGAAGAATAAAGGTATCAAATAATTGTAGATATTATGAGGAAGTATGCAAAAGAAATCCAGATTGCACTGGTAGCCATCATCGGAATCGTTGTACTTTATTTCGGTCTCCAGTTCCTGAAGGGGTTGACTCTGTTTTCATCGGATAGTCATTATTATGTGAAATTCGATAATATCAGTGGACTCTCAGCCTCAAGCCCCATCTATGCCAACGGTTATCGCATAGGTGTTGTAGAGCGTATTATCTACGATTACGAACATAATGGCGACATCGTGGCCGAACTGGGCATCGATAACAAACTGCATATTCCAAAAGGCAGTTATGCCGAGATTGTCAGTGACTTGCTGGGTAACATCAAGCTTGAGGTGAAATTCGGTCCCGACTTCGATGATATCATGGAGCCTGGTGATACCATCAATGGCGATCTGCAGACTGGTGCTCTGGGACAGGTAGAGAAACTCATTCCTCATATAGAGAAAGCCTTACCGAAGCTCGACTCTATTCTTTATAATGTCAATGCCTTGTTGGCTGATCCTTCGCTCAAAAATTCGCTTGACAATATCGAAAAGATGACGTCAGACTTTACAAAGGTGTCGCGCGATCTGACGATGATCTCTTCATCACTGAATCATCAACTGCCCCACATGCTTGCTACAGCTAATGGCGTGCTCAACAATGCCGATACACTGACACATAATCTCAACGCACTTGACCTCGCTGCTACCATGGCCAAGGTCAATGCTACCCTGGATAATGTCCATACGCTTACCAACAAATTGAATAGCAAAGAAGGCACTATTGGTAAGTTCCTCAACGACCCGGGCATCTATGACAATCTGTACTCAACGACTGCCCATATCGACTCGCTGATCATCGATCTGAAGGCCAATCCATGGCGTTATGTTCATATCTCATTATTTGGCAAGAAACATAAGTAATTTAAAATTTGTCTAAATAGGCAGAGCGGGACTAGCGTCAGATTGTGTCATTCGGTTTCCTCTCAGATATAGGGCATTACGGTCAAATTTTGTGTGTGACACAACAGTTGCGTTGTAGTTAAGCGCTTGATTGTCAGGTGATTAATATTTTGCAAATGACGATTTTGGCGTAATTGTACGTGAAACGCCCTAAATGCCCATAGTATAGAGAGTTACGAAAGATTGTACACACGACGGATGTTTTTTGACATTTGGAAGTTTGAAAAAAAATAGCGACCTTTGCACTACAATTAGAATCGACAAGCCTAAGTCTTGTAACAACAAAGAATAAAAGAATTACGATATCGCCGAATGAGTAATAGTCATCAGGCGCTTTGGGACGACTGCCTTCGTCTGATCAAGGCAAACGTGTCCGAGCAGCAGTTCAAAACGTGGTTTGCACCACTCGTCTTCGAGTCCTACTCCGAGGCCGAGAAAGTCCTCTTGGTGCAAGTTCCAAGTCCATACATCTATGAGTACTTGGAGCAGTACTACGTCGTACTATTAAGTAAGGTAATCATGCGCGTGTTCGGCCCTAACGTTACACTTCGTTACAGGATTCTTACCGACAAGACTAATAATACCACGACTGATATCGAGAGTGAAGGTCCTGGTGCTAATGTGGAGGCACCTGCAGCTACCAATCGTGGCAATCTGTCGCCATCTACCCTTGATGCCGCTATGCCACAACAGTTGAATCCTCAGCTTGATCCGAAGAAGACTTTCCAGACGTTTATCGAGGGCGACAGCAATAAGTTGCCACGTACTGTGGGCCTCTCTATTTCGGAACATCCGGGCAAGTCGACTTTTAACCCGTTCTTCGTCTATGGCCCCTCGGGTTGTGGTAAGACTCATCTTATCAATGCCATCGGCCTGCGCTGTAAGGAAACTTATCCGCAGAAGCGTGTGCTCTACGTTTCGGCACGTTTGTTCCAGGTACAGTTCACAGATGCCAGTCGTCAGAACACGGTTAACGACTTCATCAATTTCTATCAGACTATCGACGTGCTGATAGTCGATGATGTACAGGAGTGGGCTACTGCCGAGAAGACTGTTGCCACATTCTTCCACATCTTCGATCATCTGTTCCGTCTGGGTAAACAGATTATTTTGGCAAGTGATCGCCCGCCTGTAGATCTCAAATGGCTTCAGGACCGTATGCTGACTCGTTTCTCATGTGGTCTGATTGCCGAGCTTGAGAAGCCCAACACCCAGTTGTGCATCGATATCCTCAATGCCAAGTGTCGTCGTGACGGTCTGAAGATTCCTGCCGATGTCATCCAGTTCATTGCCGACACTGCTAACGGTAGTGTGCGCGATCTTGAAGGTGTGGTCAACTCCCTGATGGCTTATTCGATTGTTTATAACACGAATATCGATATGAAGCTGGCCGAGCGCGTCATCAAACGTGCCGTGAAAGTTGACAACCACCCGCTTACCATCGACGATATTCTTGAGAAGGTTTGCCATCACTATGGCATCAGTCAGCAGAACGTGTTCAGCAAGAGCCGCAAGCGCAGTTACGTTCAGGTGCGCCAAGTGTCGATGTATCTGGCTTCAAAGTACACACGTATGCCTGCAGGTCGTATCGGGCAGCTCATCGGTAATCGCGATCACTCTACTGTCATCCACTCTTGCAATATTATAGAGCAGCGACTGAAGGTCGATCAGGCTTTCCAGGCTGAAATAGTGAGCATAGAAAATTCCTTCAAGTTGAAGAAATGAATAATCCCCGCCAATTGGCGAGGATTATTTGTTATAATGTGATACTTGCTCCGAGGATGATCCATCGCCCAGGCTGTTCCACCAGACCATAGTCGCGATAGCGCTTATCTGTCAGGTTATTAGCCTCGGCATACACCTTCCATTTGTCTTGTTGCCAGGTCAGGCGGGCGTCGAGTAGGGCGTAGGGCTCGTAGTCGTGCGCAGTGCCGTCGAAGTCAGTGTATTGACCCACTCGGTCTTGCCATCTGAAGTTCAGTCCCAGCGTCAGGCTCCTGATCAGTGGTAGGTCAACTCGGGCCGTCAGCTTATGGCGCAGATACTCCAGTGCATACTGTGACACGATATACTCTTCTAGTTCCTTGTCCTGATGGATGTAGCCGTAGTTGATTTTCACCTGACAGGCTTTGATTGCGAAGTCAATACCGGTCTCAACGCCAATACTGTTGATTTTTGTATGGTTCACACTTTGCCACTCGGCCTCTGATCCCTTTGATGTATCCATGATCCAGTCGATCATATTCCGTCCGTTGTGGTGCCAGATGGTGGCGTGGATGGTGAATGGTGAATAATGACAGGTGAAGCCAGCCTCAAGGGCCCGCATCTCTTCAGGCTTCAGATGAGGATCGGCCTGGTAGCCCTGAAGCTTATAGTACATCTCTGTAAACGACGGCATGCGCAGTGAGGTGTTATATGAAGCGTGAAGCGTCCAGTTGCTATTGGGTCTGTAGCTCAAGTCTATACCTGGGTATACTGTCATGTTCATATTGCTCCAAGTGTTCTTCACTGCCACGAATCCTGCAGAGAGCGTGAAGTTCCTGAGCAGCACATTGTGTTCCAAATAGGCGCTGATGTTCGTGCGGTTTACACCTAACTCGTAGTCGCGGTCAGTCCCACTGATATGGTGCTTCTGCGCCAGTGGCTCCCCTAAGTTACCACTGACGAGATCCTCATTCCTCAGTTCTGCGCCGAAGGCAGTACGCATCTGGATATGTCCGCCATTATAGGGCGCATTGTCTGCACTGAACCAGTCGAAATAGCTACTTAGGTTCACTCCGTAGACATCAGTGCGGTTATAGTTGTATTTCATCAGCTCTGGCTGGCCTCGATAACCTTCATAGCGGTCTTTGTTCTGGTTCCAATAGACGGAAGGCATCAGTCTCAGTTTGCCGAAATGGGTCTCGGCCTGGATGGCTGAATAGAGCTTTGTGGTGTGCTCATACTGGTTGTCGGCCTGCCATTTAGGCGAAGCATAGGAGGTGCTTGATCCCCATCCTTTGTCTGCAATGCCAAGGTGCCAGTTGATGCGCACCTCCTGATCCTCATACTGGCCTTGATAGAAGGCTTTCGCTCCGCTGAAGTCTGTATTCAGGTCGCCTGATTTTGAGCGAGAGTAGCCATCGCTCCGACTGTACCCTGCGCTTAGCTGGTTGTTCCAACCCTTCTGTTTCAGGTTGGCTCTTCCGCTCACTTTGGAGTAGCCGTAGGAGCCGCCTTCCAGACTTAGGGTCGTACTCGTCTTCGAAGCGGGTCTTGTCACGATATTGATAGCACCCACCAGCGATGACGAGCCGTAGATGCGACCGGCTGGTCCCTCAAGCACCTCAATGCGCACAATCTCGCTCAGGTCTATGGGCAAGTCCATCGCATTGTGGCCCGTCTGTGGGTCACAGATGTTGATGCCGTTGAGCAACAGGATAATCTGTTCGGAGGTGCCGCCTCGGATTGAGATGTCTGTCTGAGCTCCGATGGGGCCTCGCTGGCGTACATCTACGCCAACGGCGTATTTCAGCAGATCGTTAACACTTTGTACGGGCGCCTGCGCAATATCTCGGCGATCCAGTACAGTTACCATTCTCGCAGCCTGACTCTTTGTCAGGGGCGCCCTCGAGCCTGTCACACTGACTTCCTCGAGCATCATCTCGCGCGCTGTCGTCATCGTGGCAGAATCGGTCACGACGGGGTTCGTCGCAACACTCTCGGCAGAGGCATAGGTCAATGTGGCAACTGAGAGCACACTGCATACCACCTCACGTCCCAGACAGGCAAAGAGCGAGTAGCCCTTGTTTCCGAAATGTCGGAACACCAGGACTTGGCGCTTCATGTTGAATGTCGGTTTGTGCATTTTTTTATTAAAAATCAGAAATCGGATGCATTATTTCCGGATGTAGTCGACGAAGGCATAGGGGTACTGATGGCGCTCGTCGGTGGCGTGGTCTTCGCGTGATGTCTCCTGCCACTCTTTACGATACTCGGGGAAGAAAGTATCTGCTTCTGTCGGGGTGTCGTCAATCTCCGTGAGACATAGGCGGTCGGCAAGGGGGATTGCCTGGCGATAGACACTGGCACCGCCAATGATGTAGATGTCCTCGTCATGAGTGCAGTGTTGCAGAGCCTCTTCTAATGAGGGGTAGACATCGCAGCCAGGAAACTTTTCACTTTTCACTTCTCTCTCTTCATTTCCAAAGCTCTTGCTGAGGACGATATTCCTTCGATTGGGCAAGGCACCCTTTGGTAGTGATAGGAAGGTGTTGCGGCCCATGATGATCGTATGCCCTGTGGTGAGCGCCTTGAAGCGCTTCAGGTCATTAGGCAACCAATAGATCAGCTTGTTCTTATATCCGATGGCTCTGTCCTTCGCCACCGCTGCAATTATTGTTATCATTTTTTTTGTTTACAGTTTACGGTTTACAGTAGGAACTAAACACTCACTTCCGCCTTGATGTGGGGGTGGGGATCGTAGCCCTCAAGTTGGAAATCCTCAAATTGGAAGTCGAAAAGACTCTTCACATCGGGGTTGAGTATCATCTTGGGCAGGGGGCGCGGCTCACGGGTGAGCTGTAGCTTGGCCTGCTCGATATGATTCAGATAGAGGTGGGTGTCGCCCGTGGTGTGGATGAAGTCGCCAGCCTTGTAGCCCGTCACCTGTGCCATCATCTGCAGCAACAGGGCGTAAGAGGCGATGTTGAAAGGCACACCCAGGAATGTGTCGGCTGAGCGCTGGTAGAGTTGCAGTGACAGACGGTCTCCCGCCACATAGAACTGGAAGATGGTATGACAGGGTGGCAATGCCATCTCATTGACCTCGGCCACGTTCCAGGCTGAGACAATCATACGACGAGAGTTGGGGTTGTTCTTCAGCTGATCGAGCACATACTGTATCTGGTCGATAGTGCCTCCTTTATAGTCAGGCCACGAGCGCCACTGATGTCCATAGACGGGTCCGAGCTCACCATTCTCATCAGCCCACTCGTTCCAGATGCGCACGCCATGCTCCTGTAGGTATTTCACGTTGGTATCACCTTTCAGGAACCAGAGTAGTTCGTAGATGATACTCTTCAGGTGGAGTTTCTTCGTCGTGAGGAGGGGGAAACCATCGTCGAGGTTATAACGGCTCTGTGTGCCGAAGATGCTGATGGTGCCGGTACCTGTTCGGTCGCCCTTTTCAGTGCCTTCGGTAAGGATTCTGTTGAGGATGTCTAAATACTGTTTCATTGTATATCTATGATTTTTACTTCTTCTGTTGGAAGATGGGTTGTCCTGATGCGCCAAGCCTTGGGATAGAGGTTGTTGGCGCGATTGCCGATGTTCTTGACAGCTCCAAGGACGATGCCTTTATAAGCGATATTGACGATACCGCGTGGAGTGTCGGCAGGCAATACTAATGCCTCCCCGCGTAGGTATTTCAGGGCCTCGGGGTAGTCTATGCTTATTCGAGGAAGGAGGAAGGAGGAAGGAGGAAGGAGATCACTTGGGTCCAGAACCTTTAGGAATTTTATTTTCTCCAACTTTTCCTTTATTACAGTATTCTCGTCCCTCCTTCCTCCTTCCTCCTTCCTCGAGAAAGAATCCTCCCTCCTCCCTCCACGTTTCCTGATGGCGCAGATGAAGAGACCTTCGCTGCGGGTGATACCTGGGATGAAGCGATAGACGGGGGCGGTGAAACCCTCTAAGAGTGAACCCGTGATATTCCACGACGGGTCGATGGGAATATCAAGTACCTCGGCATCGAAATTCCCGAGAATCCAGCGCACGTTCTCTTCGTTCTCTTTCAGATTAAATGTACACGTACTATATATGAGGAGCCCGCCAGGAGCAAGGCACTCCCAGGCATCGGCTACAATCTCACGCTGCAGTCGCCAGCACTTCTCCACATTCTGCAGACTCCACTCACCGATGGTAGCAGGATCCTTACGGAACATGCCTTCGCCAGAGCAGGGTACATCACACAGGATGAGGTCGAACGTGAGCTTGGCCTTGCGGAAATCACGAGGATAGTTGTTGGTCACAATGCTGTTGGGATAGCCCCACTTGGTGATGTTCTCCAGCAGGATCTGCGCACGATTACTGATGGGCTCATTGCTCACCAGCGTACAGTCGTCAGGCAACCCGCTGAGCAGAGCGGTGGATTTACCCCCAGGTGCAGCACAGAGATCCAAAGCTCGCTTGGGAGAGGGGATGTCGACACTCCTAATGATATGAGTGACGAACATCGAAGCGGCCTCCTGTACATAATAACAGCCGGCATGGAAGAGCGGATCGAAGGTAAACTGGGGGCGCCCAGCGAGATAATAGCCTTCTTCACACCAGGGGATGTTTTCTTGGGGAGTGAGGAGTGTGGAGTGTGGAGTGTGGAGTCTCGGATTCAGACGTATGCTGACGGGAGCCTCCTCATCGAAGGCTCCCATGAAGCGGTCAAAGCGCTCATCGCCCATTACCAACTTCGTTTCACGTTTGAAATCCTCAGGTAATTGCATATTTTCTGCGCAAAGTTATAAAAAATATGGGAAAAATAACTAACTTTGCAACTAATTTATGATTTGTTACGTCAAAAAGATGTAGAAATCAAAATTCAGAAAGATATGAAACAGTATTTAATCGCAATCGCAATGATGCTCACACTCAGCTTAAATGCTGGTGCCGTAGCACAGAACCACCGCCATACGCCCCGTACGGAGCAGGTGGATTCTACAAAGAACAATCAAGACGCAATCGAAGCCTTTTCTGACACTACAGCTAACGACACAACCTATAGTGGCAGTTATGCTACTCGTAGGAGTGTCAATGTCACGCTGTCTGATGACGATTTCCATGGAATGATGAATGAGGTGTTCAGTCATATCGGCGGGAAAGAGATTATGGGAATAGCCATGGTTTTGGGTACGCTCTTTATCCTGTTCGTGCTCTTCCCTATCGTTATTATCATCGGTGTGGTCTATTTCATCAACAGAAATCGCAAGGAACGACTCAAACTGGCTCAGATGGCAATGGAAAAAGGACAGCCGATACCTGAGCAGCTCTTGAAAGAGGAAGCCAGAGAGAACAGTGATGACTATCAGAAAGGACTCCGCCAGATGTTTACAGGCGTAGGTCTGGCCATCTTCCTCGGTATTGTCGCAGGTACTACAGGCTTTGGCATCGGTGCGCTCGTATTCTTCATCGGACTCGGCAAATGGTATATCGCGCGACAGTCGGGGAACACAGGAAATGCCTCTCAGGTGAATCATACAATTAACAATAGTGACAACGATAATTTAAATAATTCAGAGTTATGACAAAAAGATTGATGCGCTCTAACGACAGAGTATGGGCAGGGGTTTGCGGTGGTATCGCCGAGTATCTGGATTTCGACCCCGTTTTGGTAAGAATCGCTTATGCTTTCCTGACACTCTTTACAGCCTTCAGTGGACTGATCTTCTACTTCGTGCTGTGGATAGTCATGCCAGAGAAGAACCTGATAGAGCAGAAGTGAGAAGTGAGGAGTGAGGAGTGTGGAGTGAGAAGTGATGGCAGATCTGAGTGATATCTCTCTCGTAACGCAGGTGGCGGTATTCCATAACAAGAAGGCTTTCGACCAGCTTGTCAGGAAGTATCAGTCACCTGTGCGTCGATTCTTCTTGAATCAGACGTTGGGAGACGAACAGCTCAGTGATGATCTGGCGCAAGAGACATTCATCAAGGCTTACGTGAACATTTCGAAGTTTCGTGCGATGTCGAGCTTCTCAACGTGGCTCATGCGTATTGCTTACAATGTGTTCTACGATGAGGTTCGCTCGCGCCGCCCTACTGAGGATGTGGATACCTCGGTGACTGTGGCTCGTCAGACGATTTCTGCCAGTGAAAACCTGAAGATGGATATCTACGCAGCCTTAGCGCTGCTGAAGTCTGATGAACGTATGTGTATCACCCTGCAACTCATCGACGGCTATCCCATCGACCAGATCAGTAAGATCACGGGAATAGCGGAAAATACGGTGAAGTCGCATCTGCGACGAGGTAAAGAGAAAATGGCAAACTATTTAAAGCAGAATGGCTATGACAGATAGAGACGATATGATGATAGAGAAATTCTTCAAACAGGCTGCCCAGCAGCAGATTGAAGATCATGGTTTCACAGAGCGGGTGATGCAAAGCCTGCCCGAGCGTAAACTTTTGACTGCACATCGTCTGTCGCAGTTGTGGACATTGTTCTGTATCGTGGTAGCCTTGGCGCTGTTCTTCCTGTTCGGAGGTTGGCAGGCGTTGCAGGGCTTGTTCGTGGGAGGCCTGCGCATGATGCTAGGCTGGCTTGAGGTGCTGATGGTAACGGCTCCTACAGCCGAGATCCCCGTTCCCCTCAATCCGATGGCTCTTGTGCTGCTGGTGGCCTTTGTATTAATTTACCTTCCTTATCGAATAGGCCATAAGTTGTCCGCAGCACTCTGAACTCTGTGCGCCTGTTGAGTTGGTGACATTGTTCCTGCTGTTCCTCTGGGAGCGTGGTGATAAAGGCTTCTGATAGCACATCGCCCTCCTTGAGGAACGGATATTTTTCTGCCACCTTACGTTTGATCTTCTTCGGCATGCCCTCGCCGTATCCCTTTGGCGTCAGGCGGTCTGCGGCAATACCGTGGTCAATCAGATAGCGGACCACACTCTCTGCACGCTGTTGCGACAGACGTTCGTTGTACTGATCCGAACCGCGATTGTCGGTATGGGCTGAGAGTTCGATAGTGATATTGGGATTCTCGTTCAGCAGTCCCACAAGTTCATCGAGGGCTGTTGCCGATTCTGGGCGCAGGGTGGCTTTGTTGAAGTCGTAGAATATGTTCTCGATGAGCACAGGTGCTGAGATATTCGCCAATGGGAACTGCAGCGTGTATTCTTCTGATTTCATGGCAGGCTCTACACGTAGTTCCTCCTGATGGTTCAGGAATCCCTTGCAGGTGCCAAGGAATACGTAGTCCACGCCAGGCTTGATCTCCTGTGTAAAAGAGCCGTCGCCACGGACGCTGAGCTTCAGGTTTGTACCGTCGTTGCCCACCATGTAGACTTGTGCCGCTGTGAGTTCATAGCCGTCCTGCTCGTAGACCCAGCCCTTGACTGTTTGTATGATCTCTGGATTATAGAAGCTGTAGATGTGGTCGTTGCCTCGATTGTCGCCGCGACTCGAACAGAAGAAACCCTGATTCTTCTTGCCTTCGAAAGTCATTCCGAAGTCGTCGCCCTGCGAGTTGATGGGAAATCCGAGATGCTCCAATTGCCTGTTTTTGTAGATGAAGATATCCAGTCCGCCCATGCCCGGGTGCCCATTGCTCGAGAAGTAGAGGTCGCCGTTGGGACGGAACGTGGGGAACATCTCGTCGCCAGCGGTGTTGACGGGTTCGCCCAGGTTCTCTACGGCCCCAGGCTCTCCATGACTCAGCAGGCGGCAGCGCCAGATGTCGAGACCTCCCATACCTCCTGGCATATCGCTCACGAAGTAGAGCCATTCTCCATCAGGACTGACGGCAGGATGGGCATAGCTTGAGAGCGTGTCTTTTGAGATGACGAGTTCCTTGGGCTTTCCCCAGGCAGCGTCCGATCGGTAGGAAACAGCGATGGTCGCATAGCGCGGATAGTTGGCATCGGTCTTACACAGTGTCAGATACATCGTCTTCCCATCGGGCTCGAAGCAGCAGGCACCTTCGTCGAAATTGCTGTTCAGTTCCGAGTCGATACTCTGGGGTTTTCCCCATTTCCCCTTATCGTCTTTCTGCGACATGAAGATGTCGGCAGCTTTAGCGCCCGTAATACCGCTATATTCATCGCCTTGTGTTTGATTGCGTGTAGAGGTGAAGTAGAGCTGGTTGTACTCGTCGCCCCCCAACATGGGTGAATAATCATCGCGCCGCGAATTGAAGATGTCCATCCGCTTCACGGTGTAGGCCGATCCGTCTTTCCGCCATTGGTTGGCCATCTGAGCCGATTTTAGTCCGTTCTCTGCCAGTTTCCAGTGCTCATCGTTCGTAGGCAGTGAGTCGGTAGCCATCTTGAAGTGTTTCTCGGCTTCCTTGTAGTTGCCGTTTCTCATGTGTAGCTGTCCCAGATAGAATTGGGTCAGCGAGTCGGCCTGCTTATAGCGTACGGCGTTGTTATAGGCAGCGATAGCCTTGGCGGTCATATTGATGCGCCGATAGCATTCTGCGAGTTTCAGGGCGCGCACACCACGTGTCTTCCGTTCTTTCGAGGGTGTCTGTGTGTAGGCTTTACGGTATTGCACCGCTGCATCATAATATTCTCCGACGGCAAAGAACTTGTCGCCTTTCTTCAGAGCCTGATCTGCTCCGCAGCTGGCGAGCAGCACGGTGCAGAGGGCGGTGAATACTATGATGGATAATCTTCGCATACCATTATTAATAACGATATGACGCTCTGTTTTATTGTTTCTTGGGCGATTTTAGCTTCTTCAGCTCAGCATCGCTCAATACGGTCACACGACGGTTGCTGGGGTCGGTCATCACTTCGTGCACGATATCGGCCACCTGTTGTTTCAGTTCGTCGATGAATTGCTTGGGGTCGTATTTCTGATGCTCAATGTCGCGCAGCTTCTTCTCCCAAATACCAGTCAGCTCACAGCTTTTCAGTAGTTCCTCGCGGATGAGGTCGATCAGTTCGATACCCGTAGGAGTGGCGATGAGTCGCTTACGGTCGCGCTTGATATAGTGGCGCTTGAAGAGGGTCTCGATGATACCTGCACGCGATGATGGGCGCCCGATGCCGTTCTCCTTCATAGCAGCCCGCAGTGTCTCGTCCTCCACGAATTTACCGGCAGTCTCCATCGCGCGGAGTAGGGAGGCTTCATTGTAATAAGGCGGAGGTGTGGTCCATTTCTCTGTGAGTGTCGGCTTATGGTCGCCAGTCTCGCCCTTGACGAAGGTAGGCAGTGTGCGCTCCTCGTCGTCTTGCTGTTTCTTCTCCTCGTCATCATCAGCCTTCTGCTTGTCCTTGCCTTGCACTACGCGCCAGCCTGGATCAAGAATTTCCTTGCCCGTCACCTTAAACTCGATTTTAGAATCCCCTAGATTCTCCATAGGCTCTCCTAGAACTTCGCCTAAGACCGTTGTCGTCGAGAACTTGCAGTCGGGCAAGAACACGGCGATGAATCTGCGGGCCACGAGGTCGAAGACGTTACGCTCGGCATCGCTGAGATTCTGGGGGATGACGCCTGTGGGGATGATGGCGTGGTGGTCGGTCACCTTCGAGGTGTCGAAGACACGTTTCGATTTCTTCAGCGGTTTACCGCCGATGGGCTTGATCAGTTCTGCGTAGGGCGCAATGCCAGCGAATTTCGTCTGATAGAGACCGTTGAGCGTCTGACCGCACTTGGGGTAGATGTCATCCGAGAGGTATTGGGTGTCCACACGTGGATAGGTGGTGTACTTCTTCTCATAGAGACTTTGGATCAGATTCAGCGTCATCTCTGCAGAGTAGGCGAACTTACGGTTACAGTCCACCTGCAGCGAAGTGAGGTCGTAGAGCTGTGGCGGCTGCTCCTTGCCTTCCTTTTTCTCCACTTTCGTCACCGTAAAGGGCTTGCCCTCAATGGTAGCAAAGGCCTTTTCGCCCTCTTCCTTCGAAGTGAATTTTCCTTTGGTGGCGGTGAATGTTGTGTCGCGATAGATGGTAGCCAATACCCAGTAAGGTTCAGGCTTGAAGTTCTCGATCTCCTTCTGACGGTTCACGATCAGTGCGAGGGTAGGGGTTTGCACGCGTCCGATAGAGAGCACTTGTCTGTTCTGGCCGTATTTCAGCGTATAGAGTCGTGTGGCATTCATGCCCAACAGCCAGTCGCCGATGGCACGCGAGAGTCCTGCGAGGTACAATGGCTGATAGTCTGCTTGATCCTTCAGGTTCGCGAATCCCTCGCGGATGGCTTCGTCAGTCATCGAAGAGATCCAGAGACGCTTCACGGGACAGGTGGCCTGCGCTTTCTGCATCACCCATCGTTGGATGAGCTCACCCTCCTGTCCGGCGTCACCGCAGTTCACGATGCCGTCGGCCTTCTGCATCAGGCGCTCGATGGTGGCAAACTGTTTTTTGATGCCACTGTCCTCGATCAGCTTGATGCCGAATCGCTGAGGCACCATTGGCAGTTGTGTCAGTGCCCACGGCTTCCAGGCCTGGGTGTAGTCGCCAGGCTCCTTCAGTGTACACAAGTGACCGAAAGTCCATGTCACCTGATAACCATTCCCTTCCATATATCCATCGTGTGAACTTGTCGCCCCGATAATTCGTGCGATATCCCTTGCCACACTGGGTTTCTCTGCAATACATACTATCATAACGGGGGGCAAAGGTACGAATAAGTGAGTGATTTTCCAAATTTATTTGGGAAAATCCGAACGCGAGTACCTTCGGGCATGCCTCAAAGGGAGTGCAAATCGAGCGAAATGCCTCCGGTGAAGCGTTAAAAAGCATTAATCTTTTTGGAATCTATGCAGTATTTTATACTTTTGCTGGTTGTAATAGTAAAAGTTGGAATTAAAAACGTTTACGATTATGAAAGTAAGAGTCAAGAGATGGTATCAAGCCATTTTGAGCGCACTGCTCACCATTCTGGGCTTCGAAGCCTGCAGTGTCGGTTCTGATGGAGACGATGACCCCATTGTGTGCGAGTATGGTATGCCTTTTGCAACCTATAATTTGAAAGGCACCGTCACCGACGAGACCGGCAAGCCAATCGAGGGCATCAAGACCTCCGTGAAGTATGTGTTTGACAGACCAACCGGCGAGACTGAGGCCTGGGGCATCGACTCCGTGAAGACCGATGCCGACGGACAGTATAAGTTACAAACCGACGACATCCACAATGACATCAGACTCATCGTGGAGGACGTGGACGGCATGGCCAATGGTGGCCAGTTCCGCAGCGACACGCTCAGCATCGACAGGAGCAAGGCTGTAAAGACCGCCGAGGGCGATGGAAACTGGTACATGGGTACCTTCGAGATCCGCAATAACATCAAGATGAAAAAAGATGAAGCCGACACCCCTGACGCTTAGGAAGAAGATCGGCCTCGAACTCTGGCGACAACAACTGGCCATCCTCAGAGAGGAGCACCCCCTGCGACAGCTCTTCTGGGAGTGTACGCAGCGATGCGACCTGAAGTGCCGCCACTGTGGCAGCGACTGCAAGATGCAGTCTGCAAGCAAGGACATGCCGAAGGAGGACTTTCTGCGCGTGCTCGACTCCATCGCCCGGAAGACCGATCCTCACAAGGTCTGTGTCGTCGTCACTGGCGGAGAGCCGCTGATGCGACAGGATCTCGAAGACTGCTGTGCAGCCATCCACCAGAAGGGATTCCCCTGGGGCATGGTGACCAACGGCCTGCACCTGACACCCCAGCGCTGGCAGAGGCTCATCAGAGCCGGTATCGGGTCGATGACCATCAGTCTCGACGGGCTGGAGGAGGACCACAACTGGATGCGGGGCAGCGAACAGAGCTTCCGCATGGTGAGCCAGGCCATCGACATGCTCACGGCTCAAGAGGGATTTCTCTTCGACATCGTCACCTGTGTCAACCGTCGCAACTATGCCCACCTCGACGACATCAAGCGTTTCCTCATCGCAAAGGGAGTCAAGCGCTGGCGGCTCTTCACCATTTTCCCGGTAGGCAGGGCTGCACAAGACTCCATGATGCGACTCACCGACGAAGAGTTCAGGGGCGTGTTTGATTATATCAAGAGAACGCGCGCAGAGGGAGAAATCCGTGTAGACTACGGTTGCGAGGGCTTCTTAGGCAACTACGAGGGCGAAGTGCGCAACCTGCTCTTCTCCTGCCAGGCAGGCATCACGGTGGGCAGCGTGCTGGCCGACGGCTCGATTGGGGCGTGTGCCAGCATCCGTGCCGACTATCATCAGGGTAACATCTACGAAGACGACTTTATGGACGTCTGGGAGCACCGCTACGCGCCCTACCGCCATCGGGAATGGATGAAGACGGGCGATTGCGCCGACTGTCGCTACTTCCGCTACTGTCAGGGTAACGGCATGCACCTGCGCGACGCCAAAGGCCAGCTACTGCTCTGCCATCTGAAAAGACTCGATGCAACTCTGGGGCCAGGCCCCAAGTTGCAAAGGTTTTAAAATGGGGCGCAAAGGTTCCTGGCCCCTCTGCGCCCTTAGAACGAGATTTAGTTGAAGCCTTTATTCCAACTCAATATCAAACATGCTAAGGATCACCTTATTCATGATAGCATCAAAGTATCGAGCCTTTACAAAATTATTGAAGGATTGGATCACTTCGTCTGTTCGATAATAAGTCACGATATGAGTCACAAAGTACGACTGCTTAGACAAAGGCTTACTAAGCCATTCTGCCTGAATCTTCATTGTAAAATCTGGATTCAGATTCTTTGAAGAAATAAGAAATAGGTTGCATACAGGAATCTTACTCACCTTCAAAAGGTAATTCACCCAAATACTTGTCAAAGTCGCTCTGGAACAAACGATCCTGTACTATGCGGTACTTTTCAAATTCTGTCTCGGCATGTTCTTTGGCTTCTTCCGCTGTTACTGAACCTGCCGTTTGCAGCACTTCATTACCACCAGCCGCTAAGATGGTGTCAATCTGTTTAGCCCAGTCCTCCATTGTCATAGGAATATGGCGCTTAGCCATTCGCTCTGCCAATTCCAGTACACCATTCACCAATTGTCCCATATCAGCCAGTTCCATCTCTTTCAGATAGTTCTTGGCAATTGACACATCCGTCTTTACAATCTTTCCGTCAGGAGCATTCTCCCAAGCGTACGGTTGACATCCCTGTTACCTTCACGCCGAACTACCGAAATTTTCTCGGTAGTTGCCTCTTTTTTTAGTTCGTCCGTATCATAGATGTTCTGCAAATGAACACTTATATTGTCAGAGGTACAGTCGAATAACACACCCATCGCCTTCTGGGTACACCACACCGTCTTGTCCTTATAATACACCTCTATGCCATGTTCCTTCCCTTCTATCTGAAAGATTAGGAACTCAGCCGTACTGTTTCTTATTTCTCTTCGTTTTGCCATATCTTACCGATTCCATATATATTATTTTTATGTAGCGATGACTCCATAAATCATTAGGCAAAGGTACAAAAATTTTTTGTAAAATCTCCATAATGAGTGCTCTTATACAAGGTTTTATGGGCGCAAAGGGGATAGGCACTTCTGCGCCCCCAAGAAGCATTTCCCGCCTGATGCCATACAGCTATTAGAACCCGTTGGAACTCATGACGGAAGATGTCGTATTCACTCTGTTCTGGCATGCCACTTATAGCCATCTGTTCCTCTCCCTGATGGGCACTATCAGGAATAGCGGCACGCTTATCCTCGTGCTTAATACTCGAAACGGGTCTGTTCTTATCGACTTTGTTCATTTTATCTCGTATTTATTTGTTTA
>CAMHAM010000049.1 GCA_946183415.1 uncultured Prevotella sp.
AATCGAGGAACGAACCGTAACTTTAACCATTAAAATCTTAAACGCGTATGACTAAGAAAGAAACTTTCAAATGGGTTGTGCAGATCGTCGCATCTATTGCGTCTGCCATCCTTACCGCACTCGGAGCAACGTCCTGCATGGGAATGTAGGAAAAGGTAAAAAGTAAAAAGGTAAAAAATAGAGGGGCATCCGAATGGGGTGCGCCTCTATCTTTTTGCAACTTGGGGCCTGGCCCCAGAGTCAAAAAAGTTATTGTTGATGCTCCGACAGGAAGCGGAGCTCAGCCTCCAGCATTTCGAGCTTGGCCATGCGATAGCCGGCGGCACGGGCAAGCTCGATGGGACGCGTATAGAGATAGTGGATCTCCATGGGACGATGGAAGTCGAAGTCGAGCTTCATGGAGGGGCTGTAGGGCGTCATCGCATCCGTCATTGTAATCATCTTCTCGACAAACGCCTCGTCGACGCCGTTGACGCCAAGGGCACGGGAGGCACTGACGACCTCCATCATCATGTCGCGGATGAGCTGACGGGTGGAGGCATGCTTCAGCAAGAGGTCTGTTCGCGTGTTGAGTGCGACGGTCATACCGTTGAAAGGCATGTTCCATACGGCCTTCTTCCAGCGCGCTTCCTCGTAGGGCACTGAAGCGCAGGCAACGCCAGCAGCCGTAAAATCGCTGAGAATCTGAGCAAACACGGCCTCGTCGCGACAGGAATAGTTGCCGAGATTGATGCTGCCATAGCATTGATGGTTCACGCGGCCTGGCTCCGTCTTCGCTGAGCAGATGAACGCAAGTCCTGCCACCAGCTGCACTCCGGGGAACATCTTTTGCACATCGGCTTCGACGCCTATACCGTTTTGTATCAGCACCACAACCGTATGCTCATGGAGCAAGGGTGTCAAGAGCGACGGAAGCAGATGGTTGTTAGTCGTCTTCAATCCCACAATCACCACATCGCATTTCGGCATATCCTCTGCATACTGATATACATTGACGTGATCGAGATGGAAAGAGCCGTCGCAGGAATCGACCTGCATGCCGCGCTCCTTCACGTATTGATAATCGCTATGCGACAGGAAATGCACATCCTGCCCGCTATAAGCCAGCTTGCTGCCGTAATAGCCGCCGATGGCTCCCACTCCGATGATTCCGTATTTCATATATCATCTAAAAATGGGCGCATAGGGTTTAACTCCTATGCGCCTGATTTTTTTTATGTCCTGATGGATGGATTACTTGCTGTCGGCCTCTGCCTGCTTGGTCTCGGGAGCATCCGCACCGTAGTAGTTGTAGTAGGCATTGTAACGGTTGTAACCCCAGTTGCTCTGCAGACGGTCGGGATCGAGCTCCTTAGCCTTGTCGAAGAGTGTGATGGCCTCCTTGTAGAGTTCCTTCTTCTTGGCGGGATCCTCAGTCTCCTGAGCCTGTACGCTGAATGCGGTACCTGCATAGGTAGCGATCACGGCGTTGTCGGGCTTCACCTCGAATGCCTTCTTCAGGTAGGTCACAGCCTCGGCAGCCTTCTGTGCCTGGAGCAGTGCAAGACCCTTGTCAGCGAGGGCTACGAAGTTGTTGGGATTAGCAGCGAGGGCATCGTCGAGGATCTTGTAGGCAGCAGCCTCGTCGCCCAGTCCGAGCAGTACGTTGTAGAGTTTCTCCATCACGCCGTCGTTCTTGTCCTGGGCATAGATGTCCTTCAGCTGGTTGCAGAACTTCACTGAGTCGTCCTTGGTCTTCAGCTCTGACCCCAAGATTTCGAGCTTGAGGTTGAGGGCATTCTCCTTCTCCTCAGGATCCTTCATGGCGATATCAGCCAGCTGGAGGGCCTTCTCCATATCCTTATCCTGATATGCGAAGACAGCAGCGAAGCGGGCTACCTGGCCAAAGAAGGGCTTCTGAGCCTCACGGTCGCACTCGGCGAACATTGGGAACTCGTTGCTCTCAGCGAAGAGCTGCCAGTACTTGCGAGCCTTAGCGTTGTCGCGGGCAGTGAGGGCATCCTGACCAGCGTTGACGAGCGTGTTACGAACACTTACCCACAGGCGCTCTGCATTCTTCTTAGCGAACTTTGGAGATACCTTTCCCTTCTCGTTGGGCTTCTGGTCGAACTCATCGCAAAGCTTGGCAGCTGTCAGGGCGTTGAAAGCCATCTCTGCCATCAGAGCCTGATCGACGGGCTTCTCTTCCCTACCCATCTGCTTGTTAACCTGGTTTTCGGTCACAATAGTATTCTGCTCGTTAAATGCCTCGTAAGCGAGGTCTACGAGCTTGTTGTAAGCCTTAGCCTTTTCGGCATCGTTAGCGAGTGAAGCGAGACTGCTGTTGAGCAGTGTCTCTGCGTCTGCATAGGTCTTTGCCTTGAGGATAGCCTTCAAAGCGTCACTGTCACCGGCGAATGCTGTAGCGCTTGCTACGAACATCACTGCCATCATCATTAATTTTTTCATAAGCCTTTTAAAATTTGGTTTGAACTATTGTTTGTTTTTAATCGTTTGACGATATTATGTTCCGACGGTTTAATCCTCTGGGGTTTCAATGGTCGGGGTATCGATAGCTTCGGTGAGCTCCTCATCGACAATCTGTGCCTCCTCTATGTCTTCCTCAGGATCCTCGGAGTGCTGTACCTTGCAGACGCTGGCGATGACATCGTTCTTCTTGGCGAGGTTGATGAGACGTACGCCCTGGGTGGCACGCCCCATCACGCGAACCTCTGCTACCTTCAGACGAATCAGCACGCCCGACTTGTTGATGATCATCAGGTCGTTCTCGTCGGTAACTACCTTGATGGCTACCAAGCGGCCTGTCTTCTCGGTGACGGCGAGGGTCTTGACACCCTTGGCACCACGCAGCGTCTTGCGGTAGTCCTCGACCTCAGAGCGCTTGCCATAGCCGTTTTCTGAGACAACCATGATGGTTTCGATCTGAGGATCGTTGACGCAAACCATTCCTACGACCTCATCGTCGCCACCATCGAGGCGCATACCGATGACACCAGTGGCCACACGACCCATCGTGCGGACATCATTCTCATCGAAGCGCACGGCGCGACCATTACGGTTGGCGAGCAGCAGCTCGTTGTGGCCGTTGGTCAGACGAACGCCTACCACCTCGTCGCCCTCGTTGATATTGATGGCGATGACGCCATTGGCACGCGGACGGCTGTAGGCTTCGAGGCAGGTCTTCTTGATGATACCCTGCTTCGTGGCGAATACTACGTAGTGGGAGTTGATGAACTCAGTATCGTTGAAGTTCTTGATGCGCAGAACGGCATTGATGGCGTCGTCAGGTTCGATGTTGAGCATGTTCTGGATGGCGCGGCCCTTCGAGTTCTTGTCGCCCTCGGGAATCTCGTAGCACTTCTGCCAGTAGCAGCGTCCCTTCTGGGTGAAGAAGAGCAGCGTGTTGTGCATCGTGGCGGGATAGATATACTCGGTGAAGTCGTTGTCGCGATGACGGGCTGCCTTAGCACCTACGCCGCCGCGACCCTGCTCGTGGAACTCATCGAGATTGGTACGCTTGATGTAACCCATGTGGGAAATGGTGATGACCACAGGATCATCGGGATAGAAGTCTTCAGCATTGAACTCGTGGTCGAAGGGGATAATCTCCGTGCGGCGCTCGTCGCCATACTTCTCCTTCACCTCGATCAGATCCTGCTTCATTACCTCCTTGCAACGCTCAGGATTATTGAGGATCTCTTCCAAGTCGGCAATGAGTTTCTGCAGATCGTCGTACTCCTGATGGAGCTGCTCCACGCGCAGACCTGTGAGCTGTGAGAGTCGCATATCAACGATGGCCTTCGACTGGATCTCGTCGAGCTCGAAGCGCTTCTCGAGGTTACGCTGGGCGTCGGAGGGAGTCTCGCTGTTGCGGATGATGTGTACCACCTCGTCGATATTGTTGACAGCAATGATCAAGCCTTCGAGGATGTGGGCACGCTCCTGAGCCTTGCGCAGGTCGTACTTGGTGCGGCGGATGGTGACATCGTGGCGGTGCTCTACGAAGTACTTGATGCACTCCTTGAGTGAGAGCAGGCGGGGACGACCCTTCACCAGCGCAATATTGTTGACAGAGAACGAGCTCTGCAGGGCTGTCATCTTGAAGAGCTTGTTGAGCAGCACGTTGGCATTGGCATCGCGCTTCACATCGACGACGATACGCATACCCTGACGGCCTGACTCATCGTTGACATTGGCGACGCCCTCGATCTTGTGCTGGTTGGCCAGCTCAGCGATATAGGCCACGAGGTCGGCCTTGTTGACACCGTAAGGTATCTCGGTAACGACAATCTTGTCGTGGGCCTCGCCGCTCTCGATCTCGGCCTTGGCACGCATCACGATACGGCCACGACCAGTCTCGTAAGCATCGCGCACACCCTGCAGACCATAAATATATGCGCCTGTAGGGAAGTCGGGACCTGGGATGAACTGCATCAGTCCGTCGGTATCGATATCTGGATTGTCGATATAGGCGCAGCAACCATCGATGACCTCGCTGAGGTTGTGGGTGGGCATGTTGGTAGCCATACCTACGGCAATACCGTTACCACCGTTTACCAGGAGGTTAGGAATCTTGGTAGGCATGACGGTGGGCTCAACGAGCGAGTCGTCGAAGTTGTTCATCATGTCGACGGTCTCCTTGTCGAGGTCGTCCATGATGTGCTCACCCATCTTCGAGAGGCGGCACTCAGTGTAACGCATAGCTGCGGGAGAGTCGCCATCGACAGAGCCAAAGTTACCCTGGCCGTCAACGAGCGTGTATCGCATGTTCCATTCCTGCGCCATACGCACGAGGGCACCGTATACGGAGCTGTCGCCATGAGGGTGGTACTTACCGAGCACCTCACCTACGACGCGCGCACATTTCTTATAAGGTTGGGTAGATACATTGTTGATGCCCATCATACCATAAAGGATGCGACGGTGAACGGGCTTGAATCCGTCGCGCACATCGGGAAGGGCACGGGCTACGATGACTGACATAGAGTAGTCGATGTAGCTGGACTTCATTTCCTCCTCGATGTTGATTTTCATAATTCTGTCGTTGTCAATTGTCTGATCCATTGATTTTTTACACTTTTATTTTTTTACTTTTTTACTCTTTGATTTTTTCAAGATTTCGCGTTTAAGGCACTTTTCAGCCCCTCTGGCGCGTTTTTATCCGTGCAAAGGTACTCATTTTTTCTAAACCAGCCAAACCTTTTAAGCTATTTTAGGAGAAAGTTTTTGGATTTTATGGCACGATGTTTGCAGAAAATGTTGTATCTTTGCAAAAGCTAGATGAAATAGTCAAATAGTGAATAGTTTAAATAGGCAAATCGAATGACAAGTCAGTTTTCACCAAAAGTCTCTGAGATTCTCGCTTTTTCACGCGAGGAGGCAGCCCGCCTGGCCAGTAGGAGCGTAGGCCCTGAACACCTGCTGTTGGGTATGCTCCGAAGTAAGGGAGGTCCCGTGATAGACCTTTTCCGCAGGCTGGATTTGAACCTGCAGGCGGTGAAGTATGAACTGGAACAGCGTGTGAGGGAGGACGAGATCAACGTGCCCATACACACCACAGACCTTGTGCTCAACGAGAAAGCCAGCAACATCCTGAAGTTGGCTGTGCTCGAAGCCAGAATACAGAGAACGAACAAAGTAGACGAACAGCACCTGTTGCTCGCCATCCTGCACGATGCAGTGAACAACGGGGCCAAACAAGTTTTAGAATTGAACAACATTAATTATGAAGACGCTATGGCGATGCTCTTCGCCAAGCAGAATAACAATGTGACTAACGGTATCGGACTGCCTGACGAGGATGAGGACGAATACGAGGAGACAGGCAGCAAGCCTGGAGCCAGCAATAATGCGGGCAACGCCACGACCACGACTGCCCAGAAGAAAGCCAGCTCGAAGACTCCCGTACTCGACACCTTCGGAACAGACCTGACTCAGGCGGCTGCCGACGGCAAGCTCGATCCCTGCGTGGGTCGCGAGAAGGAGATACAGCGCATCATCGAGATTCTCGGTCGCAGGAAGAAGAACAATCCTATATTAATAGGTGAACCAGGTGTTGGCAAGAGTGCCATCGTGGAAGGACTGGCACAGCTCATCGAGAAGCACCACACCAGCCCCATGCTCTTTGGCAAGCGCATCTACACCCTCGATATGACGGGCGTAGTGGCTGGCACCAAGTATCGCGGACAGTTTGAGGAGCGACTGAAAGCCCTCATGAAAGAACTGGAGGCGAACCCAGACGTGATCGTGTTCATCGACGAGATACATACCATCATCGGTGCAGGCTCGACACCAGGCAGCATGGATGCTGCGAACATCATGAAACCTGCGCTGGCAAGGGGTACGATACAGTGTATTGGTGCCACTACGCTCGACGAATACCGCAACTCGATAGAGAAAGACGGTGCGCTGGAGCGTCGATTCCAGAAAGTACAGGTGGAGCCTACGACCAATGAGGAGACGCTGCAGATACTCCATAACATCAAGGACCGCTATGAGCATCACCACCACGTGACCTATACGGACGAGGCACTCGCGGCATGTGTCAAATTGACAGACCGCTATGTGACAGACCGCTTCATGCCTGACAAAGCCATCGACGCCCTCGATGAGACTGGATCGCGCGTACATCTTGGTAAAGCCCAGATTCCGCCAGAGATTATAGAGAAGGAAAAAGAGATTGCCACCGTGAAGGAGAAGAAGCAACTGGCGGTGAGAAACCAGAACTTCGAACTGGCTGCGGGCTACAGAGATCGCCAGACCGTGCTGGAGACGGAGTTGAAGCTGCTCAACGAGCGCTGGACTTCGGGTGAAGGTGAAGAGCGACAGATAGTTGACGCTGAACAGGTGGCTGAGGTCGTATCGATGATGACTGGTGTTCCTGCCCAGCGTATGGCTGAGGAAGAAGGCATCAGACTGAAGGGTATGGCTCAGGAACTGAAGAATGCCGTGATCGCTCAGGATGCCGCCATCGACAAGATGGTGAAGGCTATCCAGCGCAACCGCGTCGGGCTGAAGGATCCCAATCATCCCATCGGTGTGTTCATGTTCCTTGGACCTACTGGTGTGGGCAAGACTTATCTGGCCAAGAAACTGGCAGAATTCATGTTTGGCAGCAAAGACGCCCTGATACGTATTGACATGAGTGAGTATACGGAGAGTTTTAACACCTCAAGACTGATTGGTGCGCCTCCAGGATACGTGGGTTATGAGGAAGGTGGACAGCTGACAGAGCGCGTGCGTCGTCACCCCTACTCTATCGTGCTCCTCGACGAGATCGAGAAGGCTCACGGTAATGTGTTCAACCTGTTACTGCAGGTGCTCGACGAAGGACGACTGACTGACGGTAACGGCAGATTCGTGGATTTCCGCAACACCGTGATTATCATGACTTCTAACGCGGGAACTCGCCAGCTGAAGGACTTTGGACGAGGTGTAGGCTTCAGTGCTGGCAACAGTTCGGCACTGGCTCTGAACGAGAAAGACAAACAGCATGCACGCGACATTGTGCAGAAAGCGCTCTCAAAACAATTCTCACCTGAGTTCCTGAACCGTCTCGACGAGATCATCACCTTCGACCAGCTCGATCTGGAGGCTATCAAGAGAATCATCGACGTGGAACTGAAGGGGCTCTACAACCGTATCGAGCAGATAGGTTACCACATAGACCTGTCTGACGAGGCGAAGGAGTTTGTGGCTACTAAGGGCTATGATGTGCAATTTGGCGCTCGTCCACTGAAACGAGCCATCCAGAACTATATAGAGGATGGTATCAGCGACATGATCGTGAACGGTAACCTGGAACCAGGAGCCACCATCCATATCACACTCAACGAAAATGAGCTAGCATTCAGCTAGCTCATTTTCATTTAAAGCCCTTCGCACTCCTTCAGCCAGATGTTAAACGAGGCATCACTCGGCATGCGCCAGTCGCCACGAGGCGAAAGACTCACACTACCCACCTTAGGACCATCGGGCAGACAGCTGCGCTTGAACTGCTGCGTGAAGAAACGGCGGCAGAAAGTGGTGAGCCACTTCTTCACCACATCCTCTGTATAGAGTTGCTCGCGATTATTCACAATCGAAGGTGTGCAGAAGGCGCGCTGCGCCAGCAGGAATATCTTCTTAGGACTGAAGCCGTAGCGCAGGAAATAATAGATGAAGAAGTCGTGGAGCTCGTAGGGACCCACCAAGTCCTCTGTCTTCTGCTTGATGTTACCCTGCTCGTCAGCTGGTATCAGCTCGGGGGAGATAGGTGTGTCGATGATGTCGAGCAGCGTATCTGTGGCCATCTCGCCTGCCACGTAGCTGACAAGATGACGAATGAGCGTCTTGGGCACACCAGCATTCACACCATACATCGACATGTGGTCGCCATTATAGGTGGCCCAGCCCAGAGCCAATTCTGAGAGGTCGCCTGTACCCACAACGATGGCATTCTCCTTGTTGGCCACATCCATCAGGATCTGTGTGCGCTCGCGTGCCTGCGAGTTCTCATAGGTAATATCGTGAATCTTAGGATCCTGTCCGATATCCTCGAAGTGCTGTGTAACAGCTTTCGCAATACTGATCTCACGGATGGTGACACCCAACGTCTCCATCAGCTTCAGCGCATTATGATAGGTGCGGTCCGTAGTTCCGAAGCCAGGCATCGTGATACCAATGATACCCTTACGGCTGATGCTGAGTCGATCAAAAGCCTTCACCGTCACCAGCAGGGCCAGTGTGGAGTCGAGACCACCACTGATACCGATGACTGCCTTCTGGGCATTGATATGGTAAAGGCGCTTGACGAGACCTACCACCTGGATATTGAGAATCTCCTCGCAGGAAGCCTGCATATCGTCGTCTTTCGGAATAAACGGATGAGGATCGATATCACGGGTCAGCTCGAAGTCGCGCTGGGTAGCGTGCTTCAGAATTGTCTCGGTAGCATGAGCATCGCGCTGGGCATTAATGAAGGTCGTGTTTTCACGACGCTCCGCACGCAGTTTCTCGATGTCAATCTGGCACATCTGAATTTGTGGCTGAAGAGAGAAGCGCGAGCCTTCGACGAGCAACTTGCCATTCTCAAACAGCATCGCATTGCCGCCATAGACCACATCCTGCGTGGACTCTCCAAAACCACAGCTGGCATAGACATAGCCACTGATGGTGCGGGCACTCTGCTGTGCCAGCAGCGACTTGAGGTAAGCATGCTTGCCTATGAGCTCATCGCTGGCTGAAAGATTAAAGATAATATCTGCTCCTGCTAATGCGAGATTGTTGCTGGGAGGAATTGGCGCCCAGACATCCTCGCAAATCTCGACACCAAACTTCATGCCGTCGCCTGTCACAAAGAGCTGGGGCTCGGCACTGACGTGAATCTTCCCACCTGCATAAATGATATCTGAAGGATTCAGATCCTGAGCAGAGGCAAACCAACGCTTCTCGTAGAACTCGCCATAATTAGGGAGGTATGTCTTAGGGACAATACCCATGATACTGCCACCTTGAATAATTACTGCGCAATTATATAGTAACCCGTTGATTATGATTGGAGTACCGACAATCGAAACGATATCGAGCTTACGCGTGAAGTCGAGCAACATGATCACGGCCTCTTCTGCGCGATCGAGCAACAGCTGCTCTCTGAAAAGATCCTGGCAAGTATAACCTGTCAGACAGAGTTCGGGGAAGACAATCACTTCCACACCTCGACCCTCAGCCTGAGCAATGATGCTCTCGACCTGTTGTACATTATATTCCACATCGGCAACCTTTACCGTAGGTACGGCTGCAGCCACATTAACAAATCCGTATTTCATTGCGTGTTTGATTTATTTGGGGGCAAAGATAAACAAAAAAGCCCGAACTACCAAAAGTTCGGGCTTCTTTCTGCTGTTTCGTTGTTTAGTTGTTGACAGAACCTCCGACGATATCAAGCAGCTCGTTCGTAATCGCCTGTTGGCGACCCTTATTATACTGCAAGTTGAGTTCACGCAACAGCTCATCGGCATTATCCGTAGCCGTCTGCATGGCAACCATTCGGGCAGCATGCTCAGATGCGTTACTGTCGAGCAGGGCTGTATAAAACAACAGGTGGGCGTACTTCGGAAGAAGCTGTGAGAGCACGGTGTTCATGTCGGGCTCTACGATAAAGTTATCGTTGAGTGGCTTCACATTGTTATCCTTCTGCTCTGTCTGACGCTCACCGCGCTTCTTGAGATACTCCTGCGACTCTTTCGTGGCAATGACACTCGTCAGGTCGCGCTCGTGATCGGCATTGAGCTCCGACTCGAGGTCGATAGGCAGGAAGGTCTTACGGGTGAGCACCTGAGAGCCTGCGCTCTTGAAGTGATGGTAGATGAGCTCTACCTTGTCGATGCTACCTTCATAAAACTTCCCTCCCAACTCCATAGCAATCTCGATACACTTGTTGACGTTTGGTTTGTCGGCAAGTGCAGAGAAATCGCCTTGGACGTTGAGCCCCAGTTTCTTCGCCTTCTCATAGACCTTGCGGCCAATGGGATAGATCTCGATGTTCTCGCGCCCGATCTCTTCTGCGTATTTGTCTACGGCATGCATCATCAACCTGATGGAGTTGGCATTGAAGCCACCGCAGAGCGAAGAGTTTGACGTGAACACGACGAGAGCTACGCGCTTGACTGGGCGCGCCTGGTCGAAAACTGTGTGTGCCTCTGCCTCTGCTGCGAGGAACGACTTGAGGATGTGCTCCAGCATCGTCTCGTAAGGCAGCATATTCTGAATAGCTACCTGTGCATGATGCAGTTTGCTGGAGGCCACCATCTTCATCGCCGACGTGATTTTTCGCGTGGAGTTGACTGAGGCTATGCGGCCTTTAATTTCTTTCAGGCTGGGCATAGGCTATCAGGCTTTATAAGTTCCTGCTATATCTGCCATCACTGCCTCGATCTTGCTCGTCGTCTCGTCGTCGATCTTTCCGCTGGCAAGCGTCTGGATGACTTCGGGATTAGCTGAGCGCAGCTTATCGAGGAAAGATGTCTGGCACTCACGTACCTTGTCGATGGGTACCTCGCGCATCAGTCCGTGTACACCGCAATAGAGGATGGCGATCTGCTCGCCTACGGGCATAGGACTGTACTGAGGCTGAATCAGCAACTGATTGTTCTTACGTCCACGATCCAGCGTCATCGCTGTCACAGCATCCATATCGCTTGAGAACTTCGAGAACGCCTCGAGCTCACGATACTGAGCCTGGTCGATCTTCAACGTACCTGCAACCTTCTTCATGGACTTGATCTGTGCTGAACCACCCACACGAGATACGGAGATACCTACGTTGATGGCAGGACGGAAGCCCTGATTGAAGAGGTCGCTCTCAAGGAAGATCTGACCGTCGGTAATAGAGATCACGTTTGTCGGGATATAAGCAGATACGTCGCCAGCCTGGGTCTCGATGATTGGCAGGGCGGTAAGTGAACCACCACCACGGACATGCCCCTTCATGCACTCGGGCAGGTCGTTCATCTGCTCAGCTACCTCCTGCTGCTCGTTCATCTTGGCTGCACGCTCAAGCAGACGAGAGTGGAGATAGAACACATCACCTGGATAAGCCTCACGTCCTGATGGACGACGGAGGATCAGTGATACCTCACGATAGGCAACAGCCTGCTTCGACAAGTCGTCGTAAACCACAAGGGCAGGCAGACCGCGATCGCGGAAATACTCACCGATGGCAGCACCAGCGAACGGGGCGTAATACTGCATGGCTGCAGGATCAGCTGCTGTTGCCGATACCACGATGGTATAAGGCATAGCTCCATGCTCCTGAAGCGTGCTCACGAGGGCAGCAACGGTACTGGCCTTCTGACCAATGGCTACATAGATACAATAGACAGGTTTACCTGCCTCATAGAAACTCTTCTGATTGATGATGGTATCAACGGCGATGGCGGTCTTACCAGTCTGACGGTCACCAATGATGAGCTCACGCTGTCCGCGTCCGATGGGAATCATCGAGTCGATGGCCTTCAGACCTGTCTGTAACGGCTCCTTCACGGGCTGACGGTAGATCACACCAGGAGCCTTACGGTCGAGTGGCATCTCAAATGCATCGCTCAGATCGATCTCTCCCTTTCCGTCGATAGCCTGTCCCAGCGGATTGATCACACGACCCAGCATATTGTCGTTCACACGGATACTGGCAATACGCTTGGTACGCTTCACGACCATACCCTCCTTGATACCCGATGTGGAACCCAAGAGCACGCAACCTACGTTGTCTTCCTCCAGGTTCATCACAATCGCCATCGTCCCGTTCTCAAATTCCAGCAACTCGTTGGCTTCGGCATTGCGCAGTCCGTAGATACGGGCCACACCGTCGCTCACGGTGAGCACGGTTCCTACCTCGTCGAACTTCTCCGCATTGGAGATACCCTTGAGCTGGTCGAGCAGGACCTGGGATACTTCGCTTGGTTTAATCTTATCTGACATTAATTCTAAATTTAATAATTAAATAATGTAACAATGTAATCATTTACATTCGTTCATTTACTCAACTGTGTGAGAATGGAGTTGAGTTTTGTCTTGACGCTGGCATCCATACGATAGCTGTCGTATTCAAGGATGAAACCACCGATGATATCGGGATTCACCTCAGTCTCAAACTCCACTGTTCCATTAGTCTTACTCTCCACCATCTGACGCATCTTCTGCTCTGTTTCAGCAGAAACGGCTGCAGCGGTGATGAGACGTCCTCGGATGACATTCTTCTGTTGGCGGTAAAGCGTGACGTACGAATTGGCGATGAACTGCATCACACTCTCACGGTCCTCCTTCAGCACGAGCTGGATAAAGGTCTTGGTCAGGTCGGAGGGCTTTGAACCTACTGCCGTCTCTAACAGCATCTCCTTCTTGTCCTTCGAGAGCATCGGATTGTCTATCGTAAACCGCAGCTGTGGCACTTCGACATAGCTCTTGGCGAGCTGTTGCATCTCAGTGTAGACAGCATCCTCGATTTTCGCGTCTGTTGCACTCTTCAGAAGTGCACGGGCGTATCTTACCGATATGACTCCTATATCCATACGTTATCGCTTATTTGTCAGTAGAAACCTCATCCAGCATACGTTCGATCAAGTCCATCTGGGCCTTGTCATCCTTCAGGTTCTGACGAAGAACCTTCTCAGCTATCTCTACGCTAAGCGCAGCGACCTGCTGACGGATGTCGGCGATGGCAGCCCTCTTCTCCTGTTCGATAGCGGTCTTCGCATCACTCAAGAGACGGGCACCCTCCTCACGGGCCTTCTGCTGAGCCTGTTCTACGATGGCGTCACGCGTCTCGGCAGCTTCTTTAAGAATCTGCGCCTGACGATCGCGTGCCTCCTGAAGTATCGCCTCGCCTTCCTGCTTGATATTCTCCAGTCGCTCTGATGCCTCGTGGGCCTTGAGCAGACTCTCGTCGATGTACTTCTTCCGCTCTTCTACCATATTCGTGATAGCAGGGAATCCGTACTTTGCAAGCACGAAGAAGACAACGGCAAACGCCAGGAGCATCCAGAACAATAGTCCCAGATCAGGTGTAAGGATTGCTGGCAGTTTACTGAAATCCATTCGCTGTAATCTTTAGTCTTACTTAATGTGAATGAATTGTCGCTATTAGATCAAGAATGCACAAGCTGCGATAGCGAAGAGGGCACAACCCTCAACGAAAGCAGAGGTCAGAATCATGTTGGTCTGGATCTTACCAGTAGCCTCTGGCTGACGGGCGATGGCGTCCATAGCGCTACCACCAATCTTACCAATACCCAAACCTGCACCAATTGTTGCAATACCTGCACCGATACCGCAGCCCAGCTGTGCCAGACCCTCAGCGGCTAAAAATAAAGCTGAAATCATAATTTTTTAAATTTTTAAGTTATTAATAATTGTATCCAATTTTTACATATTTAAATTCTTACTCTTCGTGGTGATCTTTATGGGCAAGCCCGATGAACACCGCACTAAGCATTGTGAAGACGTATGCCTGAACAAAAGCAACCAGCAACTCCAACAGATTCATGAAGAGCAGCATGATGATGCTAAAGGCGTTCAGGCCCAGACCAAATCCGACACCCATCGACCAACCGAGGAAGATCACACACGTGAAGCTGAGCATCACTGCGTGGCCTGCCATCATGTTGGCAAAGAGACGGATCATCAGCGCGAAAGGCTTCGTGAAGACACCGAACAGCTCGATGACAGGCATGATCGGTGCCGGATAAGCCTTCAGGAACAGTGGCACTTCTGGCCAGAATATCTCCTTCCAGTATTCCTTGTTGGCGAAGATGTTGATGGCGAGCATCGTACAGAGCGCCAGGAAGAATGTGATATTGATATTTCCAGTCACATTGGCACCGCCTGGGAAGACAGGTATCAATCCGATGAGGTTACACGTCAGGATGAAGAAGAATACCGTCAGCAAATAAGGTGCATAAGGCTTGTAATGCTTCTCACCGATCGACGATTTAATCAGATCGTCGTGAATCGTCATCACAATCATCTCCATAGCTCCAACGAAACCTCCAGGCGCCTGATCCTTCACATCGTGCTTCTTATACCAGCGGGCACAAGAGAGGAAGACAATGATCAGAATAGCCACCACAATCCAAATCTGAAGCACACTCTTCGTGATACTCAGATCCAGGGGGCGAACCTCACTGCCATCAGCCATACGCTCATATATCTTCCCATGATGCTCTTCATTGAAGAAGAAGCCATCGGGCAGACTGTGAGCCGTACAGAAATGCCACTCTCCGGTATTCTCACTACGGATGATAATCGGCAGCGGAATGCTCAGATGCTTGCCTTGATAGGAAGCGATGTGCCACTCATAAGAGTCGGCCAGGTGCTCAAGAACAATCTCAGGGATATTGATCTTCTCACCCTCACCACCTTCTTCTGCAAGAGCAGGCATCGGTAGCAGTGCTACCATCATCAGGAGGATTATCGACTTTAATTGTTTCATTATTCTCTAAATGTATAAGCAAACTTTACGTTGTTTTGCCGAGCGCATCAAGACTGGTTCGACACTTTAGCAAAGAATATGGAATGGTGCGTCAACGATGCAAAATAGAACACCATGAACACCATGAAGAAGAGTATCATGTTATCACGGCCATAAACCAGATAATAAATGAACATCACAAGTAAGGCAAGCAACAAACGGAAGCCAGAGACTGCTGTAAAGAAAGTCGGAAGACTATCCGGAGCCTGCATGGCAATACGACGCCACACGATGCCAATCACGCAACCCAACAACAGGGTAAAGCCAGAACTGACAATAGCAGGAACGAGCAGACCATCAAGAAACCATACCCGCATCACCAATAAAGTAACGAGGAAAATAGCTGCTGTCAGGAATAACTGCTGTCGCATGTAACGCTTGCTTAACTGATTGATATTCATTGTCATGATAAACTTCTTACGCCTCTTTAAGAGTGGGGATTAGCCAATCTCTACACAGAGACTTACCAGATTCTTCTGCACTTCCACGAATCCACCAAGAATATTCAGACTGGTCTTACCTTCTTTGGTGGCATACTCTACGACTCCTTTCTGAAGCGTTGAGATGATTGGCGCGTGGTCGTTCAGAATCTCGAACTGTCCCATGGTACCTGGTACCAAGACACTCTCGACTACTCCGTCGTATTCAACCTTCTCGGGCGAAACTATTCTAAGCTGCAACATAACGTTCAATGATAATATTCAATAAACATTACCCCTTGGCAGCCTCGAGCAACTTCTTGGCCTTCTCCTTGGCATCCTCAATAGTACCGACATTGAGGAAAGCCTGCTCAGGCAGATCGTCGACCTCGCCGTCGAGAATAGCATTGAAGCCCTTGATGGTCTCTTCGATGGGCACCATGACACCAGGCAGACCTGTGAACTGCGATGCCACAGAGAACGGCTGAGAAAGGAAACGCTGTACACGACGTGCACGGTTCACCGTCTGCTTATCCTCATCTGAGAGCTCGTCCATACCAAGGATAGCAATAATATCCTGAAGCTCCTTATAGCGCTGCAGAATCTGCTTCACGCGCTGGGCACAATCATAGTGAGCCTTACCCACAATCAGAGGATCAAGGATACGTGAAGTTGATCCCAGAGGATCCACAGCAGGATAAATACCAAGCTCTGCAATCTTACGATCAAGCACCGTCGTTGCATCAAGGTGGGTAAACGTCGTAGCAGGTGCAGGGTCAGTCAAGTCATCAGCAGGTACATATACAGCCTGTACTGAGGTGATTGATCCCTTCTTGGTAGAGGTAATACGCTCTTGCATAGCACCCATTTCAGAAGCAAGCGTTGGCTGATAACCCACAGCTGATGGCATACGGCCTAACAGAGCGGAAACCTCAGAACCAGCCTGAGTGAAACGGAAGATGTTGTCGATGAAGAAAAGGATATCAGCAGCACCGCCATCCTTACCGCCTCCATCACGGAAGCCCTCAGCGACTGTCAAACCAGACAATGCGACAGAAGCACGTGCCCCAGGAGGCTCATTCATCTGACCATAAACCAAGGTGGCCTGACTCTTCTTCAACTCCTCTGGATCAACAAGTGAGAGATCCCACTTGCCCTCGTCCATAGCCTTACGGAACTTCTCACCATAACGGATAACGCCTGACTCGATCATTTCTCGGATCAAGTCATTACCCTCACGAGTACGCTCACCTACACCTGCAAATACGGAGAATCCGTTATGACCTTTGGCGATGTTGTTGATGAGCTCCATGATGAGCACCGTCTTTCCTACACCAGCTCCACCGAAGAGTCCGATCTTACCACCCTTCATATAGGGCTCCAACAGGTCGATAACCTTGATACCTGTTGAGAGAATCTCTTTCTTCGTAGAGAGTTCTTCAAATGTAGGAGCTTCACGGTGGATAGGATAAGCACCCTCCATGTTGAGCTGTTTCATACCGTCGATAGGCTGACCGATAACGTTCAGCATACGACCTTTAATCTGATCTCCCGCAGGCATCACAATAGGTGATCCCATAGGGATAGCCTCTAATCCACGGTGCAGTCCGTCGGTATTGTCCATAGCCACACAGCGCACCGTATCCTCGCCGATATGCTGCTGCACCTCGACAATCAGGTCGCGCCCGTCACCACGGTCAATCTTCAAAGCATCATGAATCTTTGGCAGAACCTTTTCCGCATCCTGACCCTCTGTATCGAAAAACACGTCGATAACAGGGCCGATAATCTGCGAAATGTGTCCAGTAATTTGTGACATAAGCTGTAAATATTTGAGTTACTTTGTTTGTTTTGTAGTTCAACACTTAAGTTTTAGTGAATGCAAAGATAGCTATTTTTTTCCCAATAAAAGAAATTTTTAAGATATTTTTAAACTATTTGCCCTGATTATTTCCTCAATGCAATATTATAGTTGTAATATCGACTATTTCCTGTGACATCTTCAAGGACTTTGACAAATGGTGGGAATTTCACACTTTCCTGCTCTGCTACGCCTTTAGACTGTAGTATTACCAAATCGTTGACTGGTTCCTGAAAAGTATCAATCTCGAAGTGCTGCCCTTTCCAGATAAAGCTCTGACGTCTCTTCTTGATAGTGGAACGATAGGGATCAGCCTGCTGGAGCATCTGCTCATAAAGATTATTATCGACCTTACGCTCAGTCTCCAACTCCTCTGTATCTGAGATACGCTTCTTCGAACGATGAACATTAACCACTTTCCCCCCACTCCACATACGACGACGCAAGCGAATCTCGCAGCCTGGTTCAGCTACAAGATAGGTCTGGGTGATCTCGCTCTCGATAGCTCCTGGTATTTCCCCAATCACTTCCACTTTATACAGACGTTCCTTCTCCAGAGGCTGAGGCAATCCGAGCACATTGCTGATTTCCTTGATCACACGGTTGAGCTTGGCATTGAAATCATCATGATTGTTGATCACACGCAGATGGGAATGCCCCGACCATGCATTGATGACCTTCTTATCCAGTTCTCGGGCGAGTCGAAGACCTTCTTCGTCAGCCTTCTCATAGCGGGTGGCGTTAGTGGCCGTCGTGTAATACTGTTCTGCGCCATCAGCAGCACTAACAAGATGGAGTACTGCGTCATAACGCTGGCGCAACTTATCGGAATCCGTATCAACCATCTGTGTAATCTCCTGCCATTCCTCTGGCTTGATATAGGCAGAGATATCCATAGCACCTCTATCACAGACAATCAGTACAGGCTTCTCACATACTTCTGCCAAGCGATAGAATTGATCCTCAAGCGACAACTGTGTTTCCAGGATAGCACGCTCACCTTCGTAATAGAGCTGGCGATTAGGAGTCAAGTAATTCCAGCCACCAGTACTATAGAGCGTAGGAACCTCAGGGACGGTGAACACTTTATACCCCATCCCTGAGAAATATTCTACGATCTTAACAAGAGCCGTTGTCTTACCTGCACACGGGCCACCTGTCAATACAATCTTCTTAATCTCCGGCATCAATAAACTCTAATCTATAAACTGTAAACCGAAAACTAAATACTAAGTTCATCAAGCACCTTGATCAATCGCTTGTCGAAACGCTTATCAGTACGTATACACTCGCTGAAGGGCACGTATACCACATCATTGAAACGTACACCCACCATCACGTTGCGCTGTCCCTGCTTGATGGCCTCAATGGCACCCACACCAGTTGTAGAAGCAAGAATACGGTCACGGGCTGAAGGAGTACCACCACGCTGCAGGTGACCCAGGATCGACACGCGTACGTCGAACTCAGGGAACTCATGCTTCACACGGTCAGCATAATAAAGAGCACCACATTTCGGACTCTCCGACACAATGACGATACATGACTTCTTCGACTTGCGGATACCACGACCCATGAACTGTGCCAGCTGGTCGACATCGGTAGCCTCCTCTGGTACGATGGCAGCCTCTGCACCACAGGCGATGGCGCAATTCTGTGCCAGGAAGCCAGCATCACGGCCCATCACCTCAACGAAGAAGATACGTTCGTGAGAGTTTGCTGTATCACGGATTCTGTCGACACACTCCATGATGGTATTCATGGTCGTATCGTAGCCGATAGTAGCATCTGTACCATAGAGGTCGTTGTCGATCGTGCCAGGCAGACCGATTACAGGGAAGTCATATTCCACACCAAACTTCCAGGCACCTGTCAGCGAACCGTTACCACCAATTACTACCAGAGCGTCGATTTCTTCTTTCTGACAGGTCTCATAGGCCTTGGCCATACCCTCGGGAGTCATGAAATCCTTCGAGCGGGCTGTCTTCAGGATTGTACCACCACGAGTGATGATACCACTCACGTTCTCTGTCGTAAAAGGCTTCACCTCGTCGTGGATCAGTCCTTCGTATCCACGATAGATTCCCTTGATATTAAAACCGTTGCAAATACCTGCACGTGTCACCGCACGAATAGCTGCATTCATTCCAGGAGCATCACCTCCGGAAGTCAGAATTCCGACTGTTTTAATCTTTGCCATAATCTTATAGTTTTATATATTAAAAATAATTAAGTTCTATCCAAAGTACTGCCAGTCCTACCAATCCACCAGCCAACACTTTCAGAGTCATATTCTTCACATACCAGCCCAAGCGGATATGTTCCATCTTCATCAGCGCAAGACCACTCACAGAGCCTACACTAAGCAAGCAACCTCCTACGGTTGTCGTATAGGCTACGATTTTCCAATAGATACCGTTGGTGATAAAGCTACCGATGTAATCACCAGGTAAAGCACCCTTCACGACAGGATAGAGAGACAGGTCACTGATAGCTATCGTAAAGGTGTCAACCAGTCCGCTGAGTAGTCCAGATACAATTCCAACAACCCATACGCTATGAATGTTTTGATTGATCCAGTCTGCTACATCACTGAACACGCCTGTTTCCATTACGACACCCATTCCAAGCATAATACCCATCACAAAGAGAATCTGCTGGATGGTTCCATACTGCAAGGCGATGGGGACGCGTTTTTCCGACATCATATCAGCATTCATCAGCTTACGGTTCATCAGTTCGTTAACCACCCACAAGACACTTAACACACACAGTGCTCCAAGAAATGGCGATAATTTGGTAATCGTATGGAAGGTAGGGATAAACCACAGACCGCCAATACCCACGAAGAGCATTAATATTCGCTGCCAAGGACTCAGGTTCGTTTCGTCACCACGGTAAGGCATAGGCGACCACTGGGCGTCGATTCGCTCAGGTAACTCACGATTGATAAGTGCTGTAGGTATTACCCAAGCCAACAAAGCAGGTAGCGCCATATACGACGAGAAGTTGGTTGCAGTTACAGCTCCATCACCCCACAAGATCAGACCTATCGGATCTCCAATCACCGTAAAGCATCCTCCACAGTTGGCAGCCAATACGATGGCTGTACCAATCAGCATCCTCTGTCGACGGTTCTGGACGATAGAGTGCATGATGACGAGCATCATCGTTGTTGTCGTCAGGTTATCAAGGTTGGCAGAAAGGATGAAAGTCGCAAAAGTAATTGTCCACAATAAACGTTTTGAATTTCTGGTACGGATCCATTTGGTGATAAAATCAAAACAGCCGTTGTTGTTCAGAATCTCCACAATACTCATCGTGGCCAGGAGAAACATGACGATGCTGGCAGCACGCCCTACATAATATAAGAATACATTATTATATATATAGTATTTAACGGCATCACTCGAAGGCATATCTCCACCCAGGAACTCCTCATAGTCCTGCGGATGGCGTGCCATCACGAAATCCGTTCCATAACAGATATACACCACCCACCCTACGGTTCCTATGAAAATGGCAATAGCCGCCTTATTCACACCCGTCAGGTGCCCCGTGGCAATCACCACGTAGCCCAACAGCAGTAATATCACAATTATCAACGTCATCTCTAAACTCTAATTTAATATCTCCGACGGCACCCATACCCAGAATATGGATCCTTGTCCGTCAATTTCATTATCACGCAACCCGATCTTACCTCCCGATTTGTCGATGATAGCCTTACAGATGCTAAGTCCTAATCCAGGAGCATTCTCCTGGGTGTAAGTATTCTTATCTGATAGCAACGTGAAAATATTCTCCTTCAGATCTTTAGGCAGCCCCATACCTGTATCCCTAACCTCTATATAGATGCCACCTTCTTTCACATAGTATGCCAATGTCACTTTACCCTCTTTGGTGTGTTGCTGAGCATTCTCAAGCAAGTGCATAGTCACCATTCGCATCATGTTAGGATCAACCAGCGCACGTATACCCTCTGCAGGCTCCTCAACCTCCAATCTGACTCCATCTGCCAACTGCGGACGAATCTCCGAGGCATAGCTGTCCATCTCATGATCAACATCTGTTACCTGGAGATTAAACAGCTTTTCAGAACCTTTGATATTGCTAAGTGACAATAACTCATTAATGAAATGCAACAACTGCAGTCCGTTAGCGTTGATTAGTCCAAGCAATTGCTGACGCTCTTCCTCCTTCATATCTCGAGAAGATGATTCCATCAGCAAGTCAGAGAATCCGATAATGGCATTCAGTGGAGTTCGCAATGCGTGACTGACGTTATTGAGGAAGATATCCTTCAGTTCTTCGCTCTTCAAAGCACGTTGCTCATTCTCTTGGGCACGTTTCATTGCTTTCATCAAACGATTGCCCCCTCTTCTCTGCAGAATGATAATAGCGCCTAAAGATGCGAAGATAATCAAAGCAATAAGACCCCATATCCACATCGGAATAACAAACCCACCAAAATTAGTGCGGATTTCTCCATAGACCTCATCAACCAAGCCTTCAGAGTCCATCTTTTCCAATTCCAAATTGATAGCATCAATCAGCCGTTTGTCATGACTCACGTAGCAATATTCACGCGGCATCAGGGTCAGATCATGCGTAACGAGATTGTCCAAATGGTACGTATCCAACAGATAATGAGCCTGATAACGGTAGCAGATCACACCGTCATATTGTCCTTTCGACAGTTCATAGAGGGCTTTCTTCAGGTCTTTGATCAGCACGCAGGTAGCACCGCCAGCCGTCAAAGTGTCGATGATGGGCTGTGATTTCATGAAGGCATAGGTCTTGCCTTCCAGATTACGCAGCCCGTCCTTGTTCTCATCACCCTTTCTGGATACCATCTGATAATAGAGACGGAACACCGCTTTCGAATAGTTGGTGACATCCTTCCGATAGGGTGAATAAACCATCATGCCAAGGTCAGCCCTGCTCTTGAGAATATCATCAGCCACATTCTCCCAAGTATTGGGCGCATACGTGAAAGGGATATTCAGGCGAGCCATCAGCAACTCCGTAAATTTAACGTCGAAGCCACTGGGTTTACCTGCTTCATCCACATACTCCATAGGCGGATAATCCAGGTCGATGGCGAATTTCAGAGGGTGGTCTTTCGTATAGCCGAGGTTATCTGCTCTCACCTCAAAGGCAAGGGTAGTCAATAGCAACAGCAGGCCATATAACTTCGACTTCATTTTAGGTTGATACTTAATTATTGGGTACAAAGTTACGTAAAAGTTTTGTAATCACCAAAACTTTTACGCAAAAAAGTTAAACCGAGCCCCTCAAGCCCTGTTCAAGCCCTGTTCAACAGAAACCAGTCTGAATATGATCCCACAGCATACGAATTGACTTTGGTTGGTAAACAGATTTGTCCCACCCCTTGGGACAACTAATCCCACCCCCTGGGACAAACAGTCCCATGCCCTGGGACAATCATAAAACTGTACTTAATAGACAGCGCCTGCCTCACTGATTCTGCTAATACTGGCTATAAACGGCACTGCATACACTAAAATATCAGCTGCATACACCACACAAACTTACTGAGTATCAATCAGATAACATGCTAGTGTATGCAGTGTATGCAACTAAATAAAAATATTTATTTATTTTCGTATAAGAATACAGCCACAAATAAATAGGCATGTAGCCATACTCCAGCCTGCTTCTAGGCTCCTTCTAGGCTGCTTCTAGCCTGCTTCTAGGCTGCTTCTAGCCTGCTTCTAGCCTGCTTCTAGCCTGCTTCTAGCCTGCTTCTAGC
>CAMHAM010000050.1 GCA_946183415.1 uncultured Prevotella sp.
CAGGCCCCAAAGTAAAGTCGCAGGCGACTGTACTTTGGCGCCAGACCCGAGGCCTGCGGGTTCCACTTTGGCGCCAGACCCGAGGCCTGCGGGTTCCACTTTGGCGCCAGACCCGAGGCCTGCGGGTTCCACTTTGGTGCCAGACCCGGGAGCCGCGCCTGAGGAGCCGATTATTATTAATTCGGGGTATAGGTCGCCGGAGGTGAATCTGCTCGCGGGTGGGGCTAAGACGTCTAATCATCTTTCAGGGTGCGCAGTGGATATCCGCTGCGCGGGCAAAGATCAGATGATCCGTTACGCCTCGATACTGCTGGATATCGCTGATGGGACGAGGCAGGAATTTGACGAATTGCTATTAGAGCAACATGGCAACGTCTGCTGGCTGCACTTCGCGGTTCGCCCCAAAGATAACCGCAGGCGCATCGAGTTCCTGAAAGCGTAATAGAAAAGTGCACAGGAGGTCCGCCCCCGTGTGCACTTCTTTTTTTTTGTATACTTTTTTTTGATTGCAAATATTCAATCAAAGATAACTGATTGTGTTAAATACTTTAAATTATGGCATTTTTATTAACATAATAAACGTGTCTTTTTAAGAAATCTGTTACCTTTGCCGATGATATGAAGAAAAGTACGATTTGGATCATAGCAATAGTCATGGGACTCTCGTTTGTGGGACTCCTCCTTCTACAGATTTCGTATATCGAAGAGATGGCGAAAATGAAGAAAGAACAATTCGATGAGTCTGTGAACCGCAGTCTTTATCAGGCTTCGCGTAATTTGGAAATGAACGAGACTTTGCGCTATCTGGAGAAAGACGTGAAAGAGACAGAGCGTAAAGCCTTCAAACAAGATTCCATGATGATTGATGGTCTTGACGGGACTATTAAGCACAGCCATCAATTTGCTGTAGCAGCTGATGATGGGACGGTATATTCTAGTTTCGAACTGAAGACTTTTGCCATTAAGCCTGCGAATGTACCAAAGGCAATGATTCTGCGGACAGATAAGAACTCGATTTCAGAAGCCTCAAAGTCTTTGCAGGAAATCGTTCGCAATCGTTATGTATATCAGAAGGCACTTCTTGATGAGGTCGTATATAAGATTCTTTACACTGCTTCCGATAAGCCGTTGAAAGAACGTATCAATTTCAAGTTGCTGGATCAGGATATCCGTGCGGAACTTCTCAATAACGGTATCAATATTCCCTACCATTTCCGAGTAGAGACAGCCGACGGACGTGAAATCTATCGTTGCCCTGACTATACAGACGAAGGCGAAGAGCATACTTATAAGCAAACGTTGTTCCGTAATGACCCCTCCTCGAAAATGGGCGTCGTTAAAATTCATTTTCCTGATATGGGATCCTATATCTTCTCAAGTGTCAGGTTTATGATTCCGGCAATGGTTTTTACGGTAGTTTTGCTGATTACATTTATATTTACGATTGTGGTCGTATTCCGCCAGAAGCGTTATAATGAAATTAAGAATGATTTCATCAATAATATGACCCATGAGCTGAAGACACCAATCTCAAGTATCTCGCTGGCTGCTCAGATGTTGAACGATGATTCGGTAACAAAGAGTCCATCGATGCTTTCACATTTAGGTGGAGTTATCAATGACGAATCAAAACGCCTTCGTTTTCTTGTGGAAAAAGTTCTGCAGATGTCAATGTTCGATAAACAGACGGCGACATTTAAGAAAAAGGAATTGGATCTCAACGAATTGTTGGAAACTATCGCGTCAAGCTTCTCTCTACGAGTAGAGCACACGGGAGGAAAGATCTACACAGAGATTGAGGCCGTAGATTCTGCCATTTTTGTGGATGAAGTACATTTCCAGAATGCCATCACAAACCTGATGGACAATGCAGTGAAATACCGCAAGCCAGAACAACCCCTTGATATCTATATAAAGACTTGGAATGATAAGGGGCATTTATGTTTCAGTATCCGTGATACAGGTCTGGGAATCAAAAAGGAAAATGTTAAAAAGATATTTGACAAGTTCTACCGTGTTCATACAGGTAATGTACATGATGTGAAAGGTTTTGGCCTGGGCTTGGCCTATGTAAAGAAAATCATAACCTTACATGAAGGCGAAATCAAATGTGAGAGTGAACTGGGTAAGGGTACGACCTTTACGGTGTCGTTGCCTATCCTGGAAGAAGATAATTCATAGTAATAACAATCAATAAGAAGAAATTATGGAAGAAAAATTGAAAATCTTGCTTTGCGAGGATGATGAGAATCTCGGAATGCTGCTTCGTGAGTATTTGCAGGCTAAGGGTTATGTCGCAGAACTCTGTGCTGATGGTGAGGCTGGCTTCAAGGCTTTCCTCAAGACAAAATTCGATATTTGTGTACTCGACGTTATGATGCCCAAGAAGGATGGTTTCACATTGGCTCAGGAGATTCGTTCTGCTAATGCTGATGTGCCTATCATTTTCCTGACTGCTAAGACGTTGAAAGAAGATATACTTGAAGGTTTCAAGTTGGGAGCTGATGACTACATCACAAAGCCTTTCTCAATGGAAGAGCTTGTATTCCGTATTGAGGCCATACTCCGTCGTACAAAAGGTAAGAAGAGCAAAGAGTCTACACTCTATCACATCGGCAAATTTACTTTTGATACACAGAAGCAACTGTTGATTATTGGTGAAAAGCAGACAAAACTGACAACAAAAGAGAATGAGTTGCTGGCCTTGCTTTGTAGTCATGCCAACGAGATTCTTCAACGCGATTTCGCTTTGAAGACCATCTGGATAGACGATAATTACTTTAATGCCCGTTCGATGGATGTATATATCACTAAACTGCGTAAGCATCTCAAAGATGACTCTCAGATTGAGATTATCAACATTCATGGCAAGGGCTATAAGCTGATTACACCAGAAGAAGAATAAAATGCATCTGAGACAAAACATAGGGTTGGCACTGGTACTTACTGGTGCCATCCTTTTAATCATTAGCTATATTCTTGGATGGACTACCAGTAATTTCGTTTTATTGGGAGGCTTATTCATTATTATAATAGGTGTATGGTTGCATGTTAATAGACAGAAAAACGGAGAAAAGTATTAAATTTGGTTAAATGTTAGGGCGATCTTCATGCCAAATATCTCCAATCTACAATAAAAGTTGTACCTTTGCACCCGCTTTAAGCAAAACATTTATTTAATTTTTTATTTTAACGTAGTATGAATCAATACGAAACCGTTTTCATTTTAACTCCCGTTTTGTCTGATGAACAGATGAAGGAAACGGCCGCAAAATTCAAGAAGGTCCTGACCGATAAGGGTGCAGAGATCATCAACGAAGAGGCCTGGGGATTGAAGAAGATGGCTTATGCTATTCAGAAGAAGTCTACAGGTTTCTACTGCCTGGTAGAGTTCAAGGCTGAGCCAGAAGTGATTAAGACATTGGAGACTGCTTTCCGTCGTGACGAGAAGGTAATTCGTTTCCAGACAGTTAAACTTGACAAGTATGCTGCAGAGTACGCCGAGAAGCGTCGCGCAAAGCTTGGTAAAAAAGAGGAGGCTTAAACTATGGCAGAACAGAGTGAAATCCGTTATTTGACAGCTCCTTCTATCGACACAAAGAAGAAGAAGTATTGCCGTTTCAAGAAGAGCGGTATCAAGTACATTGACTACAAGGATCCCGAGTTCCTGAAGAAGTTCCTCAATGAGCAGGGTAAGATTCTTCCCCGTCGTATCACTGGAACATCTCTGAAGTATCAGCGTCGCGTGGCTCAGGCCGTTAAGCGTGCCCGTCAGATCGCACTGCTGCCTTACGTAACCGATTTGATGAAATAATTAAAGAGGAGGACGCAAGATTATGGAAATTATACTGAAAGAAGATATTATCGGTCTTGGATTCAAGAATGATATCGTGAATGTAAAGTCAGGCTATGGTCGTAACTACCTCATCCCTCAGGGTAAGGGTGTTATAGCATCGCCTATGGCTAAGAAGATTCTCGCAGAGAACCTGAAGCAGCAGGCTCACAAGTTGGCTGCACAGAAGGCTGCTGCTGAGGAGAAGGCTGCTTTATTGAATGGCGTTGCTCTCGAGATTGCAGCTAAAGTTAGTGCAACTGGTCAGCTTTATGGTTCTGTAGGTGCTGCTCAGGTAGCTGAGGAGCTTGCAAAACTCGGTAAGGAGGTTGATCGTAAGATCATCACCATGAAGGATGCCAAGAAAGTTGGTGACTATACTGCTCTCGTACACTTCCATAAGGAGGTAACTGTCGAGATTCCTGTAAAGGTTGTAGCAGAGAATGCAGCCGAGTTGAAAGCCGCTGCTGAGGCAGAGGCTGCTATCAAAGCTGCTGCTGATGCTAAGGCTGCTGCCGCCGCTGCAGTTGAAGAAGAGACTGAAGAGGGTGAAATTGAAGCAGTGGAGACTCCCGCTGAGGCCTAAATCGGAACTTTTTAAAACAAATAAACAATTAATAATTAATCACGCTGTAAGGCATCATTATTTATTATAACACAGTGCCCCGTTGGTAATAACCAGCGGGGTTTTGTTTATCTGATAACATGTTTGCGTCCTTGATAGATATACACCCCAGGATGTTGGGGCTTCTCTGATAGTTGGAAACCTTCAAGTGTATACCAGGCAGATTTCTTTGTCTCATTGTTGACGATTTCCTTAATTCCATCTGTCAGAGTGGGCATTTGAATGGTAAGTGTGCGGTCGTTGACAATGTTAAACTTGTCATTTTCAGAAGGATAATCACCTAAGATGCTTTTCATGGCGAGACTGATGTTCTCAATCATCTCAGCATTGTCAAGGTTGTGACGTTTCATATAATATAGAAAGTCTTCAAAGATGAGGATGGCTTCTTTTGAATCTGGATTGTCTGGTTCATTACCTTCAGCATGAATAGTGAAGGAATTTGACAAAGCCTGTGATAAGACACTAATCACCAAGTTGTTACTTCCGAATTCTTCATTATCTTCATATTCGAATCCTGTTTTCTCTGCCATCCATTTTTGAGTCCAACTCTTGACCGACTCTTTCAGACGATTTTTAGCATATGATGGGAAATCGGGATATCCATTGAGGCTTGTCAAAGATTTTGTTACAATAGAGAGCTTTGAAAATGAATCGTCAAAGGTTAATACCCGATAATCGCAAGGGTAGGAAATCGGTGATCCGGTGCATACATCATACAGCTCTCTTCCAGAAGCATCAACATAGCGCGTAATATCAGAAGTGTGAGAGTGCCCAGACAAGACGACCTTGATGCCAGCTTGCATGAATTTGTCACGAATATCGGGATAATCTGTTGGAACCGAGAGTTCGAAAATGTTATTCTGATAATAATAATGTGGCATGATCATGTGATGCATCATGACTAACACCTGATTGCCTTTAGCCTGAGCAGCCTTGGCTTTCTCGCATACCCAGTCGATACTGCCTTCCCTGAAAGTACACCAGATGCCAGAATCAATACCGATAACAGTCAATCCGGGGAATGGCTCTACCAGATAATTGAGAGTCGTACCGTATCGTTCGGTATTAGTCCCATAACCATAATCGACATATAGTTTTTCGAAGTCGTCATTGTCGATGGTTTCTGCTGCTATGCATGTGTCATTCTGATACTTAAGCGCACGTTGCATCCACCCTCTGTCGTGGTTGCCTGGAATCACATATACAGGGATGTTTGCCTGTTTTAGTTTTGTCAATTTATTTAATACTAAATTGTGGCTCTCCACTTCGCTGTCTTTTGTCAGGTCTCCAACAATGAGGAGAAGGTCGGGTCTCTCGATGATGACTTTGTTAATGATAGCGTCAAATATCGGAACGCTGAGATCGACCATCGACTTGCTAGTCTTCAGATATTCCTGCCATTCTTTGTTGTTCTCATCCTCAAGCAGTGAGGGAGCCATCACATGAATATCGGTAAGGACGCATATCTTTTTGTTGGCCGCACTAGCAACTGTGCTTATTAAGCACAGCGGGAAAATGATGCCGATTGGGAGGATTATCCTTAGTAACTTCATGAATATTCAATTGTCATTTGTTGTGGCAAAGGTAATGCATTTTTCTGAATTAGCGTTCTTTGTATACAATTTTTTTGTGAAAATTATACCTTTTTTTCTGCTGATTGTCGAGAAAACTTTGTACCTTTGTGCCGAAAAACCATGTCTCTCATTCTAAAAGAATGGCCTCTGAGGCCAGATGGGGAATGGTGTCGGTACTCAGATGTCGCTGAAAGCCAGTGCAATATGAATACTGTACTTGATGGAACAGAAACATTTTTTCACCGCGTTCAGAGGGGCGGTGTCCCCCTCTATTGTCGTGTATTAAACAGTCAATTATGACAATAACAGAGCTGATTCATTGGTTTCCTATGCGTGTCACGTATTCACGTGAGTTGGCAGCAAAGGATTATCTCGATACCATAGGGATTGAGAGTTTTATTCCCATGCATTATGAGCATGTCAAAGGGAAGCATCCTCGCCATCGTGAACTGAAACCAGCTATCCGTAATCTGATCTTTGTTCATTCTAGTCAGAAAATGATTACCGAACTTAAGATGACTAAGAAAGAGCTTGCACCATTACGGTACATGACGCATCCTGTCTATGATGAAAGTAATAATTACTTGCGACATGACATTCTCACTGTACCGGATAAGCAGATGGATAATTTCATCAAAGTGGCATCTGTTTTGGATGACCGCATTTTCTATATGGAGAATCTGAACTTTGCAGGGAAGCCTGGTCAGCGTGTCAAGGTGACAGAAGGTGATTTTGCGGGTGTTGAAGGAACGATTAAGCGAGTGAAGAAAAACAAGTGCGTAGTAGTTCAGATAGAGAATGTCGCAGCGGTGGCCATTGCTTTTCTGCCTGCAGCATTCCTTATGCCGTTGAATGATAATCAAGAAGATAAATAATATTTCTACCGAAAAAGATATGGACGAACAGAAGAACAGCCTCCAGGAATCACAGGAGCAAAAAACAAATTCAGAGAAGATCCTGTCTGCAATCAAGAAGCATAAGAAGCTTTATTATAAGACGCTTCCCATTGCCTTTATTGCTGCTTGTCTTATCACATTGGGTATGCCCAACTATTATAAGTGCGAGGTGACCTTGGCACCAGAGACGGGAACTGGTAGCAGTTTTAGTGGTCTGGCTTCGTTGGCCAGCAGTTTTGGCTTTAATATTGGAAGCAGTTCTAATAAGTCGGGCGATGCGATTACGCCCAATCTGTATCCTGACTTGATGCGTTCGGTGGATTTCAGGACTTCCATGTTTGATGTCAAAGTCAAGATGGAAAATGATGACCGTGTGATGACCTATTACGACTATCTGGATAATGAGCAGAAGTCTTCATGGTGGTCAGCAGGTCTGAAAGCTTTCTTCGGCTTGTTCAAGTCGGATGAGAAAGACACGAAAGCAGCAAAGAAAGATTCTGTTAATAATTTCCGTCTGACGCCCGCCCAACAGAGTATTGCCAATGCTGTAGCAGGTAGTATTGAATGCAAGATTGACAAGAAGACTGACGTGATTTCCATCGAGGTGACCGATCAGGATCCACTGGTTGCGGCCACGATTGCTGACTCCGTTAAGGAACGCTTGCAATTTTTCCTGACAGAGTACAGGACTCAGAAAGCACGTCATGATTTGGCCTATATTGAGTCACTCTACAAGGATGCTAGAAAGAATTACGATAGAGCTTGTGAGATCTATGCCGATTTTATGGACGCTAACCAGGATGTTGTGTTGGAGTCTGTCAAACTGCAGCAGACTAAGCTCGAAAATGAAATGCAGCTTCAGTACAACAACTTTAACGCTATTGGTGCCCAGTTGTTGGCGGCAAAAGCTAAAGTGCAGGAAGAGACACCTGCCTTTACAACTTTGCAGAGTGCAACGGTTCCTTTGCGTAAGGCAGGCCCGAAGCGTAGTCGTATCGTGCTGATCTTTGTTCTGTTGGTATTCCTTTGTACCACAGGATGGATACTGCACAAAGAAGGTGAATTATTGCTCCTCTTGGGACTCGAGAAGAAGAAGTAAAGAGATAATTTGCTTACAATGAGTGACGCAGGTAGAAATATGTACGAGCTGGCGGGAAGACTCTTCCCCATTTGTCGTAGTATTACTGGCAACGGCTTTCGTCAGTCGTTGGAGATGGTCAGGGAGATAGTACCTGAGATGCAGGTCTATGAGATTCCATCAGGAACTCAGGTCTTCGACTGGACAGTACCCAAGGAGTGGAATATCCGAGATGGCTGGATCAAGAACTTGCAAGGTGAGACCATCGTCGATTTCAAGGATTGCAATCTGCATGTGATGGGGTACTCCATCCCTGTTCATCAGACCATCAGTCGTGAGGAATTGTTAGCTCACGTATATACCCAGCCAGAACAGCCAGAGTGGATTCCGTATGTCACGTCTTACTATAAGGAGCGCTGGGGATTCTGTATGAGTGAGCGCCAGAAACAGAGCCTGACTGATGCTGAGTACGAAGTGTGTATCGACAGCACGTTGGAAGATGGATATCTGACATACGGTGAGGTGGTCTTGCCTGGTGAGACAGATGACGAGATATTCTTCTCGACTTATCTCTGTCATCCCTCTATGGCCAATAATGAACTCTCGGGTCCCTGCGTGCAGACAGAGCTTATCAAGTATCTGAAGCAGATGGCTCATCGCAGATACACCTACCGTCTGATCTTTATTCCTGAGACCATCGGCTCGATTACCTACCTTTCCAGAAATCTGGATGTCCTTCAGCGGCATGTAAAGGCAGGTTTCGTGCTTAGTTGTGTGGGCGACGACAGAACTTATTCGATGGTGTCTACTAAATATGAAGACACCTTGGCTGATCGCGTACTAAACAATGTCCTGAAGTTCCATTATCCGGATTATATCCGTTATTCGTTCATGCAGCGGGCTTCTGACGAGCGCCAGTATGGTTCAGCAGGAGTCGATTTGCCAGTTTGTGCCTTCTGTCGCAGCAAGTATCATGAGTATCCGGAGTATCATACATCAGCAGACAACATGGACCTGATCAGTCCTGATGGTTTGTCTGGTGCCTACGAAGTGATGGTGAAAGTCATTAATGCCTTGGAAAACAATTATTTCTACCAGATGCAATGCAAGTGTGAACCCCAGTTAGGCAAGCGTGGCCTTTATCCCACAGTCAGCCAGAAAGGCACTAAAGGCGATGCCCGTTATATTCAGGATTTCATTGCCTATGCAGATGGAAGGAATGATTTGATTGGAATCAGCAATATTCTCGACATACCTGTTGATAAGCTTATCCCAATAAAAGACCAGTTGATGAAACATCATTTATTAGCGATAGGATAGGGATGTCGACCAGAAAAATAGTAACAAACACGATTTATTATGGCGTCGTGCCGAAGCTGACAATGCTGTTGAGCATTGTGATCCTGCCTCTTACGACACCGTTCCTGACGACATACGACTACGGCATCTATGGTGTTATGACGTCTTATACCAGTCTGTTTATTTCAGTTGCTCCTCTCGGTTTGCATGTTCATCTGACGAACAGCTACTTTGAGTATCCACGCCATTACAACTTGGTGTGGGGTAGGGTGCTGATGCTTATGCTCCTGTCGTCACTATGTTTCGGTTTGTTGAACATGGGTATCTTGCTGTTCACGCTGCCGATGGCGTTCTCTGTGAGCAAGTTGGTGTTATGCACGATTGGTTCTATGCCCATCTTCTTGCTGGCTAATGGCTTGTTGGCCCAGCATCTGTTTCCTTTACGTGAGACGCCCAAGCCTTTGGTGTTCACAAACCTTCTGGGCTCCGTCACGGGCATGCTGGTCTCATTCGTGATGATCTATTATCTGCGTTTGGGATATTGGGGCCTGATAGCAGCTGGAGCCATTTCCGTCACCTTTACGTTCTCCGTATTTCTGAAGTTTGTATGGGCTGATTTTGATATTCGTCCGATACTCGACCGTAACTGGCAGCGAATCAAGCAGATGGTGAAGATTGCTTTGCCACTGGTTCCCCATACACTGGGCTTTGTATTGCTGACGAGTTCTGCCCGTATTGTCATGAGCCAATATCATGTTTCATACGACGAAATAGGTTTGTTCAGTCATGGTGGCACAATGGGTGATTATGCCGTTGTGATTACGACGGCTCTGGTAACAGCCTTGATGCCTCAGATGCAGCGTGCATATCGTAATGCCGATTTCAAGACTTATCGTAAGTTGTACTTTCTTTGTCAGGCAGTCGCATTGTCCTCCACATTCTGTATATGTATCTGGATGCCAGAGATCTACGCCCTGCTTATCAGGAATGCCAATTTGGCAAAGTCGTGTGATATTGCCAGCCTTCTGTGTTTTGCCAATGTGGTGTTCTCGTTCTATGCCTTTATGAGTGCGCCAGCCTTCATTGAGAAAAAGACGATGCAGCTTTTGTGGCTGGTCTTTGTGCCTGGCATTCTGAATTTCCTGCTCTGTTATGCATTTATTCCGTTTTTCGGATATCGGATAGCCATTTTTTCAACGATTGTCTCCTACTGGACTCAGCTAATGATACCGTTCTTTGTTGGATATTACAAGAAGACTGTGAGCGACTGGCTTGGTGACCGTAGGTTGATATTGCTGATTCTGGCTATAATCCTTTCCGATTTGATACTGGCTAATATGCTGATGTATACGGCTATATGGATGAAGATAGTGTTAACACTCCTGACTGCTGCCAGTCTGCTGCTTTTCTATCGCAGGAACAGATTGAGCGAGTTGGTTTGAAAGAAGAATTAGGATGAAGAAATTTTACTATAGTTCCTGCTCTGTTGCAGCTCCTCATGTTGGAATCATTCTCGATGATGTTGTGACGAGCAGAAAAGAGGGCGATATCGTTTACTTTGGCTATTGTCATTGTGCGTTGGCGTCATGCTTCATGAATCTCAGTGGTCATGTGAGCACCTGTAAGTTCTGCCATTTCATGTATCGCCAATACCAGAAGAAATACGGTGAGGGTGTTCATTTCATGCCTATCAAGGAAACGGATCTGAAGCATCAAGACCGTCATCTGGATCTGCACAATTCTGAGGATATCAAGGCGGTGAAGTACCGTCAGGTCGAAGTGGGAAGTTCTGTGCTTTCCATGTACTATGATATCTCGCGCGACTTGGATATGGCTAACTGGGAGGGCTTTATCGCATGGGCACTTCCTCTGATCGAGAATATCTGCGACTTCGTAGACTATGTCTATCAGCTGTTCAAAGAACTGAAACCCGATCAGGTGCTGATCTATAATGGTCGTCTGTTTGAGAACCGTCTTTTCTACGATATTGCTAAAAACATGGGCATCGAGTTCGTCTCGCTCGAAGGAGTAGGGGGGCACATCGAGCCTTACAAAAAGATTCGTTTTGTAGGCGAATGGCCGTTGAACATTGAACTTTACGGTCGTATGGTGGAAGATTTGTGGAAACAGTCTCCGCAGACCTTGGAGGAGAAGACCCGCCAGGCCTCCACGTTCTACGAGAAGCGTCGCAATGGCATTCTGGTGTTCGATACACGCGTCTATACCAAGGATCAGCAGAAAGACCTGCTTCCTGATGGCTTTGACAGTTCTAAGACCAATATTGCGATCTATAATTCTTCTCAAGACGAGATAGCAGCCTTAGGCGATGAGTGGCAGAAGGGAAATCTCTTTCCCTCTCAGTACGAGGCCATCGAGTTTATGCTCCAGCATGCCGATCCAGGCATTCATTTCTATCTGCGTGTTCATCCCAATCTGAAGGGCGTCACACATAAAGCCCACATGGAGCTTTACGATCTGCAGAAATACCCTAACATAACGGTGATTCCACCAGAGAGCAAAGTCAGTTCCTATGCCTTGATGGATGCCTGTAACAAGGTGGTCACTTTCGGTTCTTCTACAGGTGTTGAGGCCAGCTATTGGGGTAAGCCCTCTATTCTCGTAGGACGCTCGTTCTATGAGATGACGGGTGCCTGCTACCACATGAAGAGTAAGGATGAACTGGTTGCTGCGATTAATGGCGACCTGCCTCCTAAGGATCGTATTGGGGCCTTGAAGTATGCCTATTTCGTGCTCGACCGTCAGTATTCTGTCGATGAGAGCAACTTTGATATTGATGTGAAGTATCGTCATATGCGCTGGGATTTCTTCTCCACCTCTTATTTCAAGATTTGGGGCTCTGATTTCCTGTTCCAGCTCTGTTACTTCTGCAGTTGTATTTTGGGACCCAAATTCAGTAAGGCCCGATTAAATTTCCCTTGGCCTAAGCGATGAAGATTTCGATAGTCATACCTGTTTACAATGTGGCTCCTTATATCAAGGATTGTCTGCATAGCGTGATGGTCCAGTCTTGGCAGGACAATCTGGAGTGCATCCTCGTAGATGATTGCGGTACCGACAAGAGCATGCAGCTGATAGAGGAGATGTTGCAGACTTATAAGGGTAAGATAGATTTCAGAATCATACGTCATCAGCATAATTGTGGTCTCTCAGCAGCCCGCAATTCTGGCATCGAAGCTGCCACAGGCGATTATGTGTTCTTCCTGGATAGTGACGACGAGATTACGCCCGACTGTATCGAGCGGTTGGTAAAACCTTTATACGAGAAGGATTATGACTTCGTTGTTGGTGCTTATCGCCTCGTTGGCAGCCAGATCAAAATGGATTCGTTGAGTCTAAAGGAGGGAACGGTGCTGATAGGTGATGAAGTCTTGAAGTCTTTTCGTGAGAAGTCTTGGTACCTCATGTCTGTCAACAAGCTCTATAAGGTGTCATTCCTGAATCTACATCATCTCCGTTTCCTTGAAGGAATTATCCATGAAGATGAGCTTTGGAGCTTTCAGGTGGCCTGCCTGGCAAAATCACTCTATGCCGTAGCTCATGAAACTTATATTTATAAGGTGCGTGAGGGTAGTATTACGGTCACCAAGAATTTTAAGCGCAGTTGCACCTGCATCAACTTGATACTTCAGGAGATGTGCAGCTTTGCACGTCAACATCAGCTGGATGAGAATAAGGACATTCACAATCTGATACAGAATTTCCAGATGGTCACGCTCGACTCCATTCACAAAGAGGCTCCTGCTTTGTTCCGCGATTTCTATGAAGAGCAGCGCAGAGTGAAACCTGTCAGTTGGAGCAAGTGCTGTCGGCTCGATGGATGGGACATTCGCAAGCAGCTACGCGACCTGCATCTGCTGCTGCCAGTTCCACTGGCTGTGCCTTATCTGAAACTGTTGTTCCTTTTCATGAAATGATGCTTATGGGCAAGAATAAGAAACCAGTAGTATCCATTATCGTTCCTTGCTTCAATCAGGGAAAGTTTATTCTTGAGACATTGGAGAGTGTCAGCAGGCAGACTTTCACCAATTTCGAGTGTATTGTCGTAAACGATGGTTCCACCGACGACTCCCTGGTGAAGATGAAGTCGTTCTGCGAGGACGATACACGTTTCCACTATATCGACAAGTTCAACGAGGGTGTCAGCGTGGCCAGGAATACGGCGATACGCCAGAGTCAGGGCAAATATATCCTGCCGCTTGATGCCGACGACAAGATTGCCGATACCTATCTGGAGAAGACGGTGGCCTATATCGAGCAGCATCCTGAGGTGAAGGTCGTTTGTACCAACACGCGTCTTTTTGGTGCCAAGAACACGGATTATAATCTTCCCGAGTATGATTATAACCGTATCATCTGCCGCAATGTCTTGGTTTGTACTGCGCTTTATCGCAGGAAAGACTTCGACAAGACACCGGGCTATAATCCCAAGATGGTGAAGGGCCTCGAGGACTGGGATTTCTGGCTGACTTTCCTCAATGAGGAGGATATCGTCCATCGCATCGACGAGCCTCTGTTCTTCTATCGCATGAAGTACGAGTCGCGCAACCGCAATTCCTTCAAGTCGTATGCCAGGATCAGGCGTCAGATCTGGGAGAACCATAAGGAGATATATGCCAACCATTTTTTCAATCCTGTGGAGAGCGATGAGTATCAGACGCTCATCAACAGTAAGGAATATAAGATAGGTAAGAAGCTGTCGCCCATTCTCAACATGCGATGGTGTTATTATCTGATAGGATTCTTCAAGCGGAATGGGTGAAAGTCAGTTGACAGATAATAAGTACATCAGGTACTTCTGCTACGTGATGCTCTTCGAGCTGTTCCTCATGGGTAGCGGACAGGATCTGCCGTTGCCCGGAGGCCTCACCATGCGATGGCTCTTCTTCTTCATCGGAGTGGGAGCCAGCATTGTCAAGTTCATCCGTTCCGATGATTTCCCCAAGGCGATTCTGACATTTCTCCTGGTGTATACCATCCAGCTGCTGATTGGGTGGATGCTGGCTTTCATCTTCGACTCTTATCCAGAATATCTGATGGTCGACTTCAAGCCACTCATCTACTTCTATATCGTCTTGTTCTTCTATTACATCATGACCTCCGAGCTGATGATCAAGAAGGTAGTGGATATTCTGCTGCTCTGTGTGAAAATCATGACGGTGCTATACCTTATATATATGACGCTGACGGATATCCTGGGACTATTCTCAATGACGGGCGAGAACTATCATACGGTCGACGATTCGGGCTCGTTCATGTTCCGTGGCGTGGGCAGCTCCTTGTTCTATAAGGGCTTCGTCTACCTGCCAATCGGAGCACTTGGCTTCTTCTGGCGGAAACAGTACGTGTGGATGATACTCACTATCATTGCCATTTACTTCACCTATACGCGAGGTCTGTATGTCCTCCTGGCATTCGGCTTGTTGGCATTCTATCTGAAGACCCACGAGGTGAATATCATCAAGATCGTAGGCCTGATGCTGTTGGTGCTGCTGCTCTATGAGATAGCCGATGTGCTTGAGGTGTTCAAGTTCGATGACACCTATCTCGAGAACCGCGAGGAGAGCGATTCTGTCCGTCTGATTACCACCGAGCAGGTGTTTGATCGCATCACGTGGTGGTCGTTCCTGTTCGGACATGGTTTTGGACAGGGTGTACCCGAGCGTGCAGCCCACATGGAGATCTCCTATCTCGATATCTTCCATCATCAGGGCATCTTCGGACTGTCGTTCTGGCTGGCTCTGTTCTATGCCATCTTGAAATACGGCAATTCCGTCGCTGAGAAGTATAAGGAAGAGGCTGCCTTCTTCATGACGGCTGCCATGATGATCTATCTGCAGTCGTGCTTCAATCCCTATATCAACAACTCCATAGGCATGAGCATCGTGCTGCTGGCGTTTGTCATCTGTTACAGGCTTTCGCAAGATGAATATTTTACCAGTCGTAGTACTGTATAACATAGACTATCAGGCGACGAATGCCTACAGGACGTTGTTAAGTCAGTCAGGAGTTAAGCGCATCCTGCTGTACGAGAATTCTCCAGAGCCTCAGAACCAGTGTTACGAGAGCCCGACGGTCTGCTATCATCATGATGCCGCCAACGGTGGAGTCTCTGCAGCCTACAATTATGGTGCAGACCTTGCCGAGAAGTTAGGCGATGTCGATGCCTTGCTGCTGCTCGATGAGGATACGCAGTTCCAGCCCGACTATCTTTCCAGACTTCAGTCTGCTCTGGAGCAGCATCCCGATATCAGCCTGTTTGTGCCTCAGGTGCTGTATGCAGGCGAAGAGCCTTTCTCCCCGATTCATCGCGGACTCCGCATCAAGCGCGGAGCGCTGCTGGGTGAGGGTAGTTATAGTCTGAAGCGCTATCTGCCCGTCAATTCCGGAGCCTGCATCCGCCTCTCGGCATTCCGTCAGATAGGAGGCTATAACCCAATGATCCGCCTCGACTTTGCCGATTTCGACTTCTTCTCACGATTGGCAGAGGTGTCTGCGACGTTCTATCGTGTGGATAGCATAGCCCGCCAGTCGTTCTCCAACGAGGAGACACAGGTCGACAAGCTATTCCGCCGATTCCAGTTCTATCTGGAGGGGGCGAGGGTGGCCCGTTATAACAGGCTTATCTCCTCGATGGTCGCCGTCGAAGTGCTGCGCCACGTGCTGGCTCTGACCCTCCGCACGCGCAAGTGGTGCTTCCTCTCAGAATATATCAAGCGATTCTTATGATATCAGTTTGCATAGCAACATATAACGGACAGCGTTTCATCGCGCGACAGCTGAACAGCATACTCTGCCAGTTGAGTGCCGACGATGAGGTTGTAGTGGCCGACGATGGCTCTACCGACGACACCCTGTCCGTCATCAGACAGCTGGGTGATGCCCGCATCCGTATCGTCGAAGGTGCCCACCGCCACTCTCCGATTTGGAACTTCGAGCAGTCGCTGAAGGCTGCCAAGGGCGACTACATCTTCCTGTCTGATCAAGACGATGAATGGATGCCCGAGAAGGTCGAGGTGACGATGCGCTATCTGCAGCAGTATGACTGCGTGGTGAGCGACAATACGGTCGTTTCGCCAGATGGACAGGTCATTGCGCCTTCGTTCTATGCTGTCAACGGCACGAAATCAGGCCGTCTCTATAACCTGCTGGTGAAGAACGGCTACCTGGGCTGCTGTATGGCCTTCCGACGGAATGTATTGGAGGCATCCTTGCCGTTCCCCGCCGATATCCCGATGCACGACATCTGGATAGGCAATGTGGCAGCGTTCCGATACACGGTCTGCTTCATTCCTGAGAAGCTGATGACCTACAATCGTCACGGCGACAACGCCTCTTCAGCCTCCAGTCCCAGTGCCTATTCTACAATCGAGAAATTACGTTTCCGCTGGGTCGTCATGCGCGACCTCATGCGGCTGAAAAGATAATCCCCAATGCTGAAAATAACAATTATCACTGCCACCTATAACAGCGAGGCTACGCTGCGCGACACGATGGACAGCATCCTGCGCCAGACGTGGCAAGGCTATGAGTATATAGTGATCGACGGTGCCTCTACGGATGGTACACTTGACATCATCAAGGAGTATGAGCCCAAGTTCGAGGGCAAGATGCGATATATCTCAGAGCCCGATCGCGGCATCTACGATGCCATGAACAAAGGCTTTGCGATGGCTACAGGCAATGTCATCGGCATCCTGAACTCCGACGACTTCTACACCTCCGTCGATGTGCTCCAGACGATAGCCGGAAACTTCCTGCTGGGCGAGATGGACGCCGTCTATGCCGATATCCATTATGTGAAGAACGACGACGTCACCAAGACCGTGCGCTATTACTCATCGGCCATCTTCCGCCGTCCGCTGATGCGCTTCGGACTGATGCCAGCCCATCCCTCGTTCTACTGCAGCCGTGCGGTCTACGAGAAATATGGCGGCTTCGACACGTCCTACAGCATCGCCTCCGACTTTGAGAATCTGCTCCGCCTCATCTATATCCACCGCATCAAGACCAAGTATATCAAGAAAGACTTTGTGACGATGCGAGTGGGAGGAGCCTCTACGGCAGGCATCCGCAGTCGGCAGATGATTATGAAAGAACATCTTAGGGCTTTGCGGGCTCATGGAGTCCACTCCAACATCTTCCTGCTCAGCCTCCGCTATTTCTACAAACTCCACGAATTCGTTAAGAACTGATGCTTTACCTATCCATGATGGTGCCACTGCTGCTGGCGGTAGCTTTGGCCATGTATATTATCCCCCGAATCCTGATGGTGAGCGTGAAGAAGGAGCTCAACCTTCCGCCTCGCCTGAGTGACAAGAGCAAGCGAACTGTGCCGCGACTTGGCGGTGTATCCCTCTTCCCTGTCTTGGTGATCAGTGTCGGAGCAGCCGTCGTAGCCTGTCTGATGGACAGCGGCCAGGAGCTCATCCTGGGCGAGAACGAGGCCACCTTCGTGCAGTATATGTTTGCCATCGCAGGTCTTACCACGATGTACCTTCTGGGAGTGATGGACGATCTGATCGGCGTATCCTTCCTCTCCAAGATCAGCATCCAGTTCCTGGCATCGCTGCTCATACCCCTTTCTGGGCTATACATCAACGACCTGCACGGCCTCCTGGGTATCTACGAGCTGCCTGCATGGTTGGGGATTATCGGCACGATGATTACCATCTGGTTTATCTCGAATGCCATCCCGATGCTCGACGATATCGACGGCCTCGCCTCGGGTCTGGCCATGCTGGCCTTCTCCGTACTTGGCATCTTGGCCTTCATCTCCTCGCAGCCGTTCCTGCTGATGATCTGTGCCGCGATGGTGGGCATGCTCATTCCCTTCTTCCTGCGCAACGTGATGGGCTGGCGCATCGGCTGGCGAAATATCTATCTGGGCGACACGGGCGGACTTACCATCGGCTATATGCTGGCCTTCGTCGTTGTGGCGCTGAGTCTTCAGGGAGGCAAAACCCTGCCCGAGGGCATCATCATGGTGTGCTTCGGAACGCTCCTTCTGCCGATGTTCGATGTTGTGCGCGTGGCCATCATGCGTACCGTCAACAACCGTAGTGTGTTCGATCGTGACAACAACCATATTCACCATCGTCTGATGATGGGCGGCATGAGTCCCGGCTACGTCCTCGTTACTATCATCCTCGTGACGGCCTTCTTCGTGCTGCTCAATGTGATAGGCGTATGGCTCGAGTGGAACCTGTCGCTGCTGCTCATTGGCAATGTGACGTGCTGGCTGCTGCTGCAGGTTGTCATCAGTTACTTCAAGAATAAGAACCGTGATAAGATAGATCAACAAACATGGATGAATTATTGATTACCACATACTCGATTGTAGTGTCATTTCTGCTGTCGGCAGCCTTGGGCTGGCTGTTCATACCGAGAGTACTGATTCTGAGCCATCGCAAGCGGCTGTTCGATATGCCCGACGAGCGTAAGATGCACGATACGCCCATTCCGCGTCTTGGCGGCATCACCTTCCTGCCCATTCTGCTCATCTGCGTCTGTCTGGTCATTGGTTTCTGGGTGAAGCTCGGCATACCTTATCTCACAGCCAATCTTACGACGATGTTCATCCGCTTCGTGCTGCTCTTTGTCGGCATGATGATGCTCTACCTCGTGGGAGTGGTCGACGATCTGATAGGCGTCACATATCAGGCGAAGTTCCTCGTGCAGATAGCGTGCGCCCTGCTGTTCCCGCTGTCAGGACTATGGATCCACGACCTTGCTGGTTTGTTCTGGATCGACGAGGTGCCAGCGTGGATAGGCATACCGCTGACGGTCTTTGTGGTCGTCTACGTCACCAATGCCATCAATCTGATTGATGGTCTCGACGGTCTGGCGGCAGGCATCACGTCCGTTGCGCTGGCCACGCTGGGCGTGGCAGCCTTCACCCAGGGGCAGCACCTCTTCCTCGTGCTTGCCTTCGGCATGCTGGGCATTCTGCTGCCTTTCTGGATCTACAACGTCTTTGGCAATGTGAAGAAAGGTCATAAGATTTTCATGGGCGATACGGGCAGTCTCACGCTGGGCTATCTCGTCAGCTTCCTGCTCATCTATCTGGTGGGCGATGCCGAGATGACCTTCCCCAAGGAGATGCTTGTCATCGGACTCTCCACAATGATGCTGCCGATGTTCGACATTGTGCGCGTGGTCATCGTCCGTCTGCAGAATCATCACAACCCGTTCCTTCCCGACAAGAACCACATCCACCATAAGCTGCTGCGCACAGGGCTTGGCTCTCGCTGGGCGATGGTTGTCCTCATACTGATGTCGCTGGCGATTGTGCTCGCAACGGTGATGGGCGTCAGGATGGGCGTCGGGTCCATGTGGATATTCTTCATCGACCTCGCCGTCTGGCTGATCTTCGACTACACCGTCAACATCTTCATCTTCAAGAACAACCGCCAGCGCTACGAGTAATTATTGACCCAACACTTCGTTGAGTTTATCGGCCAGCTCGTCCATAGTCAAGTTGCTGGCAACAATCTTTCCTTTGGGATTCACCAAGAGGTTTGTAGGAATCCCCGGCACTTTATACACCTCGACAGCCTTAGAATCCCACCCACTCAGATCCGAAAGATGATTCCACGACAGATTCATCTTCTTGACAGCTTTCTGCCAGGCCTGCGTATCATCATCGAGCGAGATGCCTAATACGTCAAAGCCATCTGTGTGGAAAGCCTTATAGACCTTAACTAACTCCGGCAGCTCTTCGCGGCAAGGGCCACACCAGGATGCCCAGAAGTCTATCAAGACCCATTTGCCTTTGCCTACGTACTCACTCAGCCGATGCGACTGACCATTGAAGTCCTTCAGCTGCAGATCGATGAATTGTTTGCCTACAAAGACCTCCATCGGATCCTCATCATCCTCACCATGGGCACCATTAGCGGCAATTGTCGGGCAAGCCAGCACCCAACTCAGTGCCATCACACACAATAATAACTTTCTTTTCATATCTTGTATCTTTAAATAATTTATTCGGTTACAAAGATACAAACAAAATCCCAAACCCACAACTTTTTTTTGCATTTTTGCATTGGAACCCGCAGGCCTCGGGTCTGGCGCCAAAGTGGACCCCGCAGGCCTCGGGTCTGGCGCCAAAGTACAGTCGCTTGCGACTTTACTTTGGGGCCTGACCCCAGTAATCCCTCCGGTAACCGAGCGACTTTACTTTGGGGCCTGACCTCAGCAAGCCTGCGACTTTACTTTGGCGCCTGACCCCAGTAATCCCCAATAAAAAATACAAAAAAAACTTGCTTGTATGGGATAATTATCTTAAATTTGCACTCGTATCATCAATCATTAAGATAAAACCATCATGAAACGAACCATCCAGAACCTGACCATGGCAGCCGCCCTACTGCTGGGCGCAGCTGCAATGAGTTCCTGTGCGGGCTTTGTCGATGCCCTCCTGGGTCACGAAGACACCCCCGCAGAAACCCCAACGAAACCCACCACCAGCGATGCCAATGATGGTGGCAGCCATGAAGGCAGCGACATGAGCCTTCCTCCTGGCGCAGGGTCTAACATCGTCGACCTCTCAACGCTCACCGAGGACTACACCTTCAAGGATGGCGATGTGCTCACAGGCACGCTCGACGGCACGAATACCGTCATCAAACTGTCGGTAGCCCCCGACGCAAAGGTGATACTCAGCGGCGCCCAGATCCTCGGCGAGGATCAAGGCATATTGGTCGATACGTGGGCAGGACTCACCTGCTTAGGCAACGCCACCATCATCCTCGATGGCGAGAACACCGTGCGCTCTTTCGACAGGAACTTTCCCTGCATCCAGGCAGGCCCCGATGGCTCAAAGCTCATCGTCGCGGGCGATGGCAAGCTTACGACTGAAGGCACTTCCTCTGCAAGCATCGGCAGCACTGAAAACATTACCTGTGGCGACATCGAGATTCAGGGCGGCGACCTCACACTCAAGGATAGCCATGTAAGCATCGGAAGCGGGGTTTGGGGTTCCTGCGGTAATATCACCATCTCTGATGGCACCATCACGGCGCAAGGCAATCATGTCGGCATCGGCAGTGGGATTTATGGTTCCTGCGGTGATATCACCATCACTGGCGGCACCATCACGGCACAAGGCGGTGAGGTCGGCATCGGCAGTGGGCTTTTGGGTTCCTGCGGTGATATCACCATCACTGGCGGCACCATCACGGCACAAGGCGGTGAGGTCGGCATCGGCAGTGGGAATAATGGTTCCTGCGGTGATATCAGCATATCTTGGAGTGAGAACTTCGTTAGTCTTACTGCTATAAAAGACGATAGAGAATACCCCGTCATCGGAACATCATATTTGAGCAACGGCGGACAAATCACGTTCGATGGTGAAAATATAGGAGTCGATAATGGAGGTATTTATAGACGTCTAAAATTAACGATCTCAACTACTTTGCCTGAAGGCGTGGATGAAACAGACGAAGAAGCAGTAAAGCCCTACAAAGACAACACATGGACGCTGACACCAAAGTATCGGTGAGTGATTAGTACTGGTAGGGCCAGACCCTAAGTTGCAAAAAAATAGAGGCGCACCCAATTCGGATGCCCCTCTTTTTTTACCTTTTTACTTTTTTACCTTTTTACCTTTTTACTTTTTTACTTTTTCCTACATTTCCATGCAGGACGTAGCCCCAAGAGCGGTGAGTATGGCAGACGCTACTGAGGCGATGATCTGCACAACCCATTTGATAGTTTCCTTTTTAGTCATACGCGTTTAAGATTTTAATGGTTAAAGTTACGGTTCGTTCCTCGATTAAGGCGCAGCCCCCGGGTCTGGCGCCAAAGTGGACCCCGTAGGCCTCGGGTCTGGCGCCAAAGTACAGTCGCGAGCGACTTTACTTTGGGGCCTGACCCCA